>CAZPER010000125.1:0-9269 GCA_964585655.1 uncultured Gemmatimonadaceae bacterium | reverse complement strand
GACCACCGCGCCCGGACGCGGCGCGGCGGCAGCAGGCGGGGGACGATGCGGCGGCAGCAGGCGGGAGACGACGCGGCGGCAGCAGGCGGGAGCCGATGCCGCGGCCGGGCAGCGGGGGGCAAAGCGCGCGTCAGTGAGCGGGCGGGAGGATTGCGCCCCATCCCGGAGAGCGAACTGCAGCGCGCGGAGACCACCGCGCCCGGACGCGGCGCCGCTCGCCCAATCGCCCAACATTATCGATTCTTGAGATTTCCCCGCGATCGCCCCACCTTGGCTATCCTCTCCTCAAGGTCCCACCGCCACGGGAGACGGCATGCGCATTCTGGTCGTGGAGGATGACGCGAGCGTGGCCCGGTTCCTCCGGCAGGCGCTTACGGAGGAAGGGCACACGGTGGACACCGCCGGCGATGGCGCCGAGGCCGGCACCCTCGCACACCTCAATCCCTACGACCTGATCCTGCTGGACGTGCAGCTCCCCGGCCGGGACGGCCTCCAGGTGGCCGCCGAAGTGCGGCGGAGCGGGCTCACCTGTCCCATCCTGATGCTGACCTCGCGGGACTCGACCCAGGACGTCGTACGCGGCCTCAACGCCGGCGCGGATGACTACCTCACCAAGCCCTTCGCGCTCGAAGTGCTGCTCGCCCGGGTGAACGCTCTCACCCGCCGCCAGCTCGGAACCGCCACCAGCATCCTCCGCTTCCAGGACCTCGAGATGGACCGGCTGCAGCGCCGGGTGAAGCGCGCCGGCCGGACCCTCGACCTCGCGCCCCGGGAGTTCCGCCTGCTGGAGTTCTTCCTGCTCAATTCCGAGCGCGTCATCACCCGCACCACGCTGCTGGAGCAGGTGTGGGACATGTCCTTCGACCCCGAGACCAACCTGGTGGACGCGCACATCTCGAACCTCCGGAAGAAGCTGGAGGAGGGCGGGCGCACCCGCCTGATCCAGACCATCCGGGGAGCGGGCTACGCCCTCCGCCCGGCCGAGCCGGACTGATGCGCTCCTTCCGGGCGGCGCTGGCCCTTCGCACCGCCGGCGCGGTGCTGATCCTGACCCTTCTCCTTGGCGCGATCTGCGCACTGGCGCTCCGCGCCCTGCTCTACCGGCAGCTCGACGGCACCCTGGTGCACCTCGCCGAAGTCGAGGCCCAGGCCGGCGCCGCCCACTCCAGCTCGGAGTTCACCTTTCATGAGGGGGTGCTGCTCACCGCCACCCCGGGCCCGAGCGCGGAGCTGACCCGCTACGCCCAGCTCTGGACCAGCGAAGGGCAGCCACTCATCCGGAGCCGCAACCTCCCGGCCGACCTCTTCCTCCCCACCGGCGCGGTCGCCGCCGCCCGGGACGGCCGGGTGGTCTGGGACACCCATCGATGGGAGGGGCAGCGGCTCCGCTGCGTGGTGTACCCGCTGGAACTGGTCGGCGCGGCGCACGGCATGCACCTGCTCCAGGTGGCGGCGCCGCTCGCGCCGCTGGAGCGCACGCTGCGGGACTTCATCCTGCTGGGGCTGGCGCTCACGCTTGTGGCCGGCGGCGCGGCGTTCGGGGTCGGGTGGCGCATCGCCGGCGCGGCCCTCCTCCCCACCGCGGAGATCACGGCCCAGGCGGAAGCCATCCGGGAGGGCACCCCCGCCCCCAGCATCACCGCCCACGCGGACATGGAAGAATTCGCCCGCCTGGTCCAGGTGCTCAACGCCATGCTCGGCCGGCTGGACCAGGCCTCCGCCGTCCAGCGGCGCTTCACCGCCGACGCCAGTCACGAGTTGCGCGGGCCGCTGACCGCACTCCGCGGCGAGCTCGATCTCGCCCTCAAGCGGGACCGGACCCCGGAGGAGTATCGGGTCACCCTGGCGCGCTGCCGGGAAGAGGTCATCCGCCTCACCCGGCTGGCGACCGATCTGCTCACCCTGGCGCGGCACGAGGCGGGTCTTACCCCGCCCGACACCGTCGAGGTGGACCTGCGATTGATCGCGGAACAGGTGGCGGAACGGCGCCGGGCGGTGGCGGGTCCGCGCCGGGTGGAGATCATCGTCGCCGGCCCCCCGCTCGCCGTCCGCGGCGACCCGGCGTTGCTCGAGCGGGTGGTCGGCAACCTCGTGGACAACGCGGTCCGCCATTCCCCGGAGGGCGGGACCGTGGGGCTCACGGTCGCGGCCGGGGAAGAGGTCACGCTGACGGTCCGGGATCAGGGCCCCGGTGTCCCCCCCGGCGACCAGGCACAACTGTTCAGCCGGTTCTTCCGGGGGGAGACCCGGCAGCGGGGGGACGCCGGCACCGGCCTCGGACTGGCCATCGCGAAGACGGCCGCCGAAGCGCATGGCGGCCGTCTCGAATTCGTGGGCAACGATCCCGGTGCGGTGTTCCGGCTGGTACTGCCCGCCGGGCTCAGGCCGTCGTGAAGGTGAAGGTCATCCCGTAATGGCCGTCATGCTTCCAGTGGTCGTCCATCGTCCCCACCGGGTGCCCATCGTGGGTCCCGCCCATCATGCCGCCGTCCACCCAGTGCCCGCCCTGGCCGGTCCAGTCGCCCATCGCCATCCGGTGTCCCTCAGCATCGGTCATGCCCGCCCCGATGTGCATGGTGTACTGGGTCCCCGGGGTGAGCGGATTCGATGGCGTACAGGTCAGGGTCGTGGCGTCCGGGCTCCAGCCGCAGGTCATCGGCACAGTCGGTCCGGTAATGCCGCCCTGGTGCAGGTCGAAGTACTGCTCCATCCCCGGGCTCATCGAATGCTCAAACGTCAGGGTCATGCTGGTGGCTGGGTTCACGGAGACGGCGTTGGGCGCCGGGGAGATTGTCGTCAGTGAGGACGTGGCCGGACCGGTCGAGTCGCCGCACCCGATCAGCAGGGGGAGCAGGGCCAGGGCGGGGACGCCGAGTGAGGTGAAGCGGGACATCGCAAACTCCGGTCTGGTAGAATGGAAAGGGACCGCCGGCCGGACGGCGGGGAAGGCCGTCCGGCCGGATCGGGTCACGGCTTGCCAGGGGCGCCACGCACGCGCTGCACGCGGGTGGAAGCAATCGGAGCGCCCGGGAAGAGCCAGCCCAGCCGCGCCTGCTGGTCCGGCGTCAGCACGGCGGTGGCCCGGTCGAAGGCCTCCTGCCGGGAGATCATCGGCACATGACGCGTCCGATGGGGCTTGCCGCCCCGGTGGATGAAGCCGTGCTTCTCCCCCCGGATGGCGATGGTCAGGTCATCCAGGCGGGCGAACTGCTCATCGCTCAGGCTCAGCGCCTCGCGCCGCGCCATGATCTGCTCCACCACCTGGTGCGGCCGGAGACTGCGGAGCCCGGCGGGGACGGGGACATCGGTGCGGGCGGCGGTCATGGTCGCGGCCAGCGCCAGCATCTGAATGAGGGAATGGGCGAACATGGGGAGCCTCCTGGGTTGCGGCACTGGTGTGCTGGGTCAGGCTTCATGACCAATGTGCGCTCCAGGGCCTGAACCGGGCGTGATCGCCACCTTACCGTTCCTTGAGCTTCCCGGGAGATGGGAGGAATCGATGCCAAACCACGACCCCCACGCGCACGACCACCACGCCCACGGTCACGCCGGGCCCTCCACCCCTGCCGCCGGCGCCCCGGCTCCCGCCCCGGCCGCCCACCACGACCATGCCTCTGCCATGGCCGATCCCGCCATGGCAAAGGCGATGGAAGCGGACATGCGCCGCCGGTTCTGGATCGCCCTCGCGTTCACCATCCCGGTGGCGATCCTGGCGGGGCACCTCCCCGGCCTGCCGATGCTGGTGCACCCGCCGCTCGCCAGCTGGCTCGGCCTCGCGCTCTCGACCCCGGTCGTCTGGTGGTGCGGCTGGATCTTCCTGTCGGGGAGCTACTGGGCGCTGCGCCGGCGGCAACTCGACATGTCGGTCCTGATCGCGACCGGCGTCCTGGCCGCCTGGCTGAGCAGTCTCTACCTCACGGTGATCGGCGAACCGACGGCCTACTACGAGGCCGCCGCCATGCTGGTCACCTTCGTGCTCTTCGGGCACTGGATGGAGATGCGCTCCCGGCGCGGCACCTCCGACGCGCTGCGAGCCCTCTTCGACCTCGTGCCCCCGACCACGACCGTTCTCCGGGACGGGGTGGAACGCACCCTGCCCACCGCCGAGGTGGTGGTCGGAGACCTCCTGCGGCTCCGCCCCGGGGACCGGGTGCCGGTGGATGGCGAACTGGTGGAGGGCACCACCCAGGTGGATGAAGCACTGGTCACCGGGGAAAGCGTCCCGGTGACGAAGCAGCCCGGCGCACCGCTCGTGGCCGGGGCCATCAACGTGAGCGGCGCCGTGACCATGCGGGCCACCAAGGTCGGCAGCGACACCGTGCTGGCCCAGATCGCGGCGCTGGTGGCACAGGCACAGCACTCCAAGGCGCCGCGGCAGCGGCTCGCGGACCGGGCCGCGGCGGTGCTCGTCGTCGTGGCCGTCGGCGCCGGCCTGCTCACCTTCCTCGGCTGGACCCTGCTCGGTAACGCCCCGTTCCTCACCGCCCTCACCTTCGCGATTTCCGCCGTGGTCATCGCCTGCCCCGATGCCCTGGGGCTCGCGACCCCCACCGCCGTCGCGGTCGCCACCGGCCTCGGTGCCCGGCACAACATCCTGATCAA
Organism: uncultured Gemmatimonadaceae bacterium; assembly: GCA_964585655.1. Taxonomy (GTDB): domain Bacteria; phylum Gemmatimonadota; class Gemmatimonadetes; order Gemmatimonadales; family GWC2-71-9; genus JADJOM01. Next base: position 4,667 of record CAZPER010000125.1, on the reverse strand, counting down.
GGACGCGGCCACGCTGGAGGCCGTCAGCCGCATCGAGACCGTGATCCTCGACAAGACCGGCACCCTCACCGAGGGGAAGCCGCGCGTCACCGACGTCGTGCCGGCGCCGGGCGGGACTCCGGAGCAGCTCCTCCGTGTCGCCGCCGCCCTCGCGAGCCAGTCCACCCATCCACTCTCCCAGGCCATCGCGGCGGCGGCCGCCGAGCGGCAGTTGCCGTCCGCGGGGCCGGCCACGGGGCTGGTGGATCACCCGGGTCGCGGCGTAGTGGGTGCCGTCGAGGGGGTTGCAGTCCTGCTGGGCAACGTCGCCCTGCTCCAGGAATCGGGGGTGGATGCGACTGGCGTGGCGGGTGAGGCGGAGCGGCTGGCCGCCAGGGGCCGTTCCCTCGTGCATGTCGCGCACGGCGGGCGCCTGCTGGGCCTGGTCGGGATCACCGACGCGCTGCGACCCACTTCGGAGGAGGCGATCGCCGAGTTGCGACAGATGGGGGTGCGGACAATGCTCTTGAGCGGGGACCTCGCCGTCACCGCCCGACGGGTTGCGGCGGAGGTGGGGATCGATGAGGTGCAGGCCGAGGTGCGGCCGGCACAGAAGGCGGCGGAAGTCCGGCGGGTGCAGCAGACGGGGCGCTTCGTGGCCATGGTCGGCGACGGCATCAACGACGCCCCGGCGCTGGCGCAGGCCGATATCGGCATCGCCGGCGGCGCCGGCACCGACGTCGCGATCCAGGCAGCACAAGTGGTGTTGATGCGGTCCGACCCGCTGGACATCGCCCGGGCCATCCGCCTCAGCAAGGCCACGGTGCGGAAGATGAAGCAGAACCTGGCCTGGGCCAGCGTCTACAACCTCCTCGCCATCCCGGTGGCCGCGGGGGCCTTCTACCCCTCCCTCGGCTGGTCACTCCGGCCCGAGGTGTCGGCGCTGCTGATGTCGGTCTCCTCGATCATCGTGGCCCTGAACGCGGTGTCGCTCCGGCGTACGCGGTTGTAGGCGGGCGACGGGGGTCGAAGCTCGTGCCGCGGACGGGCAGCGGGGGGCAAAGCGCGCGTCAGCGAGCGGGCGGGAGGATTGCGCCCCTTCACGGAGAGCGAACTGCAGCGCGCGGAGCCCACCGCGCCCGGACGCGGCGCGGCGCCGCGACAAGATGACATCATCCCGGCAGCCCATCACCCAATCGCTCAAGCCTACCCTCTCCGCCGCGAGTCCCGCGACCGCAGGTGCCGCCGCTTCTCCTGGTACATCCGCTGGTCGGCGAGGCGCAGCAGGTCCGTCTCGTCGGCGGCGTCGTCCGGGAACACCGCGACCCCGATCGAGACCCCCACCCGGCACTCCCCCACCGGCATCGTGATCGGCCGCGCCACCTCCAGTTCCAGCTTTCGCGCGGTGTCGGCCGCCTGCCAGGCCCCGCGAATGCCGTCCAGCAGCACGGTGAACTCATCCCCGCCGTGCCGGGCCACGACGTCGGAGGATCGGAGCCAGGCCCGCACCCGCTCCCCCGTCGTGCGCAGCACCAGGTCCCCCGCCTCGTGGCCCCAATCGTCGTTGATTGCCTTGAAGCCGTCGAGGTCCAGGAACAGCACCGCCAGCCGGCCCTCGGCGCGCCGCTGCCGCTGCAGCGCGTGCCGCAGATGCTCGACGAAGAGTGCCCGGTTGGGCAGGTCGGTCAGCGCGTCGTGCAGGGCGAGGTGCGTAAGCGTCTCCTCGGCGCGCTTCCGTTCCGAGATGTCGCTGAAGATGGCACAGTAGTTGGTCAGCGCCCCGGACTTGTCCCGCACCGCCACGATGCTCAGCCACTCGGGGTATTCCTCCCCCGACTTGCGGCGGTTCCAGATCTCCCCCTGCCAGCTGCCCCGCTCCAGGAGCGCGCGCCACATCTCCTCGTAATACGCCGGGGGATGGCGACCCGAGTGCAGCAGCCGGGGGTTCTGCCCGATCACCTCCTCGGGGGCGTATCCCGTGACCTCGGTGAAGGCGCGATTCACATAAAGGATCAAGCCGGCGGCGTCGGTGATGGTGATGCCGACCCGCGCATTCGCCACCACCAGGCTCGCCAGCGCCTCGAAGTGCAGCTCCCGCTCCCCGGCCTGCATGGCATGCCCCTACCGGCTCCGGCCGGTCTCGGGCCGCGGGGGCTTGGGCGGATGGCTGATCGCCCAGACGTAGGCCGCGACCGCCCGCACGTCCTGCTCATTCATGGCCGTCTGTCCCCGCGCCGGCATCGGCTCGCCGGTGACGGTGAGGTTTTCCGGGATGCCGTGACTCACCTCCCGGACCAGCCACTCGTACGAGCCGGGGCCGTGCCACCAGATGGCGTCGGCCAGGTCCGGGCCGTAGGCGCTGCCGCGGCCGGTGAGGCCATGACAGCGGCTGCAGTTGGCCGGGCCCTTGAACAGCGCCTGCCCCCACGCGATGGCGGAATCGGTCACCCCGCTGGGGCGCTCCCGCGGGACGACCTGCCCCGCAAGCGCTCCCACACCGCCGAGCGACAGGGCCATCCCTACCACAACGATCGGTCGCATTTCGTTCTCCTTCCGGGTCCCTGCACCCCGCTCAGGCCACGGCGGCCCGCCCTCCCCGTGCCCCGTGCAGCAGCATCCGGAGCGCGGCCAGCGGGCGGGTGTTCACCACTGCGTCAGCGGTGGCCCAGCCGCGCCGGGCCTGGTCCACTCCCCAGCGCATGAAGTCGAGTTCCGTGGTGGCGTGGGCGTCGGTGGAGATCGCGAGCCGCACCCCGTGCTGGAGCGCCGACTGGATCGCGACATCGTCCAGGTCGAGCCGGTCGGGCTGGGCATTCACCTCGACGATCACCCCCTGGCCTGCCGCCACCCGGAACACCTCGTCCAGGTCGATGTTCACACCGTCCCGCCGGCCGAGCAGTCGCGCCGTCGGATGCGCCAGGATGTCCACCGCCGGATGCCGGAGCGCCCGCACCACCCGCCTGGTCTGTTCCCGCGCCGGCAGCCGGAGCCCGGTGTGGAGTGCCACCACCACCAGGTCGAGCCCCCAGAGCGTGTCGTCATCCAGGTCGAGCGAACCATCGGCGAGGATATCCACCTCGGCGCCGGCGAGGAGGGTGAGCCCTGGCGAGCGGGCGTTGCGCCGGTCGATGACCCCGCGCTGCCGCCGGAAGCCGGCCCGGTCGAGCCCGCCCGCCACCCGCACCGCCGGGGTGTGATCGGTGACGGCGAGATACTCGTAGCCCAGCGCGGCGGCGGCATCCGCCATCTCGCTCAGGGGGCTCCGGCCATCGCTCGCGGTGGTGTGCGACTGGAGGTCGCCGCGGATCTGTCCCGGTTCCACCAGCCGCGGCAGCCTCCCCGCCGCCGCCGCCGCGAGCTCACCGCGATCCTCCCGAAGCTCCGGGGGGATGAGCGGCAGCCCGACCGCCCGCGCGACCTCGCGCTCGGTGCGCCCCGCGATCCGGCGCCCGGCGCGCCACACGCCATACTCGTTGAGCTTGAGCCCCCGCTCCCGCGCCAGCCGCCGGACGGCGATGTTGTGCGCCTTCGATCCGGTGAAGTAGTAGAGCCCGGCGCCGTAGCTCTCGGGCGCGAGCACCCGGAGGTCCACGTGCAACCCCGACCGAAGCGTCATGGCCGCGCGAGTCGGACCCTGGGCCAGGATCTCCGCCAGCTCCGGAAAGTGCAGGAACCGTTCGATCACGGGAGAACTGGCGCGGGCGGTGACCAGCAGGTCGAGGTCGCCCACCGTCTCCTTGCGGCGCCGGAAGCTGCCGGCGATCTCCACCCGGCCCACCCCCGGAAGCTCCCGCAGCCACGCCACCAGCGACGCGCCGTACTGGCTCGCGATCGGCAGGGGCATGCGGGGCCGGTCGCCCTGGTGCTGCGCCAGCGCCTGGCGGAGGCGCGCCTCCGTCCTGGGCCCGAACCCCGGAAGCTCCCGGAGCCGCCCCGCCGCCAGCGCCTCACGGAGTCCCTTCAGGTCCTGCACCGCGAGGTCGTGAAACAGCGCCTGCACCCGCCGGGGACCCAGCCCCGGCAGGGCGAGCAGCGTCGGTAGCGAATGGGGAAGGCGGCGGCCGGTGTCGGCGAGAGCCTCGAGCCGCCCGGTGCGGACTATCTCGACAATCTTGCCGGAGAGATCGTCCCCGACCCCGGGCAGGTCGGTCAGCTGTTCAGGATGCTCGCGCGCCAGCGCCGCCACCGAATGGGGGGCTCCCTCGATGGTGCGCGCCGCGCGCCGGTAGGCGCGGATGCGGAAGGGATTGGCGCCCTCGATCTCCAGCAGGTCCGCCAGCTCCCGGAACAGCCGGGCAATCTCCGCGTTTTCCATCGGCCGCCGCTCTTCCCGCGTACCCGCCGCGGTTCCGCGGCCGCCCGCCTCAGGGCTCGCCCGGGCGGACGGCGAGGTACCGGCGGAACCAGTCCCGCGCCAGGCGAGTCACCTCTTCCAGCGCACCCGGCTCCTCGAACAGGTGCGTCGCCCGCGGCACGATCACCAGCTTCTTGTGGCAGGTCAGCCGCTCCAGCGCGATGTGATTGAGCCCGATCACCGGCTCGTCGTGGCCCCCCACGATGAGCAGCGTCGCCGCCTGAACCCGCGCCAGCCACGGCTCGGCCAGGTCGGGGCGCCCGCCGCGGGACACCACGGCGCGCACCAGTTCCGGCCGGCGCGCCGCCGCGCACAGCGCGGCCGCCGCACCGGT
>CAZPER010000124.1:0-9326 GCA_964585655.1 uncultured Gemmatimonadaceae bacterium | reverse complement strand
CGTTCGTGCGAGGTGAACTCGATCGGCACCCCGGTACGCGCGGCGGCATCCCGCCACGCCGGCCCGAGCGCGGTGGGCGCCACGACGCTGGCTCCCCGCCCCAGCGCCCGCGCCACCGCGAGGGCGATCCAGGTCTTCCCGCTCCCCGCCGGATCGGCCAGCAGCGCCCCGCCGTACCGCTCCAGCGCGGCGAGGGCGCGGCGAAAGGATGCCGCCTGGTCGGGCCAGAGCCACTCGGGCACCGGCGCGGCAGCCTCCGGCGGGAGCAGCGCGGCCAGCATGGCGCGCACCAGCGGGGCGGGCGGGAGGACGGCCTCCCGCGGCAAGAGCGCCGCGAGCGGATCCTTCAGCTCGACCAGCGCCTCAGCCACGATGGTCGGCACCGGCTCCCGGAGCCCGGGCCAGCGCCGACTGGGTGGCCGGCGCCAGCGCCAGGTGCAGGGCGACACGGGCATCGATCTCCTCCTGGACCGGCTCCCCCGCCGCGCCGCGCTCCGCGAGCGCGGCAAGCGCGGCGTCGACCAGCACCTCGGGTGGCAGCGGCAGCGCCGCGACCACCCGCGCGTTGAAGCGGGCGAATCCGCTTGCCGCCACATCGGCGGTGGCCCGCGCCGCGACCCTGAGCCAGGTGCTGTTGAGCCAGGCGGTGAGTGCGAGCGCCGCCACCCGGTCCGGGGCGGCGAGGAGGTAACAGGTGTTGAGCGGCACCAGCCGGGCATCCACCGGCCCGGTCAGCGCCACTGCTGTGAGCCGCCGGGCCAGGTCGGCCCACGCCACCCGGTGCGGCGCCAGCGTGGGTCGCACCCGGAAGAGGGTCCAGGGCGGACCGCCATCGAAGTCCACCCGGGCCCGGAGCACCCGCTCGTGCGGGCGCAGGTAGCGCGCGGCGGATTCGGGAAGCCGCGCATAGGCGGCGCCGTCGCCGCCGTGCGGAAACAGCAGCCGCACCCCGGTCCCGTGCCCGAATGGCCGGACATCGCGGCCGCGGAGCGCCAGCCGGATCAGCGCGGGCTCGATCCCCGGCGGTGGATCGAGAAAGACCGCGTTGGCCCCGGTCTTCACTCCCAACTGCGGCTGCAGTCGCTCGCCCAGCCGGGGGTGCGCGCCGTGCAGCGCGGCCAGCGCGTCCAGCAGCGCCGGCTGCGCGATGATCCAGGGCCCCCCCTCTGCCAGCCGGGCCTGCGGCCAGCGCGGTTCCGGCCCCGGTACCAGCGCCAGCTGCACCGCGTGGCCGGCGGGAGGGCGCCGCTTCGCGGCCACCAGCGCGAGCGGATACGCCGTCGCGTCGAAGGCCGCGACGGGATCGTCGGTGAGATCCGCCAGGGTGTGGACCGTGGCGCATTCGGCGAGGTGCCGGCGCATGGTGCGGCCGTACTCCGCAGTGCCGAGCTTGGCCGGCAGCAGCAGGCCAAGCACCCCGCCAGGGGCGAGCAGCTCGAAGCCACGCTCCACGAACGCGAGCGAGAGATCGGGCTGGTGCGAGAACCCCGGGCCCCGCGCCTGCCACCAGCGATACCGCGCCGCGAGGGCCGTGCGCATCGCGGGCGGCAGTTCCTCCGCCCGGACCCAGGGCGGGTTGCCAACGACCAGGTCGAATCCCCCGGCCGCCAGCACGTCGCCGAAGTGGACCTCATAGCTGAACCAGGGCACCTCCCCTTCGGCGATCAGCCGCCGGTGCAGCCGGCGCACCTGCCCCAGTTCGCCCCGCAACCGCCGCAACTCGCGCCGGAGCGGGCGGTCGAGCCCGCGGCGCTCGCCGAAGAGGGTCGGCGTCCGCGCCGCGAGCAGGCACTCGGTGATCTCCCCCTCCAGCCGGCAGGAGGCCTGGTGCAGGCACTCCTCCAGCGCGCGGACCTCCGCCTGCCGCAGCCGCCGGAGCAGCTCGCGCTTGTCCGGCCCGCTGGTGCCGATGAACGCCTCCCGCAACCGGCGCAGCTCGGCGCCGCTTCGCGCCGGCCGGGCGCCGAGCCGGGCGAGGAACGCCGCGGGGTCGAGCAGGCTGTCCCCGGGCCGCACCATCCCATCCAGGTTGGGGAGCGGCGCCACCTCGGACGCCGGCCCGGCCGGCTCCGCCGCGATGACCGCGAGCCACAGCCGGAGTTCGGCCAGGCGCACCGCCATCGGGTGGAGGTCCACCCCGAACAGGTTGCGGGAGAGGATCCGGCGCCGGAGTTCGGCGGGGGGCGTCTCGCCGGCGCGGAGCGTTGCCAGCCGGTCCAGGGCGCCTAACAGGAACGCCCCCGAGCCGACCGCGGGGTCCAGCAGCCGGAGGTCGGTGAGCAGCGGCCGGAGCGCCGGCGCCCGCTGCGCCAGCAGATCCGCCGCGCCCTCCGGCGTGACGCCCAGGCGCTCCGCGACCAGCGCCTGGAGCGCGGCGTCCACCAGCCGCCCCACCAGCGGGGCGGGGGTGAAGAAGGCGCCGCGCGCGCGGCGCTCCTCCGGCTCCATCAGCCCCTCGAAGACCCGGCCCAGCATGTCCGGCGCAATCGAGCCGGAGGCGCCCCCCTCGTACACCGTGAAGCGGAACCGCTCGAACAGCCCGTCGAAGGCCTCGCGCCAGCCGTCGTCGGGGACCTCCCCGCGCCAGGCCCGTTCCAGCGGGTGGGCCTCGAACAGTCCGCCGTTGAGGAACGGGATCCGCCCAAAGCGGCGCGCCCGGCGCCGGGCCTCGGGCCGCTGGTTGAGGGTGCCGAAGAAGAGCGGGCGGAAGAGGTCGCGGTGCAGCCGCCGGCCCGAGGCCATGGTGTCGTCCACCGCCTGACGCAGGAAATCGGGGCGACCATCGAGCCACCCACGCGCCTGGACGAAGTACAGGAACAGCACCCGGGTCAGCTGGATGAGCGCCAGGGTCTCGCGGCTGCCCCGGGGCGGCGGCGGCGTGAGTCCCGCGGCCATTCGCTCGACCACCGCCCGGAAGGAACGAAAGAACCGGAGCCCCACCTCCTCCGCGCCCAGCAGGTCGAGCAGTCCGAGCGCCCGCCCGAGCGGCGTGGACGCCTCGAGGCCAATCAGACGATCCAGCCGCTCGAGATCTGCCGGCGTCGCGGCGTCGAGGGGGAGGCACCACGCCGCCGTGCGCTCCAGGGTCACGGCCAGCGCCAGCTGCCGGGCCTCCGGGTCCAGCACCGCAACCAGGGCGAGCCGCCCCCGCTGGTGCAGCGCGCGGCTCAGGTGCCGGGCGCCGCCAAGGGCGGGCCGGGCCACCGCGGCCACGGTCTCCAGTCCGCTGGGAGGTCCGCCGGCCGCCGCATCCCCGGTCGGGAGGGGGAGGGCTCCTGGCGGGAGCCGGTGGACCGGGTCGAGGGCATTCCCGGGCGTCAGCAGGCGGACGCAATCGGCGGCTGTGGATATCCGATGAAGTTGATCGGTGTACGACATGCGACCCCTGGCGAGCGGGGGTCCATGCTAGCGCCGGGCCACGTGTACCTTGGTAGCTGTCCTGCGGCGGCGGGGTGCGCAATAACCCGACCCGTCCCAGCCCTCCTGACGTGCCACCGAGGATCACACCATGCGATGTCGGGCTCTGACCGCCCTGCTGCTGCTGGCCGCCACCGCGCCGCTCACGGCGCAGGACGGCGGCGGGTTCGCCATCCTCAATGCCGGGGACACGGTCGCCGTCGAGCAGTTCGAGCGGGTGGATGTGCAGCTTGCCGGAAACCTGATCCGGGTCGCGGGAGCCAGCCGCGAACGGATCCGCTACAAAGCGACGCTCATCGAGGACGAAAGCGCGCCGCTGGTGGAGTTCTCCGTCTGGCGCGAGGAGGACCCGCCGGCGTCGCCCGCCAGGCAGAACGCGCGGGTCATCTTCAAGGATGACAGCGTGGCGGTGGACGACGCCTCCCGCTCGGCCGCGCTGACCCGTCTCTTCGCCACCCAGCGGGGCGCCATTCCCTACCTGAACCTCTCGCTCGCCTTCCTCGAACTGGCTACCCGCCGCTTCGCCGCCTCCGGCGCCGACAGCCTCACGGTGCCGTTCTTCAACCTCGGCGGCGGGCAGACGGTGACCGGCACGGTCCGCCGGCTCGGTGCCGGCGCGGCTTCGCTGCAGCTTGCCGGCGTCGAATTCCGGTTGACCCTGGACCGGGAGGGCCGGATCCAGGGTGGCACGGTCCCGAGCCAGGGGCTCCGGCTCGTCCGGATGCAGGCCCCCTGACCGATCGATCGGGGCGATCCCGCTTCCGCCTCTCGCGATCCCAGATCCCGGTTGCGATCGCGCTGGTCTACGTCCTCCTGGGGGCGGCGTGGATCCGGTTCTCCGACGCCGCGTGGGCTCGCCTCTCCAACCGGACCATCGAGGAACTGCAGCAGATCCAGACCCTCAAGGGGACGCTGTACGTCCTGGTGACGGGTGTCCTGCTCTGGTGGCTGGTGCGCTGGGCGGTCGCGGCGGTGGCCAGCGCCGACGCGGAGCGCCGTGAGAGCGAGGAGCGCTACCGGCAGGTCTTCGAGCGCACCAGCTCGGTCTGTCTCCTCGTCGATGTGGAGACGCTGCGCCTTGTGGATGCGAACCCGGCAGCCGAGCGGTTCTACGGCTGGACCCGCCAGGAGCTGCTGGGGATGACGCTCGGCCAGATCAACACCATGGAAGAAACCACCCTGCGTACGACGGTGAAGGCCGCGGCCGAGGAGGGGGGCAGGACGTTCGTCGTCCGCCACCGGCTCCGGGCGGGGGCGGAGCGCGATGTCGAGGTCCACTCCACCCCCATCCAGCTCGATGGGCGCCGGGTCAACTACTCGATCATCCACGACATCACCGAGCGGGTGCGTGCCGAGCGGCGGCTGGCGGCGTCCGAGGCCAACTACCGCCGGGCGCTGGAGCAGGCCTCCGATGCCATCGTGGTGAGCGACCGGGAGGGCGTGGTTCTCGAGATCAACTCGCGCGCGGAGGAACTGCTGGGCATGCCCCGGGCCGAGATCGTCGGCCATCCGATGGAATCGCTGGTCTCCCCGGAGGACCGTGAGCGCTTCCCGCTGCAGTTGCGGGAGCTGTTCGAGGGCCGCGCCGCGCTGCACGAGCGGCGGCTGGTCCGGAAGGACGGCGCCGTGGCCGAGGTCGAGATCAGCGCTCGCGACCTGGGCGACGGGCGCTATCAGGCCATCATCCGCGACATCTCGGAGCGGCGCCGGCTGGAGGAGCAGCTCCGCCAGGCGCAGAAGATGGAGGCGGTGGGCCAGCTTACCGGCGGCATCGCCCACGACCTCAACAACCTGCTCACCGTGGTGCTCGCCAACAGCGAGATGATGGCCAGCGCGCTCCCGCCGGACCGCAAGGACCTGCAGGACGACCTGCGGGAGCTGCAGGCGGCCGCGCGCCGCGGCGCCCAGATGATCCGCAAGCTCCTGTCGTTCAGTCGCCACGCCCCGCTCACCTTTCAGGTGCTCGACCTGGGCCGCGTGGTCGGCGACCTGCTCGGCACCCTCCGGCGGCTGCTCCCGGCCCACATCGAGATCAAGCTGCAGCGCGACGGGAACCCCGTGAAGGCGCTGGCGGATGCCGGCGCGATCGAGCAGGTGATCATCAACCTGGCCACCAACGCCCGCGACGCGATGCCCCGGGGCGGGCTCCTGGAGCTCGAGGTCCGCACCGTCGAGGTGGACCGTCCACCCGCCGGCGCCCTGCCCGGGCGCTATGCCCGCCTCACCGTCCGCGACACCGGGCTGGGCATGGACGAGCGGGTGAAGGCGCGCGCATTCGAACCCTTCTTCACCACCAAGCCCCCGGGCGAGGGTAGCGGGCTCGGGATGTCGATGATCTACGGCCTGACGCAGCAGCATGGCGGCTTCGTCGAGCTGGAGAGCGCGGTGGGGACAGGCACCGCCGTCCGCGTCTTCCTGCCACTGGCGCGCGAGGGCCATCCACTCCACCGGGCCACGCCCGTGCCGGGAACGCTTCGCGGCGGGCGGGAGACCATCCTGCTGGTGGAGGACGAAGACGGCCTCCGCCGCGTGGCCCAGCGGGCGCTGGAGCGGGTGGGGTACCAGGTGCTCACCGCGGACGACGGGCTGGAGGCGCTGGAGCTCTACCGCCAGCGTGCCGCCGAGGTGGACCTCGTCATCACCGACGTGGTGATGCCCCGGCTCGGTGGCATCGCGCTGTACCGCACCCTCCGGCAGGAGGGGCACAGTCCGCGCTTCCTGTTCACCAGCGGCTATGCCGCCGACGAGATCACGCAGGGGGACATCCCCGAGGGCGACCTGGTGCTGCTGCAGAAGCCCTGGACCCTCGCCGACCTGACCCAGCGGGTCCGCGACGTGCTGGACCGGCACCGATGAGTCCGCACCGGCTCACCCGCGCGCTGGCCTGGCTGCTGCTCGGGGGGAGCGCGGCCCTGGTGCTCGCGAGCGCCCTGCACCCGATCCTCCCGCTCACTGCCGTGGGGGACCTGGCGCTGATCCAGTCGCTGGGGCACTGGCGCCTGCTGCACCTGGTGCTGCTCCATGCCACCGGCGCCATCATCGCGGGACTGTGGGCGCGGTGGCTCGCCGCCGACGGCGGCGAGCGCGCCGGCCTCGGTGTGGCGTTCGTGGTCGCGGGGATCGGGCAGGCGCTCAACGGTGTGAACATCGCCTACATGACCGGGGCGGGGACTTACTTCGCCCAGGCGTTCGCCGACGGGACACCGGTCGCCGCGGTGTACGAGGGGACCCACCTCTTCGCGGTGATGTGCGGCCGGCTGGCGGGGTTCCTGGTGGCGCTGGCCGCGGGGATCATCGCCCTCACCACCGTGGGGCGCGCCGATGAGCCGCGCTGGCTGGTCGGGCTCGCCGGGCTGGCGGCGGTGGCCGGGCTGATCGGCAACCTGGCCGCGCCACCGGGCCACCCGCTCATGCTCACCTCGGTGGGGCTGCTGGCGCTGTGGCAGCTGGTAACGGCGGCGCGAATCCTCCGCTACCGGTTGACCGCCACGCCGTAGGTCCGGCCCTTCCACTCGACCCGGCCCGCCCCGCGCCGCGTGGACCGCAGGATGATCCCCAGCGTCAGGAGCGCCCCGACCGGATAGAAGAGGCCGTACCAGACCGGAATCCGCATCCCCCCCGAGATCAGGCTCCAGTAGGCGAGTGATGCCCCGGTGGCGAGTTCCGCCGGCAGGAGCAGCGCCGCCGGCGCCAGCCCGCCGAGCACCAGCGCCACGACCGCCGGCGGCGCCAGCCAGAACAGCATGGCGGCGGTGAGGGTCACCGGCACGAGCGCCCGGCGCACCGGCTCGTCGGGATAGGAGCGGCGCGCGCCCAGGTAGATGTTCTTGGACCAGCCCTCGACCAGGTGCCCGAGGCCGGTGTACATCCGGGTTTCCATGAGCGTGTCGGCAAAGGCAAAGTGGAGGGGCCGGCCGGCGCGCCAGAGCCGCTGGGCCAGCGCCAGGTCCTCCGCGACCTCGCCGCGCACCGCCGCGTGCCCGCCGATGGCGTCATAGGCCTCGCGCCGGAACAGCACGAACTGCCCGTTCGCGATCACGTCCCGCGCATGCCGGGGATGATTCACGCGGTCGGGATGGTAGCGGAACCCGAGGAGCACCCAGACCTGGGGCATGATGACCCGCTCCCAGAAGGTGACGCAGCGCTGCCGCGGCGCCACCGTCACCGCGTCGGCGCGGGCCTGCTCCAGCGCCGCAACCGCCCGGCCCAGCAACTCCGGCTCGTGGCGGGTGTCGGCGTCGGTGAAGACCAGGATCGCGCCCGTCGCGGCCGCCGCGCCCTGGTGACAGGCCCACGGCTTCCCGTACCACCCCGCCGGCAGCTCCGCCCCGGGGAGCAGGCGCAGGCGGCCATCCCCCGCCGCCATCCGGCGGACCAGGTCCGCGGTGCCGTCGGTGGAACGGTCGTCCACCACCAGCAGCTCCAGGTCGGCATAGCCGCTGGCCAGCACCGAACGCACCACGGTCTCGATGGTGCCCGCTTCGTTGCGGGCGGGGATGATGACGCTGATGCGCGGCCCCGGGATGGGGGCCAGCTCCGCCAGGTTGGGGCGCTTCCGCGCCAGGCGGACGATGGTGAGGAAGAAGAGAAACCAGGGGAGGGCGAGGAGCGCCCTCACCGGTGCTTGACCACCGCCGCGAGCTCGGCCTCGATCTGTTCCAGCTGCTTCTCGATGTCCGCCTGGTCCAGGGCGCTGTCCGGGGCGGGGACGCCGTTCTGGGTGAAGAGCGTCGCGACGAGGGCGTCGGTGTACCCCACCACCGCGACCGCGATCCCCTTGTCCAGGATCGTGTTCAGGCGGAGAATGATGGCCATCGCCTGGCGCTGCCGCAGCGGGGTGAGCGCCGGGCCGATGCGCCGGATCAGGAGCCCGCGGAGGTACTGGATCTCTTCCACCACCTCGCCGGCGGCGAGGCCGCGTGCGGCGCCGAACCGGCCGTAGTGCTCGCAGGCGTGGTGCCACACGTCGTTCACCGAGCGCCGCATCGGGCCGACGGACTCGATCATGATATTGTAGATGATGCGGAGTTCGCGTTCCATGGTGCTGCGGCGGATCAGCTCGGCGCTGGCTACCCTATGTCCCAGCCAGTCGGTCCACTCGAGGATCACGGCATCGCGATGATCCGCCATGGCGCGGCCCACGGTCAGCAGGGTCGGGTGCGATGCGCGCAATAGAGGGTCTCCGGGGGAGTACGTCGGCCGCTAATCTACACCGGTCCCGATCACCCGGTAAAGCAGTTCCGTAAGGGCGACCCCTGTGGTCGCCCGTGGAAGCCCTGAGCTAGAAACAGGAATCCAATGCCACCCAGCCCCACGCCCCGACCGCCCCGGCTCGCCGCCGGCCAGCGGGTCGCCCTGATCGCGCCGGCCGGCCCGCTCTCCGAACGCGACGATCTCACCCGCGCGGCGGAGTTGTGCACCGCCCTGGGCCTGGTCCCGGTGCCGGGCGCTCACGCCCTGGACCGGCACGGGTACCTCGCCGGCGCCGACCAGGCGCGGCTCGCCGACCTCAACCACGCCCTCACCGACCCGTCCATTGACGCCGTCTGGTGCCTGCGCGGCGGCTTCGGCGTCACCCGCATCCTGGACGGCGTCGCCTTCGGCGCCTTCGCCGCGCGGCCGCGGCCGGTGATCGGCTTCTCCGACATCACCGCCCTCCTCGTGGCGCTCACCAGCACGACCGGCGTGGTCACCTTCCACGGGCCGATGGCCCGCGCCCCGCTCACCGGCTTCAGCCGCAGCCACTTCGAGCGGGTCCTCACCCTGGCCGCGCCCGCCGGCCAGCTCGGCCCGCTCCCCGCGCCGGCCGGCGTGCTCGCCCCACGCGCCCCGCGCATCGTGCCGCCGCGGGAGGGCATCCCCGAGGGGCGGCCCATCGGGCGCAACCCCACCCTTCTCCCCCCGCCCGC
>CAZPER010000123.1:0-10222 GCA_964585655.1 uncultured Gemmatimonadaceae bacterium | reverse complement strand
GCGCGCCGGCCTCGAGGCGTGGCGATGACCGAGCCCGAAGCCGGCACCGACGAGTCGCTGGGCGAGCTGGAGCCGGAGCTGGCCATCTACAACTGGTCCGACTACGTGGCCGAGGACACGATCACCAACTTCGAAAAGGAGTTCGGGGTCCGGGTCCGCTACGACACCTACGAGAGCAACGAGGAGCTGCTGGCGCGGATGGGGACCGGCACGGCGCGGTACGACGTTCTCATGCCGACCAACTACGCCGTGGCGGTGCTCGCGGCGCAGGGCGCGCTGGCCCCGCTCAAGCGGCGGTACATCACCAACTTCACCAACCTCGCGCCGACCTTCCTCAATCCAGTGTTCGATCCCGACAACACCTATTCGGTGGCCTACCAGTGGGGGACCACCGGCTTCGCCTACCGGTCGGACAAGATCCCGGGAACCCTGGACAGCTGGGGCATCTTTCTCGATGGCGCCCACCGCGGTCGCATGACCCAGATGGACGACATGCGGGACGCCCTGGGCGCGTGGCTCCGGTACCGGGGGAAGTCGCTCAACTCGGCGGATCCGTCGGAGCTGGCGCTGGCCCGGAGCGATGCCCTCGCCGCGCGGCGCAACCTCCGGGCCTACATCTCCGCCCAGGTGAAGGGGGAGCTGGTCTCGGGCGATGTCTGGGTGGCCCAGCTCTGGAACGGGGACACGGCGCAGGCGCAGGCGGAGGAGCCGGCGATCCGCTACGTGCTGCCGCGCGAAGGGTGTGCCATCTGGACCGACTCGATGGTGGTGCCGCTCGGCGCGGCCCACCCGCGCGCCGCGCACGAGTTTATCAACTACGTGCTCCGTCCCGCGGTCGGCGCCGCGATCTCCAACGCCACCGGCTATGGCTCGCCCAACCAGGCGGCGCTGGCGCAGATGCGCCGGCCCCTCCCGTACCCGACGGCGGAGGAGTTCCAGCGGCTGGAGTACGAGCGGGACCTGGGCGACGCCACCGCGCTGTGGCAGCAGATCTGGGCTGAACTGAAATCTTCCTAGAAAGAGGGCCGATGAATTGCGGATGCCGAATGACGATGTCCTGAAGCTCAGCCGACGGTATCTCGACCTGATCGCCGGCCGCGCGATGTCCCTGGAGGAGAAGCACGCGCTCATCGCCGAGACGGTCGAGAGTTACGAGAAGCACGTCAACCGCGGCTTCCTGGGCTACCGGAAGTCGGTGACCCAGGCGGGACAGTACGCGGCGCTGGAGTGGTCGGGGCAGGGCTCCATGCTCAAGGACCTGCTGGACCGCGAGTACATCGACTGCCTCGGCGGCTACGGCATCTTCTCGGCCGGCATCAACCACCCAAAGATCGTCAAGGCGGTGCAGGACCAGATGGGCCGCATGGCGCTCAACAGCCAGGAGCTGCTGGAGCCGTGGCGCGCCGGCCTGGCCAAGCTGCTGGCGGCGGTCACGCCGGGGGACATCGGCTGCTGCTTCTTCATCAACAACGGAACCGACGCCATCGAGGGCGCCATCAAGCTGGCGCGGCTCTACACCAAGCGGAACGTCTTCATCTCCACCCTGGGGGGCTTCCACGGCAAGTCCATGGGCTCGCTCTCGCTGATGGGGAAGGCCAGCTTCCGGGAGCCGTTCGAGCGGGGGCTGCAGGACGTGCGCTTCGTCCCCTACGGCGACGCCGACGCGCTGGACCAGCAGATGTGCGTCCTCGAGGCGGTGGGCCAGCTCCCCGCGGCGGTGGTGGTGGAGCCGGTGCAGGGAGAGGCCGGTGGCGTGGCCCCGCCGCCCGGCTACCTCACGCGGGTGCGGGAGATCTGCACCCGGCATGGCGCGCTCTTCATCGCCGACGAAATCCAGACCGGGATGGGCCGCACCGGGAAGCTCTGGGGCGTGGACCACGACGGGGTCACGCCGGACATCATGTGCATGGGCAAGTCGCTGGGCGGCGGGGTGATGCCGCTCGCGGCCTTCGTGGCCACCCCCAAGGTGTGGGAGGTGATGATCCCCAACCCGATCATCCACTCCACCACCTTCGGCGGCAACCCGATCGCCTGCGCGGCGGGGATCGCGGCCATCACGGTGACCCTGGAGGAGGACCTCCCCGGCCAGGCCGCCGCCAAGGGGGATTACCTGCTGAAGGAGCTCGGCGCGCTGCAGAAGAAGTATCCCCAGGTGCTGACCGGGGTGCAGGGGAAGGGGCTGCTGATCGGGATGACTTTTCCGTCGGACCCGATCGGCTTCCAGTGCGCGGCCGGCCTGTTCAAGCGCGGGGTGCTGGTGGCGGGGACCTACTCCAAGGCCAGCACCATCCGGATCGAGCCGCCGCTCGGCATCCCGCAGGCGCTGCTGGGGGAGATGCTGACGCGGCTGGAGGATACGTTCAAGGAGATTGGGAAGTAGGGCGATTGGGCGATTGGTGGCAGAAGAAAGGGAGGGGTCCGTCAACGGACCCCTCCCTCTTTCACTCGTCGCACGATCGCCTAATCGACTACTACTCCTCCGCCGCCGCGCCGAAGGCCTTGCCCCAGGAGATGCTCACGCCGCCCCAGATCTTGGTGTCCTTCTGGTTGACGCCGGTGCTGGTGAGCTTGGTCACCTTGGTGGCGTCATCGCCGCTGAACTGGAAGTGCAGCGACGGCGTGATGGAGAACGGTCCCGCCGCGAAATCCACCGAGGCGGAGAGGTCGAGGTGGGTGAAGCCGTTGTCGGCGAAGTTGAAGGTGAAGTCGTCGGCATCGGGATCCATGTTGTTGCTGAACCCGGCCAGGGCCCCGAGGTTGAGCGTGGTGGCGCCCAGCGGGATGCCATGGGAGACGCTGCCTTCGAGGTAGAGGCCCTTCACCTTGTCGAGGTCGTAGTACACCGCGAGGCTCGGGGCGAGCGGGGCGTCGAGGCTGACCGTGCCATAGACTTCGACGGTGTTGAAGTCGCTGTTGATCGCCGGCGCGTCGTTGGGATAGATGTACGCGACGCCGCCGAGGGCGATCGAGGCCTTCCCCGCGCTGAAGCCGACTTCGGCGTAGGGGTCCACCTCGGAGAGGTTGAGCGCGCTGCCGCCGCCCTGGGCGATGTCGCTCGAGCCGTCATACTCGCCGAGGTCCACGTTGGCCCACCCGCCCACCGTCAGCGAGGCCGCGCCGAGGGGGAAGGACAGGGAGACATCGGGCTGGAAGACCGGCTTGTTGGTGAGGCTCAGGCCGCGCCACACGTAGCTGCTGAAGAGGCCGGCGGTGACGCCGAGCTCGGTCTGCGCCGCGGCCGGGGCCGGGGTCGCCAGGGCGGCCAGGATGCCACCAAGGACAAGGACACGCTTCATGTTTGCTCCTCGCTGAATGGAAGGGGGACTGCTACCCGAGAAGACGACTGGCCCGCCTCCCGGCTCGGTCGCCTGATCTTATCCGGAATACGCTGCCAAGCAAGCCCCGCCGCGCTATACTCTCCTCTTTCCCATGCCCACCACACCCGACCCCTCCGCCCCCTTTGGGGAGCTCTTCGGCCACCTGATCCAGGTGCTCCGGGGTACCCCCGAGCGCCAGGAGCTGATCCAGGAGGCGGTGGCGCGGCTGGTGGCGCGGGTGGCCGTGGGGCCGGCGCTGCTGGAGGCGGGGATCGAGAACTCCTGGGCGGTAGACGGCGATCCGCTCAAGGAGCGGCTACAGATTCGTCAGGTGGATGCCATTCATGTCGCGCAGGGCGCCGGGGCCGCGGAGCTGCTCGCCCTGGCGCGCGCGCTGGCCGATGACCACGCCCCCATCCCCAATACCGCACAGGTGCGGGTGAAGCTGCTGCCGGACCCGATGCCGCTGCGCATGTCGGGACAGCAGTCCTCGATCTCGGGGGCCGAGCACCCCATTGTCCCGCGCGCCCGGCCCGGGGACCAGCTCTCCGGCCTGGTCGAGGGGATCCTCAAGGAGCTGGACAAGGCGATCCACCGGGAGCAGTGGCACACCGTGCTGCACAACGCGCAGGCCGCCATGCGGCTCCTGCCCGGGATGCCGGAGGAGACCCGCCGGCTGTTCGCGATCGCGCTCAAGCGGCAGCTCTCGCGGCCGGTGATGGAGAAGCTGATCGAGCAGGCGTATCGCATCCCCGAGGAGCAGGCCCGTACCGCCGAGGTGCTGCGGGCGGGCGGGCTGCCGGTGGCGGAGCAGCTGCTGGAGATCCTGCGGCAGTCGGGGGCGGTGGGCCCGCGGGCGTTTCTGCTGGAGGCGGTGGGGGGAATGCCGGAGGCGTTCGCGATGATCGCGCCGCTGGCGCGGAGCACCCGGCCCGCGGAGGCCTGGATCGGCACCGAGCTGCTGGGGCGGATTGCGGTGCCGGAGGGGCTGCCGATCCTGGCGCAGCGTACCGCCGACCCGGACGAGCGGATCCGTCACGCGGCGATCGACGGGCTGGGGCGGTTACGGGAGAAGGGGGCGGTCGAGCCGCTGCGGCAGGCGCTGTCGCACCCGTCGGCCGCGACCCGGGTCCGGGCCACCCGGGCCCTCGCGGCGCGGGGCACCGCGGGAATCGCCATGCCGCTCTTCGCCGCGTTCGAGACCGAGAAGGATCCCGAGGCGTGGCAGCAGATGCTCGAGACCCTGGTGGCGCTCGACGCGGCGGAGATCGGGGCCGCGCTGGCGCGGCTCGCGCTCCAGCGCCGGGGCTTCCTGAGCTTCGGGTCGGCGGACCTCAAACGGCAGCTGGCGATCGTCGGGGCGCTCGGGGCCCGGAACAGTCCCGCCGCGAAGCAGGCGCTGGCCCGGATCGCGGCGGAGGGGCAGGGCGAGGTGCGGGCGGCGGCGCAGGCGGCGGTGACGCTGGGTTCGGCGTAGGGGCGGGCGCGCCGCGCGCCTAGGGCTTCGCCGGGGTGACGGCGAAGGATTCGAGCTGGATCGACAGGTTGTGATTGAGCCGGATGCCGGCGGTGCCGTCGCCGCCGACCTCGCTCCGGACCCCGCTCCAGACCTCCTGGCCGTTCACCAGGAAGCGGACATTCTGGGTTCCCATGACCACCGCGATCTCGTTCACGACCGGCCCGTCGGGCCGGTCCCGTGCGATCGCGGGGTTGGCGGTCCACCCGCGGGTGACGCTCCCGACGTCGGGGCCGCGCCGCCGCTTGACCTTCCAGGTGCCATCGCCCCGGATGATGAAATAGGTGTAGCTCTGACCCGCCTTGGCCAGGTCGCTGCCGCCGAGGAAGACGCCGTAGGCCTCCTGGTGGGCGCCGGCGCCGGGCAGGAGGGCGATCTTCGCGGTCACCCGGTAGTTGCCGGTCCCCCGGTCGGTAGCCCGGTAGAGGATCGCGGCCGGCCCGGTGGTCATTTTCCAGCCGGGCTGGGCTGCCACGACCTTCACGTCCGTGGGCCGAGCCGACCCGTCGGGCCGGACGGTCCAGCCGGCCTGGGCCGACACCGGGACGGCGGCCAGCGCGGCGGAGAGCAGCAGGAAGCCGGGAATGCGGTACTGCATGAGACCCCTCGAGGTTGAAAGCCGAACCCGCCCTGAGTAACCTAATAGCCGGGCGGCATCCCCCTCCACTTTCGCGGCTGGGACCATGGAACTCCTGGGACGGATCTTTGCGGGCATCGGTGCGGCGGGCGTGCTGACGGCGCTGACCTTCGTGTCACTGCTGATCGGCGTGATCATCCACGGGATGGTGATCCTGATGGCCGGGAAGCCGGTGGACGATTTCTTCCGGAAGAAGGGGGAAGAGGTGTTCGAGCCGGGGTCGGCCACGTAGCGGGCGCCCACCAGGGGCGCCCGGACGGGCCGCCCGGCGGGGGCCCATCAGGGCGCCGCGTCAGGTTCCTCTGCATGATCGGCCTCGGGAATCGAGGCCTTTTTCGTGGCCATGTCCAGCTGGGTCCGGATGTAGGCCAGGTTGTCCTTGAGCCCCCGCACCTTCACCTGCGCCCCACCCCCCCGGCGCGCGGTGGACGCCATCTGGCTGCAGGCGTCCGCCAGTCCGTTCATCCCCAGCTGCGAGGCGTGGGCCTTGGACTCGTCCAGGACCCGGATCATGCCCCGGACGAGGGACTCATCGACCTTGCCGCCGCCCATCTGTTCGACGGTGCTGTTCAGGCGCTGGAGCCGGGGCGGGAGGAGCTGCAGGAAGGCGAGCTGGGACTGCTGCTTGGCGCTCAGCTTGGGGGTGGCCATGCGGCAATATAGTCCTCCGTCCGAAATCCGGGCCCACTCGCCAATTCGGCCGGCCGGCCGTACCTTGACCCCCGCTTGAAACCCGAAGATCGCCGCTGCGTCCGGTTGGCGGCCCACGACGCCCAGCCCGACCAGAGACCGGCCCCGGCCGCAGGTAACAGGGCTGGGAGGGTGTCAGGGCCTCTCCTGTCTCCTTCGGGCATCGTGTCGATCTAGACCGGCCTCGTTCGACGGGTTAGTGCGGCCCCAACGGGCGCGGCAACCGACACGAACCCATGGTGAAGATCACGTAGCTGCTGGCCGGTCCGTCCCGTCCCCAGGGTAGTCCGATGAAGCTCTCCGACATCTCCATCCGCCGCCCGGTCCTGGCGAGCATGCTGAGCCTGATGCTCGTGCTGTTCGGCGTCATCGGGTACCTGAAGCTCCCCGTCCGGGAGTATCCCGACGTGGATCCGCCGGTCATCTCGATCAACACCATCCTGCCGGGCGCCAGCCCGCAGGTGGTGGAGACGGCGGTGACGGACATCCTGGAGGAGGAGCTTTCCACCCTGCCGGGGCTCCGGACCCTGACCAGCGCCTCCGCCGAACAGTCCAGCAACATCACCCTGGAGTTCACCCTGGACCGCGATGTGGACGTCGCCGCCCAGGACGTGCGGGACAAGGTGTCGCGGGTGCGGGACCGGCT
Organism: uncultured Gemmatimonadaceae bacterium; assembly: GCA_964585655.1. Taxonomy (GTDB): domain Bacteria; phylum Gemmatimonadota; class Gemmatimonadetes; order Gemmatimonadales; family GWC2-71-9; genus JADJOM01. The sequence goes on along the minus strand of CAZPER010000123.1, from coordinate 3,416 downwards.
GCCGGAGGACGTGCGGGAGCCGGTCATCTCCAAGCAGGAGGCGGACGCCGACCCGTTCTTCTGGATGGCGCTCTCCGGCGACAACTACAGCCTGCTGCAGCTCTCCGACATCGCCGACCGGCTGGTGAAGAAGCGGCTGCAGAGCCTGGCCGGGGTCGGGTCGGCGTTCATCGCGGGGGAGCGGCGCTACTCGATGCGGATCTGGCTCTCCACCGCCTCGCTGGCCGCGTACGGGGTCACGGTGCAGGACGTGGAGGCCGCGGTGCGGACCCGGAACGTGGAGATCCCCGCCGGCCGGATCGAGTCCACCAAGCGGGAATTCACGGTCCGCTCCCTGGGGGAGCTCAAGACCCCGGAGGAGTTCCGCGAGCTGGTGGTGCGGAGCAGCGGCGGCCAGCTGGTGAAGCTCAAGGACCTGGCGCAGGTGGAGCTGGGCCCCGAGGACGAGCGCGGTGCGCTCCGCTTCAAGGGCTCCACGGCCCTGGGCGTGGGGGTGGTGCGCCAGTCCAAGGCCAACCTGATCAGCGTGGCGGACGAGATCCTGACCGCGATGCCGGCCATCCAGCAGTCGCTCCCGGCGGGGGTGAAGCTCGAGGTGGCGTTCGACGGCTCGGTCTATGTGCGGCGCTCGATCCAGGAGGCGGAGGAGACGCTGGTGATCGCGGCGGGCCTGGTCATCATGATCATCTTCGTCTTCCTGCGGAACCTGCGGGCCACGATCATCCCCGGCCTCGCCATCCCGACCTCGATCGTGGCCACCTTCGCGATCATGTACTTCCTGGGGTACTCGATCAACAACTTGACCCTGCTGGCGCTGACCCTCGCCATCGGCATCGTGGTGGACGACGCGATCATCGTGCTGGAGAACGCCTACCGGCACCAGGAGGAACTGCACGAGGACCCGGTGACCGCCGCGACCAACGGCACCCGGGAAATCGCCTTCGCGGTGATCGCCACCACGATCTCGCTGGTGGCGGTGTTCACCCCGCTGGCCTTCCTGCAGGGCAACACCGGCCGGCTGTTCAACGAGTTCGGCATTGCGGTGGCGGGCTCGGTGGTGATCTCGGGCTTCGTGGCGCTGACGCTCACCCCGATGCTCTGCGCCCGCATCCTCCGGGTGCCGCCGCGGCACGGCGTCCTGTACCAGGTGCTGGAGCGGGGCTTCGACGGGCTGGCCACGGGCTACGCCCGCTCGCTGGGCTGGGCCCTCCGCCGCCGGGGGCTGGTGGTGGGCTTCGTGCTGCTCTCCGCGGCCGGCTCGGTGTTCCTGTTCCGGGGGCTCAAGACGGAGTTCGTGCCGCCGGAGGACCGGGGGTGGTTCCTGACCTTCGCCATCGCGCCCGAGGGCTCCACCCTGCAGTACACCGATGCCTACCAGCGGCGGCTCGAGGCCATCCTGGCCCGCACCGACGGGATCGAGAGCTACTTCAGCGTGGTGGGCGGCTTCCTCGGCAACCCCAGCCAGGGGATCGTCTTCTCCCTGCTGGAGGACTGGGCCACCCGCACCCGCTCCGTGGACGACATCATCGGCGAGGTGCAGCCGCAGTACTTCGGGGTGCCGGGCGTCATGGCGTTCGCCAGCAACCCGCCGGCCTTCGGCGGGTTCGGGAAGCCGATGCAGTTCGTGGTGCAGCATCCCGACTTCGACAGCCTGGTGCACGGGGTGGACACGCTGGTGAAGCGGGCCCGGATGATCCCGGGGCTGATCAACGTGGACAGCGACCTGCGGGTGAACAAGCCGCAGCTCACGGTCTCGTTCGACCGGGACCGGGCGGAGGATCTCGGGGTGCCGGTGGGGGACGTGGCGGGGGCGCTGCAGACGCTGCTGGGCGGGCGCCGGATCAGCACCTTCACCCGGGACAACAAGCAGTATGACGTGATCGCGCAGCTCGGCGCCGTGGAGCGGGCCACGCCCAGCGACATGACGGGGATCTACCTCCGGGGGCGGGAGGGCGCGCTGGTGCAGCTCTCCTCCGTGGCCACCATCCAGGAGGGGGTCGGGCCCCGGCAGCTCAGCCACTTCAACCGGATCCGCTCCGCCACGGTGGACGCCAACCTGATGCCCGGGTTCACCCTGGGCGAGGCGCTGGACTCGATGCGGGCGCTGGGCCGCGAGGTGCTGCCCGCCGGGAGCTCGGTGGCGCTCTCGGGGGAGTCGCGGGAGCTGGAGGAGTCGGGGAGCTCGCTCTACTTCGCGTTCGGGCTGGCGCTGGTGGTGGTGTTCATGGTGCTGGCCAGCCAGTTCGAATCGCTGATCCACCCCTTCACCGTGCTGCTGGCGGTGCCGCTGGCGGTGACCGGGGCGCTGCTCACGCTCGCCCTCTCCCGTTCCACGATCAACCTCTACAGCCAGATCGGGATGGTGCTGCTGATCGGCCTGGTGACCAAGAACTCGATCCTGCTGGTGGAATACGCCAACCAGCTCAAGGAGCGCGGGATGGCCACGCTCGACGCGGTGACGGAGGCCTCGCGGATCCGGCTGCGGCCCATCCTGATGACCTCGGTCTCCACCATCATGGGCGCGCTGCCGATCGCGCTGGGGCTGGGGGCGGGCTCGATCAGCCGCCGCCCGCTGGGCTACACGATCGCTGGCGGCATCCTGGTCTCCACCATCCTGACCCTCTACGTGGTGCCCGTGGTGTATACCATCTTCGACCGGCTCATGGCGCGGGAACACCACGATCTCGGGCTCGACGCCACTGCGCCGGCGGCGGAGGCCCGATGATCGCGGCCCTGCTGCTGCAGCTGGCGGCCGCGCCGCCTCCACCGGCGCCGGACAGCGTGCCGGTGGTCACCCTGGCGGAGGCGCTGGAGCGCTCCGTCCGGCTCGACCCCGACTACGTGCGCGCCCTCGGCAGCGTCTCGGAGGCGGAGTGGGGGCGGAAGGCGGCCCGGCTGGCGTTCTTCGTGCCGTCGCTCAGCGTGAGCCTCGACTACACCAAGTACTCCAAGGCGTTCTTCAACATCGGGACGTTCAACCAGTCCAGCACTTCGAGCACCTTCAGCGCCGACGCACGGTACGAGGTGTTCAGCGCCCGGAAGTTCGCCGAGCTGGGGCGCAGCCAGGCGGAGCTGGAGGCGGCGACCGCCACCGAGGTGCAGCGCCGCTACGCCGCGGCGCTGTTCACCGAATCGGCGTACTACGCGGTGCTGGCGGACGAGGAGCTGGCGCGCGTCGCCCGGGAACGGGCGGCGCGGGCGGAGGACCAGCTCCGGGTGGCCCGGGCCCGGGTGGCGTCCGGGGCCGCGGTGCAGTCGGACAGCCTCACGGTGCGCCTGGAGCTGCTCAAGGCGCGGGTGGACCGGCTCCGCAGCGAATCGGCATTGCGGGTGTCGCGGCTGGAGCTGGGCCGGCGGATCGGGATGGACGGTCCGGCGGGCGCCGCGCCGCTCGACGCCGAGGCGCCCGCGGCGCT
>CAZPER010000122.1:0-10554 GCA_964585655.1 uncultured Gemmatimonadaceae bacterium | reverse complement strand
GGGGGGTCGCGGCGGCCGGCGGGCTTCTCCGGTGGTTCGGCTACGCGGTGGACTGGCGGGCCTTCGATGGCGTGCCGCTCACCTGCGCGGGGTGGCAGCCGGTGTCCGCCGTGCTCGCCGCTACCACCGAGCGGTTCGTGACCGATTCGAGCCGGCTGGCGGATGCCGGCATTTCCAGCTGCGAGGTGCCAACGGTCTCCCGCGTGGACACGCTGCTCACCACCACGACGGGCCGGGTGGCGGGGCTCCGACTCACCCGGGAGGACACCGGCGGGGAGGTCGTGCTGCTCGCCGACGCGGGCCCGCTCCGGAACCGGGCCCTCCGCGATACCGACGCCGGGCCATTCGCGCTGGGCCTGCTGGCCGGCCGCTACCAGCGAGTCGTGTTCGAGGAGTCCACCCAGGGCTTCGGCGAGGGCGGGTCCCTCGGCCAGGCGCTGGGGGAGTGGAGCACCCGCTCGCCGTTCGGCTGGGGGCTCTGGCAGCTCGTGGTCGTGGGGTTGCTGGCGCTCGGGGCCGGGGCGGTACGCTTCGGGCCGCCGCGTCACCTCCCCGGGAAGCGCCGGCGCTCGCCGCTGGAGCATGTGCGCGCCCTCGCCACCGCGCTGGCCGCGGCACGCGGGCACGATGTCGCGATCGGGCTCCTTATAGAAGGGCTGCGCCGGCGGCTGGTGCCGGCGGGACAGCGTCCCCGCGGCGACCGGGACGCCTGGCTGGCGCAGCTGGCCGGCAACGTGCGCAGCGCGCGGGCCCGCGACGCGGTGCGCACCCTGCAGTCACTCAACCGACCCGGGCAGAGCGCCGAGCAGGTGCGCCGGGCCGCCAACGCCGTGGAGGATGTGTGGGAGGAACTACGCCCCTGACGCCGGAGGAGGTGCAGCGCCACGCCGACCTCGCCCGTCAGCTGCTGGACCAGCTCGGCCGGGTCATCCTGGGCCAGGAGGCCGTGCTGCGCGAGGCGGTCCTGGCGCTGGTGGCCCGGGGACACGTCCTGTTCGAAGGCGCCCCCGGCACCGCCAAGACCCTCCTGGTCCGCGCACTCTGTCAGGCCATCGGGCTCGAGTTCCGCCGGATCCAGTTCACCCCGGACCTGATGCCGAGCGACATCACCGGCGTGAACCTGCTGACCGGCGCCGGCGGCTTCACCTTCCGCCCGGGGCCGCTGTTCGCGGACCTGGTCCTGGGAGACGAGATCAACCGCGCGCCGCCCAAGACCCAGGCGGCGCTGCTCGAGGCGATGCAGGAACGGAACGTGACCGTGGACGGCACCAGCCACGCGCTGTCCGCCAGCTTCACCGTGTTCGCCACCCAGAATCCGATCGAGTTCGAGGGCACCTACCCGCTCCCGGAAGCGGAGCTCGACCGCTTCATCATCAAGAGCCTGCTCGGCTACCCCGATGCGGCGGCCGAGCAGGCGGTCCTCAACCGGGTGCTGGGCGGCTTCGAGGCGGCGGAACCGGCGAGCTACGGCGTGAGCCAGGTGCTCGACGCCGCCGGGCTGGCCGCGCTCCGCGGCGCGGCGCGGCGGGTCCGGGTGGAGCCGAGCCTGGTCGGGTACATCACCGCCCTGGTGCGGGCCACCCGGGAAGCACCCGCGCTGACGTTAGGCGCCAGCCCGCGCGCCAGCGTGGCGCTGCTCAAGCTGTCCCAGGCGGCGGCGCTGCTCGATGGCCGCGACTACGTGGTGCCGGATGACGTGAAGAGCCTGGCGACTCCGGTGCTGCGGCACCGGGTGGCGGTGGCCCCGGAACTGGAACTCGAGGGGGTGACCCCCGACCAGGCCCTGCGCACCATCCTCGAACGGATTGAGGCCCCCCGATGAGAGCGACGCTGCTCCTCCTCACCCTGGCGCTGCCGCTCGCGGCGCAGGAACCGCCCCGCGCCATCCGCCGGACGGTGCCCATCACCCGCAGCTTCGAGGCCGCCCTCAAGACCGACGCCCGCGATTCCACCGGCCGCCCGGGGCCGCGCTACTGGCAGCTCGGCACCGACTACAAGATCGACGCCCGGCTGGATGCCCAGGCGGGGCGGATCCTCGGCCGGGCCCAGATCACGATCCACAATCCCTCCGACACGGCGCTGCGCCAGGTGGTGCTCCGGCTGTACCAGAACCGGTTCAACGGCTTGAGCCCGCGGGGGCGGGTGCCACCCTCCATTACCACCGGGATCACGATCTATCGCCTCAACACCAACGGGGTGGAGCAGGACGTGAAGGCCCAGGCGCCGCAGTGGGCCACGGGCACGGTGGCGATGCTCGCGCTCGCCAATCCGATCGCCGCCGGCGGCAGCGGCACGGTGGAGGTGGAATGGGCGGGGGATATCCCCGACATCCCCTTCGGGCGCGGCGGCGCGCGCGGCGGGCGGCGGGGGCTCAAGGTCTTCCAGCTGGCCCAGTGGTACCCGCAGGTGGCGGTGTTCGACGACCTGCGCGGCTGGGACCGCGAGCCGCACCTCGGCGCCAGCGAGTTCTACAACAACTTCGGCCGGTTCGAGGTCAACCTCGACCTCCCCGCGGGCTTCCTCGTCGGCGCCACCGGGACGCTGCTCAACCCGGAGGAGGTCCTCACCCCGGCGGTGCAGGAGCGACTGGCCCGGGTGCTGGAGAGCGACAGCCAGCAGACCATCGTGGGCGAGTCGGAGCGCGGGCCGAGCAAGGGCACCCGGGGCGGCAACCGGCTGGTGTGGCGCTTCGTCGCCGACACCGTGAATGACTTTGCCTGGGCCGCGTCGCCCGACTTCGTGTGGGACGCCACCCGCGCCACCATCCCCGGCCGCGGGGCCATCCCGGTCCACCTCCTCTACCTGCCGGAGAACAGCCGCTTCCGCCAGACCGGCGCGATGGCGCGCCACGCGCTGGAGTACTACTCCCGGCTCTGGTTTCCCTACGCCTTCCCCCAGTTCACCCAGGTGGACGGGCCGGAGAACGGCATGGAGTACCCCATGCTCACCATGAGCGGGCCCGACTTCGGGGTGACCGACCACGAGATCGGGCACCAGTGGTGGCCCATGATGGTAGGCAACAACGAGACCTGGTACGGCTGGATGGACGAGGGATTCAACCAGTACATGAACGTGCTGTCGGAGGCCGCCTTCCGCCGCAAGCCGGCGGTCCTCGACAGCCTCGGCGGGTCGGCCGGCCAGCAGGCGGGCGTCGAGGCGCAGGCCCCGATGATGTGGAACAACAACTACGGCGGCCCCCTCACCGGCTATGTCACCTACTCCAAGGCGCCGATGATGCTCTCGATGCTGGGGGCCATCGTGGGGGACAGCGCGGTGGTCCGCGCCATGCGGCGCTATGCCGTGGACTGGCGCTTCCGGCATCCCTCCCCCTGGGACTTCATGTTCGCGATGAACCGGGAGCTGGGACAGAACCTCGACTGGTTCTGGTACTACTGGCTCTTCACCACCGAGTCGGTGGAGGGCGGGATCGACCGGGTGGTGGAGCGGGGGCGGGCGTGGGAGGTGACGGTGCGGCAGCGGGGCGAGATGCCGGCGCCAATCGTGCTGGCGGTGCGCTTCGTGCCGGAGGGCCCCGCGCCGCGCCTGATGAAGAACGCGGTGCTCCAGGGGGATGTGGCCATCGTGACCTGGCCGGTGGAGACCTGGTTCGACGGCCGGCGGAGCCGGACGGTCACCCTCGACTTCGGCGGCCGGCGGATCGCCTCCGTGACGCTCGATCCCGCTGCCCGCTTTCCCGACCGGGACCGCAGCGACAACCGCTGGCCGCGATGATGCTGCTTCCGGACCGCCGCTGGTACCAGGTCGCGGCGGGGCTGGCGCTGGTCGCGCCCCTCGCGATCTGGTGGCCGCCGGCGGCGCCGGTGCTGCTGGTGCTCGATGCACTCTGGCTGCTGCTGCTCGGCGTGGACCTGTGGCGGCTCGCGGGCCCCGAGGCGGAGGCGCTCACGGTGACCCGCGAGGCGCCGCCGGCCTTTTCCGTGGGCCGGGCGCTGCCGGTGCTGTACCGCTGGAGCCAGCCGCTCTCCCGCGCGCTCACCGTCCGGGTCCGGGAGGAGTTCCCGGCGCAGCTCACCCCCGCCACGACGGAGCGGACCCTGCTGCTGCCGGCGGGTGGAACGCCGCTGCTGGACCAGGTCACCCTCACCCCCGTGCATCGGGGGCGGGGGAGCGGGGGCCGGCTGCACCTCCGGCTGCGCGGGCCCCTCGGCCTGGGGTGGCGGCAGCTGCGGCGGGAGCTGCCGTGGCAGGTCGTTGTGTATCCCAACCTGGTGGGCGCGTCTTTGCGGTCGCTGCCCACCCAGGCCCAGCGCCGCCGCGAGGCGGGCTTCCGCACCATCCGGCGGATCGGCGAGGGGCGGATGTTCGAAAGCCTCAAGGAATGGGTACCCGGAGAAGACACTCGCACCATCGATTGGAAAGCCACCGCCCGTCGAGGCAAGGTGATGGCGCGGCAGTACGAGGACGAGCGGCGGCAGCAGGTGCTCATCGTGATTGACGCCGGGCGGATGCTCACCGCCGAGGTCGGCGGCCGCTCCCGCCTGGAGGCGGTGATCGAGGCGGCGCTGCACCTGGCCCACAGCGCCGTGGAACATGACGACAACATCGGTCTCCTGGTGTTTGCGGACGAGGTGCAGCAGTGGGTGCCCCCGGCGCGTGGGCGGCGCGCGCTCCGGGCCGTGCTCGACGCGCTGGCCACGGTCGAGGGGAAGCTGGTGGAGCCGAACTACCCGGCGGCGTTCGCCTACCTGGCGGCGCGCAACCGGAAGCGGGCGCTGACGGTGCTCTTCACCGACGTCATCGACCGCACCGCGAGCGAGGCGCTGGTGGCGCAGGTGGGGGCGCTCCGTCCGCGTCACGTGCCACTGGCGGTGACCCTGCGGGAGCCGGCGCTCGAACGGCTGGCCACCGCACGGCCGGAGACCGACGCGGCGGCATTCGAGCGGGCCGCGGCCGAGGAGCTGCTGCTCTCCCGGGAGGCGGCGCTGGCCGAGATGCGCGGGCGCGGCATCCTGGTGCTCGATGTGTCACCGGCGGGCGCGAGCGCGGCAGTCGTGGACCAGTACAACCGGCTCAAGCGCCGGGGCGTGATCTAGCAACCGGCGGCGGAGCCGCCACTATCAACCATCCGAGGGGGACGTCATGCGCAGGGGAGTAATGGGGGGCCTGCTGGCCCTGGGTCTGGTATGCATGGTGGAGCCGGTCACCGCCCAGTCGGCACGGGAGGCGTTGCGGACCCTGGCGCAGAGTCGGGCGCGGGAGGGAGCCGCCGCCCGGAACGAGCGCGCCGCCACCACCTCCACGCCGCTCATCCGGCCCAACCAGTTCCTGAGCGGGGACCTCGCCGAGAGCGACGCCCGGCTGCAGAACGGGTGGGTGGTGGACCAGTGGGTCTACCAGGGCGCCAGGAACGAGCTGGCGGCGTTCACCGTGAAGGCGGCGTACGAGGCCAACGTCGCGATCTTCCTCCAGAAGGGGACCGAGCTCACCTACCTGGGCGAGGGGAAGGCTGCGACCGGCCAGGCCACCCTGGAGCTCAAGCTCCCCGCCGACGGGATGTACACCCTCTTCGTGGTCGGCACCAAGCCGACATCCCGCGGCGGCTACACCCTGGCCGCCAAGTCGCAGGGGTCGGTCACCGCCGTGGACTACGCCAAGCTCTATCCCGGCGGCGGCGATCCCAATGGGCGCTACGCCCTGCTCGTGGCCGCCGACGATTATCCGGGAGAGGAGGCGGACCTGGTCGGCGGGCCCACCAATGACGCGCTGCTGATGCGCGGGCTGCTGGTGGACCGCTACGGCTTCCGGCCGGAGAACATCCTGATCCTGCGCGATGTCGAAGCCAACCGCGACCAGATCGTCGAGGCGTTCCGCCGCCACCTCGGCCAGGCGGGGCCGAACGGTGTCGCCGTCTTCCACTATTCGGGCCACGGGATGCAGCTGCCGGACAATCGCGGCCTGACCGGCGCCGATGACCCCGAACCCGACAACAAGGACGAGGCCGTCGCCACCTGGGGCACCCAGGGGGACCTCTACGGCTACCTGCTCGATGACGAGCTGGGCATCCTCACCGGCGAGCTCCGGGCGGGCCGGGCGCTGATCGTCCTGGATATGTGCCACGCCGGCACCGGCACCCGGGGCGGCCCGGTCAAGGCGCACACCTGGCAGGAGGTCACCGGAAAGCCGGAGCCGAAGTTCACCCGCCGCTTCCATACCACCGCGCTGCCGGCGATGCCCGAGGTGCGCTTCCTGCGATTCCGTGACATCGCCAGCCAGGTGGAGACGCCGGCAGCCTACGTGAAGTCCACCGCCACGGGGAGCGCCGGCAACGAATACAACCAGCCCGCCAACCACGTGCTGCTGGCGGCCTCACAGCCGACCGAGACCTCGGCCAACTACTCCATCCAGCTCGAGGGCGGCAAGACGGCGCGGGTGGGGCTCTTCACCTTCCTGCTGTTCCGGGCGCTATCGGAAAGCAGCGCCGACCTGACCTTCACCCAGCTCCTGACCCAGATGGCGCCGGAGGCGAACCGGCTGGCGCTGGAGTTCAAGGAGTCGTCGCAGGTGCCGCAGGTGGAGGGGTCGCGGGCGGGGGAGTCGATCGCGAAGTTCCTCGGTTCGCCGCGCTAAGCAGCATAGAAAAGGAACGGGGGTGCCGGGGCATGCCCCGGCACCCCCGTTCCGCTTCCCCCCGGGCTCATCCCCCCTGATTGGGGAAGATCGTGTTGAGCGGGTGTTCCATGGCGCGGATGTAGTCCCGGTCGAACGCCGCCGAGACGGTCTCCCGGCGGCTGTAGGGACCGGAGGTGTAGGCCCGGCTGGTGATGCCGGCCTGGCTCAGCTCGCAGACATGCCAGTCCTCGCGGTTGGTCATGTCCCAGAATTTCACCCCATCCTCGATGTCAAAGGCGCCCGGCTCCAGCGACTTGGGATTGAAGAGCCAGTGGCAGAAAATCTGTGTTCGGTCCGGCGCCACCGGCCAGAGCACGTGGAACATCACGTAGTCGGGGTGCAGCGACAGCAGCATGTTGGGCATGATGCTGTAGTAGTACACCCGGTCATGGTCCTCGGCCGGGAGCCCCGGATCCACCGGCAGGCCGCAGACTCTGCCGCTCATCGTCATGCTCTTCGCGTCGTTGGCGAGGATCATGTAGCCGCCGAGGAACGGCCCGTCCACCAGGTCGTTCTCGCCCAGGGTGGGGGGCGTGCGCTTGGTGAGGGTCGGGTGCACCAGCGGGCAGTGGTAGCACTCGGAATAGTTCTGCACCACCAGCTTCCAGTTGGCCTTCACGTCGTATTCGATGGTCTTCCCCACCTTGAGGCCCGCGATGTTGAACCGGCGGAAGCGCTCGAGCAGCGGCGCGTGTGACTCCTCGAACGGCACCGGCTCGGGGGAGAGGTTGATGAAGATGAACCCCTCCCAGGTGGCCACCGGCACGGCGTGGAGCGGCCAGTCCTGCTTGCGGAAGCCCTCGAGATCGTGGGTGGCGGGGGCCCCGATGAGGCGCCCGTCCAGGCCGTAGGTCCACGCATGGTAGGGGCACTGGATGGTCTCGGAGAGCTGCCCCTGGTGCTCCTCGCACAGCTTGCTCCCCCGGTGGCGGCAGACGTTGTAGAACGCCCGCACCGTGCCGCCCTGGTCCCGCAGGATGATGATGCTCTCCCCGGCGAACTCGTGCAGGAAGAAGTCCCCCCGTCCTGCGATCCGCTCCTCCCGGTTCACGCACAGCCACTGCCGCGTGAACAGCCGCTGGAACTCCTCCTCGAGGATCTCCGGCGCGATGAAGTACTTGCGGGGGAGCGTCATCTGCCCGTGGGTGGGCAGTTCACGGGGGCGCCAGCTGATGGTCGTCACGGAGTCGTCCTGCGGCAAGGAGGTGCCGAAATGTGGCACCGGGCCCGGGCCCGCGGTAGGGTCGCCACGGCGGAATGCCCGGGGTAGGATTCGGTGATGCCGCGCCCCGTCGTTCACGTCATCGCCCATACCCACTGGGACCGCGAGTGGTACCTGCCGCTCGGCGCGCTGCGCGCCCGGCTGGTGCCCCTGATTGACGGCCTGCTCTCCCAGCTCGACGCCGACCCGCGCCTCGCCTCCTTCCTGCTCGACGGCCAGACCATCCTGCTGGAGGACTACCTGACCATCCGGCCCGAACAGCGGGAGCGGGTGGCGGAGCTGGTGCGCGCCGGCCGGCTGGCCACCGGCCCCTGGTACGTGCTGGCCGACGAGCAGATTCCGTCCGGGGAGGCGCTGCTCCGGAACCTGCTCATCGGCGGCGGGCACCAGCAGGCGCTCGACGCGCCCGACCGGGGAGTGCTCTACTCTCCTGACGCCTTCGGCCATCCCGCGGTGCTCCCCACCCTGGCCGCGGAGGCGGGGTTGAGCGACGCGGTGCTCTGGCGCGGCCTGGGCGAGGACGCGACCGGTGGCCACGACCTGGCCTGGTGGGAGGGACCCGACGGACGGCGGGTGCTGGTGTATCACCTCCCGCCGGACGGCTACGAGATCGGCTCCAACCTGCTGGTGCCGGACTCCCGGCTCGGCGCCGCCTGGGCCGCGGTGAAGGCGCGGCTCCTCCCTCGGGCCGCCACCCGGCACGTGGCGCTGTTCGTCGGCGCCGACCACCACGCCCCCGATCCCGATCTCGGGAGCCTTCCGGCGCGGCTGTCGCAGGTGGACTCGATGGTGGAGTTCCGCTCCTCCAGCCTGGCGGCCTACTTCCGCGCCGCCCGCGGCGACCTCGACGACCTCCCCCTCCTGGCCGGCGACCTGCGCTGGTCCTACGGCTACACGTGGACCCTCCAGGGCGTGCACGGCACCAGGGCCCCGCTCAAGCGGCGCAGCAGTCTCATCGAGCTGGGGCTGGCCCGCCTGGCGGAGCCGCTGGCGGCGCTCTTCCCCGCGCGGGGAGAGGGCGCGATCCTGCGCCACGCCTGGCGGGAGGTGGTGCAGTGCCACTTCCACGACGCGATCGGCGGCTGCGCCGCGGATGAAGTGGCGCAGGCCATGACGACGCGCCTGACCGACGCCGCGGCCGCCGCGGGCGAGGTCACGGCCGCCGCGCTCGCCCGCGCCGCGGGCCACGACCCCGATCGCGCACGCGAAGGCCACCGGATGCGACCGGCTCTCTTCCTCTGGAACCCGGTGGCGCGGCCCCGGGGCGGGGTGGTGACGGCCGAGGTGAGCTTCTTCCGCCGCGACATCCTGGTGGGGCCCCCCGGCGAGCGCCGCCCCCGGTCCGGCTCCGTCGCGGGTCCATTCCTGCTGGCGGTGCCGCGGCCGGATGGGAGCCTCGCGCACATCTCGCCGCAGCTGCTGGAAGCGGGGCCCGCGCTCGAGCGGCTCGAAGCGCCCCGGCACTACCCGGACCTGGACCTGGTTGACCGGGTGCGGATCCCCTTCCCGCTGGCCGACCGGCTTCCGCCCCCCACCGGGGCGGTGCCTTCCGGCGTCCCGGGTGATCCCGATCCGCTCGAGACCTTCGCCTTTGCCGAAGGCCAGCTGCTCTGGAATGGTCGAGTGGAGCTCGGGGTGGACACCGACGGCACGGCGGTGATGCGCACCCCGGGAGCGGGGAGCGCCGTGGCGGCGGGGCTGCTGGCGTTCGAGAGCGAAGCGGACGCCGGCGACTGCTACACCTTCCAGCCGCGGCGAGGGGACCGCGCCGGCCGCGCCCGGCGGGTCGGCAAGGTGCGGGTGACGGCGGAGGGCCCCTACCTGGCCGGCCTCGAGTGGGAGGTCCGGCTGGCCTGCGGGCGCGGGGTCCGGGCCGGCGCGGGGAAGGTCGGGGCGCGGATCCGGGCCGAGGCGGCAGGAGACTCACCCGTGCTCCGGCTGACGATCGCATTGGACAACCAGGCCCGCGACCACCGGCTCCGGCTCCGGTTCCCCACCGGCCTCAAGGGAGCGAATTGCCTGGCCGGCGCGCAGTACGGGAGCGTCCGGCGGGGGCCGGTCCAGCTCGGTGGCGTGCGGTACCCCTCGGAAACGCCGGTGCGGACCGCGCCGGCGCAGCGCTGGGTGGCGGCGGCACGGGGGGCACAGGGCCTCGCGGTCTTCGCACCGGGATTCTTCGAGTATGAGTGGACGGCCAAGGGAGACCTGCTCATTACCCTCCTGCGTTCGGTGGGGGAGCTGTCACGTGGTGACCTCCCGGCCCGGCCGGGGCACGCCGGCTGGCCTACTCCGACTCCCGAGGCGCAGTGCCTCGGCAGGGAGGTGCTGGAGCTGGGGCTGGCTCCCGTGACGGAGACGGACCTGGCCGAGCCGGAACGGCTGGAGGAATGGTGGGAGGACCGGTTCCTGCCGCCGCTCAGCACCTTCTATCGGGTTCATGCCGATGCCCCGTCGGCCGCTCCGGCGGTGCCGCCGGTGGAACTGATCGGGGACGGGCTGGTCCTCACCGCCCTCAAGCCGGCGGACGACGGCATCGGCTACATCCTGCGCTGCGCCAACGTCCGGGACGAGGCGGTGGCCGGCCGGTGGCGGTGGACCCGGGCGCCGGAGCGGGTCATGCGGGTCCGCGCCGACGAGCAGCCGCTCGGCGAGCTGATCCTGGACGGCGACGAGCTGGAATTCGAGGTGGGGGCGCGGGAGCT
>CAZPER010000121.1:0-10769 GCA_964585655.1 uncultured Gemmatimonadaceae bacterium | reverse complement strand
CAACCGGCCCGCCTAACTGTTCATGCACACCCGGTAGCGCACCACCCGCGGAATGTCATCCGCATCTCCCTCCACCCCCCAGAGCATCGTGCGCTCCGCCTCCAGCAGCCGGAAGCCCGCGTCGGTGCTCACCCGCTGGAGCGGGAACCCCCGGGGGGACAGCAGCAGCCACTCCGCCCGTCCCGCCGGGGAATCGGCGAAGCGCACCTTGAGCCAGACGCTCTGGTCCCGGCCCACCACCACCTGCTCCACCGGCGGCAGCATCGGCGGCCGGTAGAGGCGGGCCCGGATAGAATCCGGCGTCACCGGGCGCGCCGGCATCTGCGGATCCTGGATCCCTCCGAGCAGGTCCGCCACGCTGTCCACCATGGCGCGGGTGATCCGGGCCGGCCGGTAGGCCACCTCGCGCTGCCAGAGCCGCTGCCCGTCCCCGCGCCAGGCGGTGACGGTAAAGCCGCTCTCCGCCCGCCCTCGCGCCGCGGTGCGGTTGACCCGGACGATGAGCGAGCCATCCGACGCGTAGCCGATCGCGGGGTCGTCGGTGAATGGCTGCATGAAATGTGACTCGCCATTGCGATAGACGAAGCGGAGCGGGCTGTGGTCGAAGGGCAGCACGGTGACCGTGTCCCGCAGCACGAAGTCCCGGTCGGTGCGGAGCACCGCGATGCGGGTGGGCACCCCGCCGGTGGACTCCATGCCGAGGGCGTCTTCCACCAGGAAGCCGCCATCCGCGAGCATCACCGCGGGCATGCCGCGCCGGAGCGGCTCACGCACCGCGCTGGCGGCATCGTTCCGCGAGGAGCCGAAGGGCACGGTGAGCTGCCCCCGGCCGCTGGTCGGAAAGATGGTGATCCGGCGCAGGCCGGGATCCACCGCCCACAGTGAGTCGCGGGTGACGCCCACCTGGTAGATGTAGCTGAACTCCCCGGGCCCGCCGCCCCGGCGGCCGATGATGCGGCGCAGCGCCCCGCTCCGCTCCAGGTGCAGCACGGCCGAGAGGTTCCGGTCCACCAGGTAGAGGGAGCCGTCGGGATCGAGCGCCAGGTCGGTGACCAGCGTGAGCCGGGCCAGGAGGCTGTCGGGGAGCACGAAGGTGGGGTCGGGAGCGAGGTCCGCCCGGGACGGCAACCCGGGTGGGAGCGCGGCCGGCGCCGCCGCAAGCAGCAGCACCAGGCCGGCAGATGTCATGGCACGCATGGCGATGAGTCCGGGACGGGGTTCAGAGCGTCAGGGTCGCCGTCCGGTCCCGGACGGCTGCAATCTGGTCAGGCGCCTGACGCCGCGCAACGATGGCGCCCTCACAGTTCCGGAATTCAGTCGCTGCAATCGTCAGCTCGGCCTCAATACCGAGCACCCGCCCGCGGGAGACGTACTGGGTAGCGCCGTCGGGATCGAGCGGCAGGCTGGCGCCCGCACCGCAGCCGGGGCTGCTGAGGGAACAGGAGTTCCCGAAGACCTGGGTGCAGTTCCAGTAGCCGGGCACGAAGCCTCCGACGCAGATCCCGCCGGTGGAGGGATAGGCGCATCCCCAGCAGCCGGGCGTCTTTTCCAGCGTGGTGGCGCCGGCCATGCCGGTTACCGCTGCCAGGGAGGCGGTGACCTGCGCCCGCGCGGGCGTGACGGCAAGCGTGAGCAGCAGGGCGGCCATGGCGGCGCCGGTGCGTGTCATCTGTTTCATCGGATCGAATCCTTTCGTCGTGCGGGATGTCATTGGTCCTGTCGGACCCAGTGCCACTGATACCAGACCAGCTCCAGCTCCCCGGCCCGCCGGGCCGCGAGCAGCATGCCCTCCGCCGGCCGTCCGGCCATCACCCCGAAGGGGGCATCGAGCGGCGTCACCTTCGCGAGCCCGCCCGCCGCGTCGTACCGCAGCAGCAGCCGCCGGTCGCTCTGGAGATCGCTCAGGGTGAGGAGCCAGCCGCAATCGAGCGCCACGGCGGGGAGGGCGCGCCACTGCGTCACCGTGTCCGGCAGCGCCGCGCGGAGCGCCGCGTCCCGGAACGGGACCGCGAGGGTATCCACCCTGCCCGTCGCGAGCTCCAGCCGCAACACCTCGAACGGCGCGGTGAGCCGGGCGAGCAGGAGGGCGGACCCGGTCTCACTCAGGTGATAGCGGGGGATGAGCGGCACCGAGTCGGCGGAAGCGGAGGCGAACAGTGTGATGATCCCCGCTTCGCCCACTCGGCGCACCAGGAACCGCCGGGCGCGGGTATCGCGGAGGCCGATGGTCCAGGCGCCGTCGCGCCAGCGGGCAGCGTCGAGTTCCTCCCCCGGCGCGAGCGGCACGGCGCCGATCCGCTCCGGGACACTGTCGGCCCCGAGCCGGTACTCGATGCCGGTGGCGCGATCGAGAAAGCGGTAACCATCCTGGTCGGCGGCGAGCCCGACGGGGTGGAGCAGCGGCGGCAGGACGCGCCGCCCCCGTAGCCCGTCGGGGTACATGAAGAGAAGGGCGCTTTCCGCCGACCATAAGGCGTAGCCCCCGTCCGCCAGCGGAAGCGCACCATCAATGCCGAAGTGCGGCGGCAGCGGCTGCACCGCGAGCTGCTCCAGGCGGAGCGCCTCCGGCCTGCAGCGCTGCGCCGCCACGGGATGAGTGGCCAGGGCAACCGCCACCGCCAGGAAAACGGTGGTGGCGGCACGGTGGCGGCGGGGACGGCACTCAGGTCGGGTCTGCACCCCGCACGCTACGGCGGGAAGACACCGCACTCCAGACAGGATCGCGCCATTCGTGGCCGGATCGTGTCCTGGAGGGGCCGACCGGCACCGGTGCGCCGAGCCAGCGGCGGCGCTACTCTCTCAACCCCCTGCACGCCCTCCCGCCCCACGCGGGAGGAGGACCGATGCCCCGTGACCATGCTCGCCCTGGAACCGCCCTTCGCCGCCTTCACGCCGGCCGGCCCCTTCTGCCTGGGGCTGGGGACCCTGGTCTGCGCCGACCTGACCGACGGCATCCCGGCGCTGGCCCGCGCCCTCAGCACCCACGCGATCTCTCCCTGGGCGCCCCTGGTGCTCCGGCTCCCCGATCGCCGGATCCCCATCCGTACCCTGACCGAGTTCGAGCCGGTACCCGGAACCTGGGCTTTCCTCTATCCCGGCGACCTCGCTCACCTCTCTGCTGAGCAGCGGGTGATCGCCGCGGTACGCCACCGCCCGGTGCCCTCGGACGCCAGCATCGCCCGCTGGCTGGAGCTGCGGTTGGGGCTCTCCCAGGCCGGAGGCCTCCTGCTCGACTGTCTCCATGCGAGCGGCGGCGCGCGCGCCGCGCGGACCCTCTCGCGCCGGCTGCGGGCGCTGGGGCCGTTCGAGGTGCGGGACTGGCGGGGGCTGGCGGAGCTGGCGCGGATCGTGGCTGGGGTAGGGCATGGCCTCACCCTCGAGGCGCAAGCCTATCTCGCGGGGCTGGACCCGCGGACGCTCCGGCGCTGGCTCCGCCTCGCGACCGACCTGCGCTGGACGGAGGTCAGCCGACGCGCCGGCTGGGAATGGCTGCTGGAATCGGCGCTCCGGCGGAGTGGCTGCCTGGGACGGCAACCATCCCGCGGAGTGCCGGACGTGCTGGCGGGGGTGGCCCGGCGCGGAGGCCCGGGGCGGGCCGCGGTCGGGTCAGGGTGAGCCGGACAACGAAGGGAATGCCCTCTACCGCCGATACCGCTCCAGCCACTGCAGGCCGTCCTCGTCGGTGCGGGTGGCGTAGAGTACGCCCTTCCCCAGGCCCACCAGGCGGCGGCCCAGCGGCAGGGTGACGCGGCCGGTGTGCCTGCCGGTCGCGTCGAAGAGATCATAGACCGGTGTCGAGTCCCGGGCCGAGGTGGAGCGCGGCAGCCAGAGCTGGCCTTCGGGGGCCAGCCGCAGTGAGCGGGCCGGGAATGGGGGGAAATACTCCGGCCAGTCGAAATCTCCGGCGGAGGGCTCGGGGGGCCGCGGGGGCGTGCCGCCGCCGGGGCCGGAGCCGCCGTCGGTCACGGTGATGCGGTTTCGGGTGTTGCGCATGGCGGACATGAAGACCTGCTTGTCGCCCGCGCCGACCTTGAGCCGCTCGTAGCGCACCGGCTCGCCGCGCACTGGCGCCGCCCCGCCGTACCACTCCACGTGGTAGTCGCCGGTGCGGGCCACCGCCACGCGACCGTCCGGCGTCACCACCCAGTCGTCCGCGGCGGCGAAGGGCTGGGCCCGCATCATCACCATCCGACTGTTCTGGGTGCCGGAGGTCTGGACCTTGAGCGCGGGAATCTTCACCCGGGTAATCGTGTCCACCTTCTTCGTGGCCGGATCGAAGCGGATGACGGGGACGGTGTCCGGGAGATTCTCGCTGACCTCCATGCCATCCCCCGGGCTGCCGCGAAAGGGGCTGGCCTGGAAATACAGCCGGCCCTGCCGATCGGCGCCCCGCGGCTCCGGGAGGCCGCCGATGCCGTCCGGGAATGGAATGGTGCGGCCCAGCTTGCCGTCGGGGGAGATGACCAGGAAGCGGCGGCTGACCCGGTCCACCAGCAGCACCGAATCTCCCCGATACGGCAGCAGTTCCCCCGGGAACTGGTACTCGCCCGGGCCCTGGCCATTCCGGCCCACATTGGTCTGGGTGCCGCTGGCGAAGTCGGCGAGGAGCACCGCCTTGGGCCCGAGGTCGGTGACCAGCACCTTGCCTGACGGAAGCTCTCGCACCGCGAGGACCTGGTCGAAGGATTCCGCGAACTCGGCGTCCGGCTTGGCCAGAACCCGGCTGGGCGGCTGCTGGGCGGAGAGCGCCAGCGGCAGAACGAGACTCAGACAGACCAGGATGCGCACGCGGACAACCCTCCACCGGGCGGGAAACCTCTGGGACAGGGACAGCATCGGAATGCCCGGGAAGATGCCCGACCCCTGGTCCGGGTCGCAGGACGCCGCACCATCCCCACCCGACCGCCGCGCATTACATTTCCCGCCCCATGCCCCGTCCCCTCCACCGGCTCGCCCCGCCGCTGCTGCTGCTGCTGGCCACCGTCGCCGCCTGCTCCGGGCCCGAGCCCGCACCTCCCACGGCGCTGCTCCCACCCCCGGCGGACACGATCATCGCCCCATATGAGGGCGAGGTCGCGGCCGCCGCCTGGCTCGGCGGCGACCGGTGGGCGCTGGTCTCCCCCCAGGATCGCACCGTCGGGGTGGCGGACTTCGGGACCCACCGGCTCACCCCGCTCGGCGGCCCGCGCGGCCGGGAGCTGGAGCAGCCGTTCCACCTCTTCCGCGCCGGCGACTCGATCTACATCGCCGACT
The DNA here is from genome assembly GCA_964585655.1 of uncultured Gemmatimonadaceae bacterium. GTDB lineage: Bacteria > Gemmatimonadota > Gemmatimonadetes > Gemmatimonadales > GWC2-71-9 > JADJOM01. Next base: position 5,516 of record CAZPER010000121.1, on the reverse strand, counting down.
GGCAGCGGCGGCGGCAGACCGCCTGGTCGCTGGACGGCAGACTGGGCGGCGCACTCCCCGCCGTGGATGCCTACCGTGGCGCCCTCCCCCGCGCCCGTGACGCCGGCGGCCGCTGGTACTTCGAGATCTGGCCGGTGGCGGGGCGGGACGGGCGGGGCAACCTGGATTCCGCAGTCATTCTTCGCACCGACCTCCGGGGCGCCACGGACACCGTGGCCCGGCTCGCCCCCCTCGACCTGGCGGAGGTGATCAGCCAGGGACGGCGGCGGATGGAGCGGCGGCTCCTCTCGGGGCAGGACCGGTGGGGCATCCTGCCTGACGGAAGCCTGTGGGTGGCGCGGGTGGCGGAGAACCGGGTGGACTGGCGCGATACCCTCGGTGCGGACCGCTCCGGGCCCCAGCTCCCCGACCGGGTGCTGCCGGTGACGGAGAATGACCGGGAGCTCTTCCTCAGCCGTTTTGATGCGGGGCTCCGCCCCTCCGTGGCCCAGGTGCCCTTCGCGGCGATCAAGCCGCCGTTCGAGGGCGCCGTCCCCGACGCCGCCGGCCTGCTCTGGCTGGTGAAGAGCCGGGCGGTAGGGGATTCGATCCGGACCTACCAGGTGGTGGATCAGCGCGGCACGCTGCGCCGCGAGGTGAGCCACGCCGGCCTGGGGCACATCATCGCCCTGGGCTCCACGGACGCCCTCGTGGCCGAGCCGTTCGAGGCGGGGGTGCGGCTGCTCCGCTTCCGCCTCCCCCCGCCGCCACCCGTCGGCCTCGACTAGTCTTCCGCCCCTCCCCTGGAGTCCTCCCGATGATGGTCCGGCGTTTCCGTCCGTTCGCGCTCGCGCTGCTGCTGGCGGGGTGCACTGAGCAGCCCGTCCCGATGGTGGTGCTCGACCAGCCCGAGTCCACCCTGCCCCGCACCTTCCAGCAGGTGAGCAACGTGGTGGAGCTCCCCGATGGCCGGGTGGCACTGGCGGAACTCAAGGACAAGACGCTGCTGCTGGCGGATTTCTCCGGCGAATTCACTCCCCTCGGCGAGCACGCCGACACCATCCTCCCGACCGACCCGGCGCCGGGGAAGCACAAGCTCCCCGGCTACGTGCTGCGCTTCGCGGGGGATACGATCGGGCTGGTGGACTTCGCGGCGGAGCGGACCACGATGTGGGCCGGCGCCGGGGGCGGCGCGTACGTGGGCGTGGTGCCGGGGCGCGGGGTGGGGGGATACAACCAGCCGCTCTACTACGACCACGCCGGCCATGGATACAAGGAAGACATCCGCTCGGTCCTGGGGGGGCTCGAGCCGGGCCAGGAGATCGGCTTTGACAGCCTCAACGTGCTGCGGGTGAGCTTCACCGACACGATCGCCGACACGGTGGCCCGGCTCAAGCTGCCGGTGTGGGGCCGGGGGCAGTTCGGGGAGCAGATGAAGATCGTGTCCACGATCTTCTCCGGCCGCGACCTCTTCGGCGTGCTGCCCGACGGCTCGCTCTGGGCGGCGCGCGCCTCGAACAACGCGGTGGACTGGCGCTCCCCCTCGGGAGAGTGGACCCGCGGCCCGTCCCGGAACTTCACGCCGGTGCCCGTCACCCAGGAGGAGAAGGACGCCTTCCTCGAGCGGCTGCGGGCGCAGATGGCGCAGATGGGCGCGCCGGCGGGGATCGAGCTGAGCTACCCGTTCGCCGATGAGAAGCCGCCCTTCATTGCGGGGCAGACCGATCCCGCGGGCTTCGTGTGGCTGCAGCAGGCGCGGCCCTACGGCGACTCGGTGCCGGTGTGGGATGTGGTGGACCGGAGCGGGAAGCAGGTCCGGACGGTGCAGCTCCCCAAGTCGAGCACGCTGGCCGGATTCGGGGCGGAGGGCCGGGTGTACGTGATCCTGCGGGATGCCGACGGGCAGCGGGTGGGGCGCTACACCGTCAAGTAGGGGCGCCCCCTCCCTCTTCCTCGGGAACGGGCGGGTCCGGCGGATCGGTCTTGCGACGGTTGCGGCGGCGGCCCTCCTCGTACCAGCGGCGGGTGATCTCGCCGGCCAGGTCCCGGTTGCCGAGCCCGAAGGCCAGGCCCGCGGCGAGCGCGATGGACCCCACCACCAGGGTGAAGGCCGAGGTGACCAGCTCCTCGCTCACGCCGACCAGCTGCAGCGCCATGAAGAAGGCGATCATCACCATGGCGCCCTTGGTGAGCTTGGCGACGGTGGGCACGCCCTCCACCGCGCCGGCCGACGCCACGATCAGCGCCCGCACGAACTCGCCCACGATCATGCCGAGGATGATGACCACCGTCGCCGAGATGAGCGTGGGGAGGAAGCCGAGCATCCGGCCGAACATCTCGCGCACGTTCTCGAGGCCGAGGGCGGAGCTCGCCAGCAGCACCACGACCAGCATCGTCAGCCAGAAGATCAGCTTGCCGATGGCGCGCACCGGGTCCATCCGGACCCGGCCCGCCGCCTCGGTGAAGCCGCCGGCGTCGGCCAGGCGCTTGAAGTGCAGCCGTTCGAGGGTGCGGTCGGTCCATCGCTGCAGCTGCCGGGCGACGAAATAGCCGGCCAGCATGATGAGCGCCGCGGCGAGCAGCGACGGCAGCACGTCCGCCAGTTCGCCCCAGCCGATCAGCAGCCGATCCCACAGTTCACTCATGGTGACACCTCGATCACGATCTTGCCCGTCTGGGCACCCGCCGCCAGCCGCGTGAACGCCTCACGCGCGCGGGCCAGCGGGACCACGCTGTCCACCGGGGGCCGGAGCCGGCCCCGGCCCGCCAGCTCCACGACGGCGCGGAACTCCGCGTCGTTCCCCATGGTGGAGCCCATGATGTTCCACTGGTACCAGAAGAGCTTGCGGATGTCGGTGGTGACCATTGGCCCGGTGGTGCCGCCGCAGGTCACCAGCCGCCCATTCCGGGCCAGTGAACGAAGCGAGCGCTCCCAGGTCCCCTGCCCCACGCTGTCCACCACGACCTCCGCCCCGCGGCGGCCGGTCAGCGCCTTCACCTCGCGGGGGACGTCCACCTGCGCGTGGTTGAGCCCATGGTCGGCGCCCAGCGCGCGGGCCGCGGCGAGCTTGGCGTCGGAGGAGCTGGTCACGATGACCCGCGCCCCCGCCTCCCGGGCCACCTGCAGCGCCGCCAGCGCCACCCCGCCGCCGATGCCCCAGATCAGCACCGTCTCCCCCGGCCGAAGCTGGGCCCGGGTGATGAGCATCCGCCAGGCGGTAACCGTGGCCAGCGGGAACGCCGCGGCTTCTGCCCAGCTCATTCCATCGGGCACCCGCGCCAGGTTCCGGGCCGGCACCACCACAAACTCGGCCAAGGTTCCCGCACGGTGCTCGCCCAGCACCCCGAACTCGGGGCAGAGGGGCTGCTCCCCCGCCTGACACCATTCGCAGGCACCACAGGAGACGCCGGGATTGAGCAGCACCCGGTCCCCCGCGGAGAAGCCGCGGACGGCGCTGCCGAGCGACTCGACGACGCCGGCGCCATCGGCGCCCATGACGTGGGGAAAGCGGTAGGTGATGCCGGGAAGGCCGTCGGCCACCCAGAGGTCCAGCCGGTTGAGCGCGGCGGCGTGCAGCCGCACGCGCACCTGGTCCGGCGCCCCGATCTCGGGCGCCGGAACCTCCTGCAGCTTCAACTGGTCCAGCCCGCCGGTGGCGGTGAGCGTCAGGGCGATCAAAAAGCGGGACTCGTGATCCGTTCCCCGGGGAGGAGCCGCACGCTGGTGTCCGCGCCGCCCGGGAGCGGGCGCCACTGGAATGTAAACTCGGGGGAGCCGCCGTTCCGCTCCGGCGCGCGGCTGCCCACCCAGGCCAGGCGGGACCCGTCGCGCGCCACCGCGACATCCACCACGGTGAGCTCGGTCGAGACCAGGGTCACCGGCGGCGCGCCGGCCGGCCCCTGCCGCAGCACCTGCTCCGGCTCCCGCTTGTCCTTCCGGTGCAGCACCCAGCCCAGCTCGCCGCCGGGGAGGTAGAACGGATGGCTCTCGCGCCGGTCGCGGGTGGCGGTGACGGCCGTGGGGGTGCCGCCCTCGATGGGCATCACGAAGATGTCCGGGGCATCCTCCCGCCCGGCGGCGTAGCCGGTGAAGGCGATGCTCCGACCGTCGGGGGAGACCACCGGTTCGTCGGCGCCGCCGGCCAGCGCGGTGAGAAGCCGGACGTTGCTGCCGTCCGCGCCCATGCTGTAGAGCTGGCGCACGCCGCTCCGGGCCGAGACGAAGACCAGCGTTGAACCATCGGGGGTCCAGGCCGGATGCAGGTCATGGCCGGTCTCGGTTGTCAGGCGCGCGGGGTTCCGGCCGTCGGCGTCGGCCACATAGATATCGTAGCTCCCCGCGCCCAGCCGGTCGGAGGCGTAGGCGATCCGGGTGCGGTCCGGCGAGTAGCTGGCGTCGAGGTGATTCGCGAAGGTGTCGGCGACGAGCGGCAGGAACTGGTCCGGCGCGCGCGCCAGCAGGGCGTAGGTCCCGAAGCGACCGGCCCGGGTGGAGGTGACGAGCAGGTCGCCGGGGACGAAGACCGTCACCGACGCCGGCGGGCCATTCCCCGCCCGCGCGGTAATCGTGGCGCGGCCCGGCGAGACGCCCTCGACACCGCCGTCCGCTCCCACCTTCACGATGCCGGCGTTGCTGGTCACCCACGCCACATTGCGCGCGGGCCCGACCGGCCGGCCGGACTGGTCCACGTACTGCGGCGCGAACTGGACGCGCTCGCCGGCGGGGAGCGACAGGAGCTTCCGCTCCAGCGCGATGGCGCCCGGCAGGATGTCGATGATCCAGCTCTTGGGCACAAAGCCCCGGGAGGAGAAGCTCAGCGTGGTCACCCCGGCGCGCTTCGCGCTGAGCACGCCGCTGGCCGGATCGAACGCCGCCAGCGCAGTGTCGCCCACCACCCAGTTGATCGGCACCCCCTCGATCGGGAGGCTGTCCACGGTCTGCGGGATCAGGCTGAATTCGCGGGTCGTCTCCACCGGCAGGCGCACCGTGTCGGCGAGGCGCGGCGCCACCAGGAACCGGGCCACCCGCTGGTGCACGATCACCGGGACCCGCACCTCCTGCAGGAAGCCGCGGACCACGACCTCCGCCCGGCCGCCGGAGCGGGCCCGCACGAAGCCATCGGGGCGCACCTCCAGCACGGCATCGTCGGTGGTGCTCCAGACCAGGTCCTGCGGGCGCAGGCGCCGTCCCCCCTGGCTCGGCACGAGGATCGAGATCGTATCGCTGTCATCGGGGGAGAGCACCAGCCGGCCCCGATCGGCGCCAATGGTAGAGAGCGTCACGGTCACGGGCACCGAGGCCGTCGGCCCTCCCGGCACCGTGGCTTCAATCTGGGCCTGCCCCGAGGCGCGGGCGATGAGGCCACCCCCGCTGTCGCTGATCCCGACCACCTGCGGCTGCGTGGAACGCCAGATCACCTTCTCCGGCGCACCCACCGATCCATCGGCCCGCAGCGCGCGCAGCGCAATCCGGCTCGGCTCCGACGGGAGCAGTTCCAGCGAGGCGGGCTCCGCGGTGAGCTGGATGATGGCAGGCG
>CAZPER010000120.1:0-11113 GCA_964585655.1 uncultured Gemmatimonadaceae bacterium | reverse complement strand
TCACCGTGCGGCTCTTGCTCCCCGACTCGATGACCACCCGCGCCCGCCCCCGCGTCACCGCGCTCACGGTGCCGTTCTCGGCCACCTTCGCGATCAGGGTGTCGCTGGAGCGGAACCGGATGGCGAGGACGGCGTTGCCGGCATCGTCGAAGGCCTGCGCCGAAAGGCCTTGCCGCTGGCCGGCCTCGAGCCGCAGGGTGTCGGGGGAGACGTAGAGTTCTGTGACCGTCTGCGCCGCCAGCGTGGCCGGCAGGGCCGCGGTCAGGGCAGCGAGCAGGAGCAGCTTGGAGGTCTTGGTCGACATGGTCCGGGAGCCTTTAGGAGACCCCCGCTATTGAGCAAGCAATAGACCACCGGCGCATGGCGGCTAAAGGCTCTACTGGCAATGCTTTAGACGGGCTGCCCTGAGCCGGATTCCAGGCCCCGGGGGGAGGACGCGAGAATTTGGGGCGGAGTGCGGGGGGATGCTCCCTAATGGAACTCCCGCGGCACCGCCTCGGTCCAGACCTTCTCCCGCACCCGCTTGCCGGCACTGGTAAGGGTCCGGGTGACGGTCACGCGGAAGGCGGTCGAGTCGGAGCGGATGTCGATCCGGGTCCGGAGGGTGAAGTCCCGTCCGGGAGGCCGGATCCGGTGGCTCGCCTCTCCCAGGAAGGTGGAACGTGCGGGATCGCGGTCGGTGGTGGTATAGAGCTCCCGCTCGGTGTAGTCGAACTTCACCCGGCCGATGTCCCAGTTGGAGTAGCTGGCCCATTCGAATGTGGTGACGCCGCTGTGCGGTTCGTAGCTGGTGCGCTCCACCGAAGGCGGCGCGTCGCGGTCGGTGACGTCGCTCCGGTAGCGGCGCGGTTCCGGCGCGGGGAGGACGGGAGACGGGTAGGCGCTGCGGCCCGGCACCACGGGCAGCACCAGGTGCGAGCCCGCCAGCTCCACGGCGGATTCCATCGGGTAGGGCGTGGGCCAGAGCATCGGGAACTGGGCGTTGGAGAGTGCGAGCCGGATCCGGTGGCCCGGGCGGTAGGTCCAGGTGGTGAAGTGCAGGTCCCAGTGCAGCGTGTAGCGCCGTCCGGGCACCAGCCGCTCCGGCGTGGTACGGGAAAGGTGCTGGGTGGCGTTGAGCACCCCGCCCGCCACCAGCGCCACCTCGCCGTTCGGGGCGACGTCCTCGAGCCGCGCGGTCCAGTTGGCGAGCGGCGCTCCCGCGATGGTGTTGATCCGGACGGCGGGCAGCCCGATCAGCGTGAGCGACGAATCCAGCACCGGCGAATCGAAGACCAGGCTGCCGGCGTCGTCCCGCCGCATGTCCCCGGTGGGTTCCCCCCACCAGTCCCCCGCCATGACCCCGAAGCCCGGGCGGTACGCCAGCCGCACCGGCGCGGGCGGCCGCGCGGGCTCGGCACACGAGTGGGGCGGCGCGTCATCCGATGATGCGATCCGGCGGGCCAGCCGGAACTCCGACGCCAGGAAGAGCGTGTCCCGCCGCCCGCCGCGCACCGGCCAGTCCTCGAAGCGCCAGCGCCCCGGCGTCTGCTCCAGGTTCCGGTCCGGCGCGGCGGCCTCACGCTCGAAGACCAGCAGCCGCGGCTCCTCCACGAGTGGGCTGGGGACGCCGCGCAGCCAATGGTTCCACCAGGCCACGGCGCGCGCGCCCCACTCGTAGTTGGGGCCGGGGGTGCCGTCGTCGGGCCAATCATGCACCCACGGGCCGATCTCCACTTTCACCGTGCCCTTCAGGTACTCGAGGGCGCGGATCGGGGTGTCGCGGTAGCCATCCAGCAGTCCGCCGATGAAGTAGGCGGGAATGGTGAGATCGTCGGGGCGGAAGCGAAGGCCGTTCTTTCGCCAGAAGGGGCCATCCACCGGCTGGTTCAGGTAGGTGAGCACCCACGGATAGGCCTCGAAGCGGTCGCGGATGTAGGCGCTGTCGAGGGCGTAGGCGGGAGTGCGGGGGAGCGCGTTCTCGTGGTCGATCTGCAGGATGTAGGGGTCGAGGTGGAGCGCGCCGTCGATGTAGTGTACGTCGTCGTGGAACAGGTCATCGGAGGCGTGGAGCGCCAGGATCGCCTTGAGCGCGGGGGGCTGCCGCAGGGCCACCTGGATGGCGTTGAATCCGCCCCAGGAGATGCCCCACATCCCCACGCTGCCGTTGGACGACGAGTCCCGCGCGAGCGCCGCGATGAGCGCCACGGCGTCGTCCAGTTCCTGCTCCGAGTACTCCCGCTCCGGCACCATCCCCGCCGACCCGCCAGTGCCGCGGATGTCCACCTTGACCAGCAGCAGCCCGCGCCGCGCGAAGTAGTCGTACAGCGGGAAGTCGCGGGCGTAGAAGCTGTCGTCCTTGCGGTACGGCAGGAACTCGAGCAGCGCGGGGAATCGCTCGCCGGCGTGCTTCGGCACCGGGCGCCACCAGGTGGCGGCCAGGCGGGCGCCGTCCGGGAGCGTGATGAACCCGCGCTCGGTGCGGTACTCATAGAGCGAATCGGCCGGGGCGGCGAGCAGTGTCAGCGTGGCAAGCAGCGTAAGCATGGCCGCTCAGGGAGTGGCGGGCAGGTGGACCCTGAGCTCGGTGCGGCTGTAGCCGTCCACCGAGTCCCCTGGCTCGGGAAAGACCACCAGCGGGTGCACGCTGCTGCTCCGGCGCACCAGGATCGGTGACGTGGAGCCGGCGGGCCCCTCCAGCACCAGCGCCAGGGTGTCCTGCACCAGCCGCTGGTCCAGCAGCCGGAGCTGCCGCGACGACGCGCCCCGTGGCACCTCGGCCGGAGGCAGCAGGACCTCGTAGCCGGCGTCGTACTCGATCACGAACCGGGTCGAGTCAGTCAGCGCCACCCGACAGGCCAGCGTCACGTCCCGCGCCGTGGTCTCGGCGGCGCCGCACGGCGCCGGCTCCGCCCCCGTGGCGGTGGCGCGCCGGACCACCGCACCGAGCGGCAGCCGCGGGGCGAACTCGAGCGTGAGCGGCCGGGTACCGGCGGTGCGCCGCACCGTGACCTCGAGCCGGGTGGGGCCGCGCTGGAATTGCAGGCTGTAGCGGTTCTCCCCGGCGGGGGCGTTCTGCACCGCCAGGCGGTCCCACTCGATCGGGAGTTGCGGCGCCAGCCGCACGGTGCCGGCCGGGAGGTCCGGTTCCCAGCCGAGGAGCCCGCGCACCAGCACGGTGGGGATGAAGCTGGTGCCGAAAAACTGCTGCGCCACCGCGGTCTCGAGCGGCTCGTGCATCAGGCCGGCGTACACCTCCGGATTCCGTCCCAGCCCCCGGTCCCAGCCGCTCCGTACGATACTCTGCAGCAGCTGGAAGCCGCTGGTCGGGTTCCGGTAGCGGTACTGGGCCAGCGCCGCGAAGCCGGTGACGAAGGGCCAGACGGTGCCGTTGTTGTAGTGCAGCGGATCGAACAGCCGGCTGCCGCTGGACAGGGACCGGGCTCCCCAGTCCGTGGTGAGCGACGCGCGCGCCTGGGCCTGGGCGGCCAGCATGCCGCGCTCCGGCTCGAACAGCCCGAAGCTCATGGCGGTGGCGGGCCAGGCCGTCAGCTCGGGCCGGACCTCCCCCCGCTCCAGCAGCGCGAAGGCATACATCTGTTCCGCGGGGAGCCAGAACCGCTCGCGCAGGGAGCCGAGGGCGCGGGCGTGGAGCTGGCGGGCCTGCGCCGCCAGCGGCGATAGGGCACTTGGGCGATTGGGCGATTCATTGCGCCGGGCGGGCTTCCGTTCCATCACCTCTGCCATCCGCGCCATCCGGTCCAGCGCCTCCACCCACACCGCGCTCAGGTAGATGTCGGACTCCACGCCGACCCCCAGGTCGCCCACCTCCACCGCGCCCAGCCCGCCCTTCGAGTTGAGCATCAGCCCGGTGGTCGAGTCCACGGTGCCGCGGCACCAGTCGAACGCCTTGCGGATGGCGGGCCAGACGCGGCGGATCGTCGTCGTGTCGCTGGTCGCCTTCCAGTAGTCGCCCCAGGCCAGGAGCCAGTAGGGGGTCGTGTCCGCGTGGTAGAAAGCATAGGGAAAGTCCTCGAACCAGCGGATGCGGCCGGCGCTCTGCGAGATCTCATGCGCGATCTTGCCGTCGGGACGCTGGTACTTCACGAAGAACTCGAGCCCGTCGCGGGCGAGGTCGTACTGGCCCAGGGCGCCGATGCCGAGGGAATTGATCGAGGCGTCCCCGCCGAAGAACCAGCCGAAGCCGGGGCGGGCGCCGCGGGACTCGCTCTGCCCGTAGCCCGCCACCAGGCCGCACCCCAGGTCGGGGTTGCAGACCATCGCCTCGTCCAGATTGAGCGCCGCCCAGCGGACCGCGAGGTCAAACCGCGGATCGGGCGACTCCACCGACAGCGAGCCGTCCAGTACCGCCTGCGCCGCCGCCACCCGCTCGGCGTAGAGCCGGGGGATCTCCGCCAGCACCCGGCGGTAGATCGCCTTGACCGTATCCCGGGGCGCGAGGGCCCCGGCGATGACGATGGGGATCCCCCGCACATGGAGGCTCGTGAGCCGCCCGGCGGGCTCTCCGGGACGCGGCATCGGGGTGCGGCTGGGATCCCCCACCGCGATCCGCAACTGGTTGGGAGCGTCGGGGACGTCGTGCGCCGGCTGATTGGTGGCGCTGGTGGTGAACGGGCTCCCCACCAGCGCGCTCGCCTTCCGCTGGCTCTCCGAGAGCACGAAGGCCTTCTCTCCCTGGTCCCAGAACACGTACTGGCCACCGATGGCCCCGGGCCACGCCAGTTCCAGGTCGGAGACGAACTCGGCCAGGATCGCGATGGGGCGGACCGCGTCCACGTCCAGCAGCATGACGATGGCCGGCTCGTGCCGCGCCGCGAAGACCGTCTGCCGCACCGTGAAGGCGGGGTGGGTGTAGGTGATCACCGGGCCGGCGGGGGTAATGGTCACCTCACGCGCCAGGGTCCGGGCCGGGATCGGCTCCTGAAAGAGCGGGGTCTGGAACCGGAGTTCGAAGTTGTGGAGCAGCTTGAGCGGCCAGGCCCAGACCTCGAAGCCGCCGAGCTCGCTCCCCATGGCGAGCGACCGCCGGCCGACGGCGCTTACGTAGCTGCCGGGCCGCGCCGGGCCGTGGAGGTCCACCGCGCTCCGGCTGAACTCGATGGGGCGGAGGGCGGTCGAGTCGGGCGCCGCCTGGGCGGCGAGGGGGGCCAGCGGCAGCAAGAGGCCGAGGGCCAGGCGGGACGGCAGCGTGCGAGCCGGCATGGGAAGCCCCGTTCAGGACTGCTTGGTGCGGATGCTGTCGAGTGCCTCGGTGTAGCCCCGGTCGATATCCTCACGGCGGGAGGCGCGGAAGCCGGTCTCCCGGATCAGCCCGTCCTGGAGCGAGTAGATCCAGCCGTGGACCGTCACGGCGCCGTGATTGCGCCACGCATCCTGGAGTACCGTGGTGCGGCAGACGTTCCGGGCCTGCTCCAGGACGTTGAGCTCGCAGAGCCGGTCCTCGGCCCGGGTGCCGCCGGTGAGACCGCCGAGGTGATCGTGGTGGTGCTCGGCGACGTCCTGGACATTCCGGAGCCAGTTGTCGATCAGCCCGAACTGGCGCCGCTCCCAGGCCGCGCGCACCCCGCCACACCCGTAGTGGCCGCAGACGATGACATGCTGCACCTTCAGCACCTCGACCGCGTACTGGAGCACCGAGAGGCAGTTGAGGTCGGTGTGCACCACGACGTTGGCCACGTTCCGGTGCACGAACATCTCGCCCGGATCGAGGCCGACGATCTCGTTGGCGGGGACGCGGCTGTCGGAACAGCCGATCCAAAGCCACTTGGGGGCCTGCTGGTGCTGCAGGCGGGAGAAGAACTGGGGATCGGCGGCCAGCTTCCGCGCGGCCCAATCCCGATTATTCCGCAACAGATCCTGGTGTTCAATCATAGGCGTAAGCCCTTGTCATATATCATGTTGCGGCACAGGCGCCAACTCGGCTTCCAAGCGTCCTGCGCCCGGCAGGGGGTCCGGACGCGGCCCGGGGCGGGCGCCGGCCCGCCTGGCGCGGTCCGTGTGGCGCCCCGCCTTGCACTCATTCGGAAGAAGTGCATCTTACCAGCGATGGACCGTTGCGGGCAGTGATTGCCCGCGTCACCGGCGGCGGGTCTCGCGCCGCGGCAGACTGTGGAGGAAGCACCCATGGCCGAGCTGGACGATATGGAGATGAGCTGGACGGATTCGGGCTGGATGGATCCCGCGCCCGTGCCGATGGAGCCGGTCACCACCCCGGCGGCCGCTCCAGCCCCCGCGGCCGCGCCCGCAGCGATGCCAATGGCGGCGAAGAAGCCCGCCATGAAGAAGCCGGCCGCGAAGAAGGCTGCGGCGAAGAAGAAGCCGGCAAAGAAGGTGGCCAAGAAGAAGGCCGCCAAGAAGAAGCCCGCAAAGAAGGTGGCCAAGAAGCGGCCCGCCCGGAAGGTCGCAAAGAAGAAGGCGGCCAAGAAGGTGGCCCGGAAGACGGCGAAGCGGCCCGCCAAGAAGAGCGGCAAGAAAAAGAAGAAGAAGTGAGCCTGGTCCACCGAGCGCTCCGGATCCCCGGGGCGCTCGCGGTTTTGGGAGTTGCCCTCGTGAGCGGACTCCCGGCCCAGGCCGGGAGCCCGGACGCGGCGCTGGTCTACCGGCGCTTCGCGGCCCGGGTGGTCAAGATTCAGAGCATCGAGAAGCGCTCGGGGGCCAAGTCGGCGATCGGCTCCGGGTTCTTCGTCTCCAGCGCCGGACACGTGGTCACCAACTACCATGTGGTCTCGGAGCTGATCAACCGGCCGGACCGCTACCGGGCCGAGCTGGTGGACGGCGGGGAGCGGAGCCGGACGGTGGAGGTCCTCGCCATCGACGTGGTGCACGACCTTGCGGTGCTCCAGGCCGAGCCCGCGGGCGATCCCTGGTTCGCGCTCGCCCCGGCGTCCCCCGACCGCGGCACCCGGCTCTACTCCATGGGCCATCCGCACGACCTCGGACTCTCGATTGTCGAGGGGACCTACAACGGCCTGCTGGAGCACACCCTCTACCCCAAGATTCACTTCACCGGCTCCATCAACCCCGGGATGAGCGGGGGCCCGACCGTCAGCGCGGAAGGGATGGTGGTGGGAGTGAACGTCTCCACCGCCGGGGAGCAGGTGAGCTTCCTGGTGCCGGTGGACCGGGTGATCGCCCTGGTGGACGAGGCCACTCGGCCCGGCTACGTCCGGCCCGACAGCCTGCTCCGGACCGTGGCGCAGCAGCTGCTGAGCTATCAGGACACCTACCTGGCCCGGCTGTTCGCCGATAGCACCCGGACGGTCACCCTGGGCGGCTATCAGGTACCCACCGAACCGGCGCCGTTCTTCAAGTGCTGGGGGGACGCCTCGCACAGCCGCACGCGTCCCTACGAGACCATCGAGCATCAGTGCTCCACCGACGACTACGTGTTCATCTCCGGGGAGCAGTGGTCGGGGGTACTCACGCTGCAGCACACCGTGCTCTCCACCCGGGATCTCAACCGGTTCCGGTTCTACAGCCTCCTCACCAGCCAGTTCTCGGGAGACGGCTTCGAGTTCCAGGGCCGCGAGGTGGTCACCCCGCAGCGCTGCACCACCGGAAACGTCCGCCAGCCCGGCCTGGCGCTCACCACCGTGTTCTGCACCCGCCGCTACCGGAAGCTGGACGGCCTGTACGATGTCTTCTTCAAGGCCGCCACCCTGGGCGATCCCTCCAGCGGACTCATCACGACCCTCACCCTCTCCGGGGTGACCTTCGAGAACGCGCGCCGGGTGGTGGAGCGGTTCCTGGCGAGCCTCGGGCGGGCACCGGAGTGATCGTCGAGATCCTTGACCGCCGGGGCGCGGTCCGGCACCGGGTGCGGCTCGCCGCCTTTCCCGCGACGATCGGCCGGGGCTACGGCAACGATGTCATCCTGGATGATCGCTACGTGGATCCGCTCCACGCGCGGCTGGAGTGGGATGGGCACGGCGGCCTGGTGCTGGTGGACCAGGGGAGCGTGAACCTGCTGCGGGACCCGGCCTCCGGCCAGCGGACCCGCCAGCTGCCGGTGCGCTCGGGGGTGGAGGTTCGGCTGGGCCGGACCACCCTCCGCTTCATGGACCCCGCCGCGGTGCTCGAGCCGGCGCTCCGCGATGGCGCGGTCCGCGAGGGGGACGGGCCGATGGCGCACCCCCTCCTGATGGCCGCCATTATCCTCGGCACCGGCGTGCTGCTGACGCTGAACTCCTGGCTCGGCAAGACTGACCGGACCCGGCTCTCCGAGCTGGCGGGTGAGGCGCTGATCGCGCTCCTCATGGTCATGGTCTGGGCGGGGGGATGGGCCCTGGTCAACCGGATCACCCAGCAGCGCTTCCGCTTTCCCGAGCACCTCACGATCCCCTGCGTGGTCCTCTCGGGGTACATCGTGGCCAACGCGTTGGAGGAGTGGCTCTCCTTCCTGGTACCGGAAGGGATCGCCTGGGGAACGCTGATCGCCGGGATCGGGCTGGCGCTCACCGTCTGGGGGCTGGCCGCCCACCTGGCACGGGTGTCCTCGCTGTCGCGGGCGGCGCAATGGCTGTGGAGCCTCGCGGTGGTCGGCGCGCTCACCGGGGTGGTGACGCTGGCGAACAGCGGGGACCAGCCGGAATTCGCCGGGGCCTTCTCCGACAGCCAGCTCAAGCCGCTCCCGGCGCGCTGGATTCCAACCACCACGCCGGCGGAGTTCCTGACCGAGGTGGACCAGCTCAAGGAAGACGTGGACGAGCTGAACGACCGGATGGCCGAACGGGACGCGGAAGCGGAGTAGCGCTCCCGGAGGTTCAGTGCCCCAGCCGCTTGGCGCGCTGCGCGGCCCCTTCGGCCCGCGCGCTGTCCCCCGCAGCCCAGGCGGCGTTTGCCAGCCCTCGCAGCCCCGCCCCCCGCCAGGCAAAGTCGTAGGTGAAGATCGCCCGGCTGGACTCGAACCAGCCCACCGACTCGGCGTAGCGTCCCGCGCGCGCCAGCGCCTCCCCCCGGAGCAGCCGGAGCCGGACCATACTGTGCTGCGGCATGTCCGGCAGGAGCCGCACCCGGTTCCGATCCAGGCGCTCCAGCTCCGCCAGCGCGCTTTCCGGCTGTCCCCGCGCCAGCGCCAGTTCCACCCGAAGGCTGAGTGCCAATCCCGGCCCGCCGTGTGCCTCCGGCACCGCCTGGAGGGCCGCGACCGCCGCCTCCACCGCCGACGTGTCTCCCACCCGTAGCGCCAGCAGCCCGACGAGGAACGCGCGCAGCAGCCGCTGCTGCTGGGCAACTGGGGCAAAGTGGATCACGCCGGGCGGGTACGATTCCTCCCGCGCCGCCTCCAGGGCGGCGCGCGCGGCGAGCCGCTCGTCCCGCGGGGCCGCGACCCACGGCTGGCCCAGCAGCCAGGCGCGGGTCTCGAGGGCGGTGGCGTGGTCCAGCGCCGAGAGCTGGTCGAGGCGCCGCCGCGCCAGGGGCCAGTCGCCCCGCCCCGCGGCGGCATGCGCCAGGAGCCCGAGCGCGCCGGCGCGCATGGGACGCTGCCCCGCGGGTCCCGTCAGGGGTTCGAGCAGCGAGTCGAGCAGGGCGAACCGGTCGGTGTAGTTGCTGACCGCCCAGGCGGCAATGATCGATTCGGCGGCGTCGTGGCTGGCCATGCCCTCGAGCGCGTCCGCCATCTCCTCCCGCTCCCCCGACGCGATGGCGCGCAGCACCGTGTAGGTGACGCGGCGCGGAGAATTGGCGGGGGTGAGCGCGACCAGCGAATCCATGGCCGGAACCAGGCTCGCGCGCTCGCCGCCCAGCAGCCGCAGCAGCACCAGGTGACTGGCGGACTCGGCCTGCGGCCCCATGATGGCGGTGGCGCGAGTGAAGGGCTCCACCGACTCGTCCATCCCGCGGCCGCGGCGCGGATTCCAGTGAAACAGCACCTCGCCGAGGTTGTACCAGGCCTCGGCGTCGTCGGGATACTGCGCGACGATGTCGCGATAGTACCCCTCCGCCGCGTCCACCTCCCCCCGGACGTAGGCCAGGTGGGCGCGCATCAGCCGGGCGTCGCGATCGCCGAGACGGCCCGCCAGCGCCACGGCGCGTTCCGCACCCCGGTCATACGCCACGCTGTCCCCCAGCCAGCCGCCCGCCACGCTCCAGCGATACCAGGCCAGCGCGAAGAGCGTGTCCACCTCGGTGGCCAGGGCGAACTGGGCGCGCGCCTCCCCGTAGTTGCCCTGCCGGAAGGCGCGCTCCCCCGCCAGGTAGGCGCGGAGCGCCTCGGGAGACTCGGTCTCCAGCGCCGCCACCCGGAGCAGCCGCTCGGCGGGACGGGACCAGCGGCGGCCAAGCAGCTCCCGGGCAATGGCGTTCACCGCGCCGCCCAGGTCCGACTCGCTCGCCGCGCTCCGGGACACGGTGGCGCGACGCTCGCCATTCCGGTCGTGCAGCGCCACCGAGATCTCGATCCCGCTGCCCAGCCGAACCACCGTCCCCGTCAGGTACATCTGGGCCTGGAACCGCTCCGCCAGGGCGCGGGCCAGCGCCGGTTTCGGGGTGGGCACCGCGCCGCTCGAGTCTTCGGCCGCGAGGTGGGTCAGCACCTGGGCGGGGTCCACCACGTGGAGGACGCCAAAGGCCTCGAGCCGGCTCCCCAGCAGGTCCACCATACCCTCGTGCAGGTAGGCGAGGGAGCTGTCTCCGAGGATGGCAAAGGGGAGGACCAGCACCCGTTCCGGGCCGGTGGCGGCGGGGCGGACCCACGGGCGCCAGAGCAGGATGCCGAGCGCGGCGCAGCCGGCCAGCAGCAGCGGCGGCAACCAGCGCCGGCGACGGAAGGGAGGTGCCGGCGGCTCAGCCGCCTGCGCCGCCATGGAGGGCGCGGCCCGGTGGCCGGGCAGGGGTGCCGGCGGCAGGTCGGCGTCGAGAATCGCATCCCGGAGCTGGCGGGTCTCAGGTGAGGGCTCGAGTTCCAGCTCCCGGCTCAGCCGGCCGGCGAACTCCTCGTAGGCCCGGGCGGCGCCGGTGCGGTCTCCCAGGGCCCCCAGGCGGGTGAGCAGGTCCCTGGCCCGCGCCCCGTCGAGGGGGTCGTGGCCCCGCGCCCGCCGACTCCATGCGACCGCGGCGGGCGGGTCTCCGGCGGCGGCCCCCGCCTCGCGCCGGCGGGCCCCCGCCCGACAAC
>CAZPER010000119.1:0-11397 GCA_964585655.1 uncultured Gemmatimonadaceae bacterium | reverse complement strand
CCTCGCGCGCGGCGCGGCGGGAGCCGTCTCCCTTCACCTCTCCGGCACTGTCCGCGGTGGTACTCCGCAGGGAGTCGGGGCCGGCGGTGGAGTCGGGGGCCTGGGCGGCGAGCCCGGCACTCCCGCCGAGCAGCAGGGTGAGGGTAAGGACGACGGTGGTGCGGCGCATGCGGCCTCCGGGGCTGCTCTAATGTGGGAGGTGGTCCCGTGGTGCGCCAGCGGCGGGCGGTTCATGAACGAGGAGGGCCCATGAGGGAGCGGAGCCATTCGATCTTCCCCGGCCGATAATCCACCGCTCGAGGCGCTGACGCGGTTCGAGCGGTTCGCCGTCCGGCTGGTGCGGCGGATGCACCAGGGCCGCTGGCCGCGGGTCTGGGCCGCCTGCCAGCGGCAGCTTGGCGCCCGCTGGATCACCGCGCTGGCCGGCCCGCTGCTCGAGGTGCATGGGCTGAAACATGTCGCGGCGACCTCCCGGGACCGGCCCCTCCTGCTCGCGGCCAACCACCGCAGCTTCTTCGACCTGTACGTCACCATGGCGGTGCTGTACCGCCGGCTCCCCGGGTGGCGCGCCACCTGCTTTCCGGTCCGCGGGCGCTACTACTACCAGCGCCCCGGAGGGGTGCTGCTCAACGCCCTCATCGCCAACTGGGCGATGTACCCACCCTTCTTCTACGAGCCCCGCAAGCGCCGGTTCGATCAGTGGTCACTGGGGGAGCTGGCGCGGCTCTGCCGGGAGGGGGAGGGGCGGCTGGTGGGTTTCCATCCCGAGGGGACGCGCAACAAGGGCGCCGATCCCTACAGCTTCCTGCCGGCGCAACCTGGCATCGGGCGGCTGATGCTGGAGGCACGGCCCACGGTGGTGCCGGTGTTCATCGCCGGGCTGCCGAACTCGGTCGGGGAGATCCTCCTCCGCCGCCGCGGGGGCGGGGAGCCGATCCGGCTCTGGTTCGGGGCGGCGCTGGCGCTGCCCGATCCGCTTCCAAGCGGGCCTGGGGCGCCAGCGGCGCTCACGGCGGAGGTCATGGGCCGGATCGCCGGGCTGGCGGCGCTGGACCGGGACCGGATGGCGGGCGCCGCCGGCTGAAGGGTGTCGTGGGATCCGACACCGCCCGACTGTCACTTCGGCCCGGCCTCTGCCGCCCCATCCGGCCCGCTCCCCTCGCCGTCTGCCAACCTGACCGAGGCCCCCCCGGTTTTTCCCGGCACGCTGGCTGCATCAGAGCCCCGCGCGCCGCCCGGGCGATGGGGCCCGCCAGGCGCTGGACCTATACGCAACTACTTGAGGAGGAATCCATGTCGCTGATGATCCGCCGCCCCGCCGACCTTCGCCGCCTGAATCAGGTGCTGGACGCCGCCTTCACCGGCTGGCCCTTTGCCACCGAGTCGGGGGACCTCGTGACCTCCGCCTGGGTGCCGCCGACCGACATCTTCGAGGATGCCGACGGCCTCAAGATCATGCTGGAGCTGCCCGGGCTCCGGCCCGAGGACGTGAAGCTGACGGTCGAGAACCTCACCCTGACGATCCGGGGGGAGAAGAAGCAGGTGGCCGAGGAGCAGACCACGAAGGTGCACCGGTATGAGCGGAGCTACGGGGCCTTCGAGCGGTCCTTCGCGCTGCCCAACACGGTGGATGTGGAGCGGGTGGTCGCGAAGTTCGAGCACGGCGTGCTCACGGTGACCCTGCCGAAGGCGGAGAAGGCGAAGCCGAAGACCATCGAGGTGCGGGTCGGGTAGGGCGGTAGGGCGGTAAGGCGGTAAGGCGGTAGCGAGCGTGGAGTTTACCGCCCTACCGCCCTACCGCCCTACCGCCTTTACCGCCCTCAGTACCAGGCGATCGGCGCCTCATCGAGATTGATGTAGATCTGCTTGGTCTCGAGGTACTCCTCGACGCCCCAGTGGCCCAGCTCGCGGCCGAAGCCGGACATCTTGTAGCCGCCCCAGGGGGCCTCGAGCATCGTCGGCTGCATGTGGTTGACCCAGACGATGCCGGCCTCGAGCGCCCTGGTCACCCTGAAGGCCTTGAAGATGTCGCGGGTCCAGACTGCGGCGGCCAGGCCGTAGGGCGTGGCGTTGGCGATCTCCAGCGCGTGGGCCTCGTCCTTGAAGGGGATGACGCTCATGACCGGCCCGAAGATCTCCTCCTGCGCGATGCGGGCGCCGTTGTCCACGTCGTAGAAGATGGTCGGTTCGACGTACCATCCCTTGCTGAACCCCTTGGGCACCCCGCCGCCCGCCGCGACCTTCGCCTCCTTCTTCCCGATGTCCAGGTAGCCCTTCACCCGGTCCCGCTGCTCGGCGCTGACCAGCGGGCCCATCTTGGTCTCCCGCTCGATGCCGGGGCCGACCTTGATGGTCTTGGCCTTCGCGGCGCAGGCATCCACGAACTTCTTGTAGATCTCCTGCTGCACCAGCACCCGGCTGCCGGCGGAACAGACCTCGCCCTGGTTGATGAAGACGCCGAAGAGGGCGCCGTCCACCGCGGCCTCGAAGTCGGAGTCGGCAAAGAAGATGTTGGGCGACTTGCCGCCCAGCTCCAGGGAGACCCGCTTGAGCTGGTCGGCGGCGCTCCGCATGATGAGCTTGCCGACCTCGGTCGAGCCGGTGAAGGCGATCTTCCGGATATCGGGGTGGGCCACGATCGGGGCGCCGCACTCGGGGCCCATGCCGGTCACGATGTTGATCACACCGGGCGGGAGGCCGCAGGCCTCGAAGTCCTTCGCCAGGGCCAGCAGGGAGAGCGGGGTCTGTTCGGCGGGCTTGATCACCACCGTGCAGCCGGCGGCGATGGCGGGGCCCAGCTTCCAGGCGGCCATGGCCAGGGGGTAGTTCCAGGGGATGATCTGGCCGGCGACGCCCATCGGCTCCTTCACCGCCATGACCATGGCGTTGGTGGGGACGGGGATGACCTCGCCGTTGATCTTGGTGGCCAGGCCGCCGTAGTACTCGAAGCAGACGGCGGAGTCGTCCATGTCGTACTCGGACTCGACGATCGGCTTGCCGGAGTTGAGGGTCTCGATCCGGGCCAGCTCGTCCCGCCGGGCGCGAATCCGGTCCGCGATCTTGAACAGGATCCGGCCCCGCTCCTGGGCGCTGGTGGCCTTCCAGCCGCCGTAGAAGGCGGCCTTGGCCGCGGCAGCCGCAGCGGCGACGTCGGCGGCCTCCCCGGCGGGGCAGGTGGCGATGACCTGCTCGGTGGCCGGGTCGAAGACGTCGAAGGTCTTGCCGCTCTTGGCGTTGACGAACTTTCCATAAATGAACATCTGGTACGCGGTCACGATCGGGACTCCGGTGGGTGGGGAGGGAGTTACCGGGGGGCGGGGGACACCGGGTGAGCAGAAAGTGAACGGACGCGCGTCACTTGCCCGGCCGGGAGGACCACCCCATACATATACAGTGGTATTCTACCCCTGAATGACGGAACGGCAATGCGGATGACGGGATGGCCATCGCTGACCCTGCGCCACGGGAGCGCCCTGTTCGGGGCGCTTCTGGCGCTGGGCTGCAGCGAGGATGCCACCGGTCCGCGTCCGGTGCCGGTCGGGATCGTGCTGGCCTCCGCAGCGGAGCAGGTGGGGACGGCGGGAGAATCGCTGGATTCCATGCTCACCGCGTTCGTTTATGACAAGTTCGGCGATCCGGTCCCCGGGGTGCTGGTGCGGTTCTCGGTGCCGGCGGGGAACGGCTCGGTGACGCCGGTGGCGCGGACCACCGGCCCCGATGGCCACGCCAGCGCGGCCTGGCGGCTCCCCACCCGGACCGGGTCCTACCAGGCCCACGCCGCGGCGGCGGGCTTCGACTCCCTCACCTTCGTAGCGCTGGCCCGCCCCGGCAAGGCGGCGGCGCTCGCCGTGGTGACCGGCGATGCGCAGAGCGGCGCCGCCGGGACCGCGGTGGACAGCGCGGTGGTGGTCGAGGTGCGGGATGCGCATGGCAACGGGGTGCCGGGGAGGACGGTGAGCTTCTCCACCCGCGAAGGTTCCGGGCAGGTGGTGCCGGCCCGGGCCGAAAGCGATTCGCTGGGGCGGGTGTATGCGATCTGGACTCTTGGAAAGGACGGCGGGGTCCATGGCCTTACAGTGCGGGTGGATTCGCTGCCGCCGCTCCGCATCCGTGCGACCGCCGTCCAGGTCTCGCCACTGACGCCCCTGGCGCAGACCCACTCCACCTGGACGGACGACAGTCCGGTGATACCGGGCAGGCTGGTGCGGCTGGATGGGGACCGCGTCGTCGAAACCACGCCACGGCGGGCACTGGCCTGCTGGCGGAATGCGCTGGGTGAGGTGGAGCTGGGTGGGGGAGGGTGTGAGGCGGGGGGCGAGTAGGCGGTTGGGCGATCAGGCGATCAGGGGAGTGCGAAGGCGACCGGGTGAACCCGGTCGCCTTCCTGGTTCTCGGCCGGTTGCCGGCTGCCCCTCACCCGTCCCGGAGAATCTCCCGCGCCGCGTTGTAGCCGCACGCTCCCATCACGCCGCCGCCCGGATGGGTGGCCGCGCCGCACATGTACAACCCCTTCACCGGCGTCCGGTAGTCGGCGTAGCCCGGCACCGGCCGCATGAAGCTCAGGCTCGAGAGCGACATCGTCCCCTGCATGATGTTCCCGCCGGTGAGCCCGTACACCCGCTCGATGTCCTGCGGCGCCAGCACCTGGTAGTTGAGCACCGACTTCCGGAAGTTCGGCGCGTACTCCGTCATGATGTCAATGCAGCGCTCGGCGTAGTGCTTCTTGTTCTCCTCCAGCGACCCCGCGTCCTTCGCCAGCGTATTGGGGAAGTACTGGGTGAACATGGACATCACGTGCATCCCCCTGGGGGCCACGGTGTCGTCCAGCGAGCTGGCGATGGTGGCCTCGACAATCGGGTTCTTCGAGATGTGGCCGTACTTGGCCGGGTCGAAGGCCCGCTCGATGTACTCCCGGGTGGGGCAGAGGTGGATGGTGCCGCGATGCTGCGGTCCCGGGGTGGTGCCCCGGAGGCAGGTGAAGTCCGGCACCTCGGAGAGAGCCAGGTTCACCTTGGCGCTGCCGCTGGCGTAATCAATGGCCCGCACCGATTCCACAAAGTCCGTCGGGAGCTCCGCCGGGTTCAGCAGCTTGAGGAAGGTGATGTTGGCGTCCACGCCGGAGACGACCTTCTTCGCCTTGAGCTCGGTGCCGTCCGCCAGCACCACGCCGGTGGCCCGCCCGCCGGAGACCAGGATCTTCGTGACCGTCGCGTTGACCCGGATCTCGGCGCCCTTCTCCGTTGCGGCGCTGGCGATGGCGTTGGACAGCGCGCCCATCCCGCCCTTCACGTAGCCCCAGACACCGCGCACCCCGTCGCACTCGCCCATGACGTGATGGAAGAGGACGTACGCCGTTCCCGGCATCGACGGCGTCGCGAAGGCGCCGATGATCGCGTCGGTGGCGATCGTGGCCTTGAGTTCCTCCGACTCGAACCAGCGGTCGAGGATCGGGTTGGCGGCGCCGGTGAGGATCTCGACGGCCTTCTGTCCGTCGGTGCCCAGCTTCCGGAATCCGAGTCCCATCTTGAGCAGCTGGATCAGGTTGCCGGGGGCCATGGACCAGGGGTTGGGCGGCGTCTGCACCAGGGTGGGTTCGAGGAAGTCCGCCACCCGCTCCAGCATCGCCTCGTACCTGGGCAGCGCCTCGGCGTCCTTCTTCGAGAACTTGGAGATCTCCCGGTGGGTCATCTCCTTGTCCGGCCCCATCATCAGGTAGCGACCGTCGGGGAACGGGGTGAAGCTCGACGGGCTCCGCGGCAGCATCTGGAAGCCGTGCCGCTTGAGCTCGAGATCGCGGATGATCTCGGGGCGGAAGAGGCTGTTGACGTAGCTCGCGGTGGACATCTTGAAGCCGGGCCACAGCTCCTCGGTCACCGCGCAGCCGCCGACCAGCTCGCGGCGCTCGAGGACCAGGACCTTGCGGCCGGCGCGGGCCAGGTAGGCGGAGGTGACGAGGCCGTTGTGGCCGCCGCCGATGAGGATGGCGTCGTAAGTGGTGGACATGCGGGACTCCGTGAGGGATACGAGTGCGGCGGGCGACTACAAGGGTCGCCCTTACGGTGATGGGGGAGTGGGGCGTGAGCCCCCTCCTACATCACCACTCGTCCTTGTCGAGACGGAGACCCACGCCCCCCGCGGCGTCCCAGGAGACCAGCAGGGACGGGTCGGTGGCCCGGTGGCGGGCGGCGCGGATGGGGGCGTGACGGCTCATCGGGGAGAGAACCTAACCCGGGGCCCGGCGGGCGCAACCAGCGTGACGCGGCCACACTCGACTTTTCCCCTCGTGCGCGCTAAGCTCGGCCAGCCCCTCACTACCTCCTGCCGGAGTTGCCGGATGGCACCGATCATCAACCTGAAGACCTCCATTCCCGGTCCCGCCAGCCTGGCGCTCCTGGCCCGGCGGCAGAAGGCGGTCCCCAAGACGGTGTCCCAGGTGACGCCGCTGGCGGTGGCCTCCGCGGAGAACGCGGTGCTCACCGACCTCGACGGCAACCGGCTCATCGACTTCGGCAGCGGGATCGGCGTGCTCAACGCCGGGCACCGGAACGCGAAGGTGGTGCAGGCGGTGAAGGACCAGCTGGACCGCTTCACCCATCTCTGCTTCCAGATCTCGATGTACGGCCCCTACGTGGAGCTGGCCGAGCGGATCAATGCCATCACGCCGGGCAGCCACGAGAAGCGGACCTTCTTTGCCAACAGCGGCGCGGAGGCGGTGGACAACGCGGTGAAGGTGGCCCGGCGGGCCACCGGGCGGCAGGCGATCGTCTGCTTCGAGCACGCCTTCCACGGCCGCACCTACCTGGGGATGAGCCTCACGTCGAAGTCGGTGCCGTACAAGGCGGGCTTCGGGCCGTTCGTGCCGGAGATCTACCGGATTCCGTTTCCGTACTGCTATCGCTGTGATTCGGGGCCAAAGGGCGGCCGCTGCTGCATGGCGGAGCGGTCCTACTTCGACCGGCTGTTCGCCAGCCACGTGGAACCGGCCTCGGTGGCGGCGATCATCATCGAGCCGCAGGTCGGGGAGGGGGGCTTCATCCCGGCGCCGAAGGACTTCATGACGGCGCTGGCGGCGTTCGCGAAGGACAACGGCATCCTGCTCATTGCCGACGAGATCCAGACCGGCTTCGGCCGGACCGGGAAGCTCTTCGCCTGCGAGCACTACAACCTTGTCCCGGACATCATCGTCACCGCCAAGTCGCTGGCCGGCGGGCTGCCGCTGGCCGCGATCACCGGGCGGGCAGAACTGATGGAAGTGGGCCACGTCGGCGGGCTGGGTGGCACCTACGGCGGCAATCCGCTGGCCTGCGCCGCCGCGCTCGCGGTGCTGGACGTGATGGAAGAGGATCACCTGGCCGCGCGGGGCGTGGTGGTGGGAGACCGGATCCGGGCCCGGTTCCTCGAGTGGCAGCGCCGGTATCCCGAGATCGGCGACGTGCGCGGCCTGGGCGGCATGGTGGCGATGGAACTGGTGAAGGACCCGGCCACCAAGGAGCCCGCCAAGGAGCTGACCGGGAAGATCGCGGCGGAGGCGCTCAAGCGCGGGCTGCTGCTGCTCACCGCCGGCACCTTCGGCAACGTGATCCGGGTGCTGGTGCCGCTCACCGTCGAGGACGCGGTGCTGGAGGAGGGCCTCGGCGTGATGGAGGAGGCCCTGCGCGCCGCGGTGGGCAGATGATCGACCGCGGCCGCCTGGCGGCCGCGTACGCCGCCGAGCAGCGGCGGTTCGAGGAGACCCACCCGGCGTCCCGCGCGCTGGCGGAGCGGGCGCGCGCGAGCCTCCTCGACGGCGTCCCGATGCACTGGATGGTGAAGTGGGCCGGCGGCTTTCCGCTGTTCGTGCGGGAGGGCGCGGGCGCCCACTTCACCGACGTGGATGGCCAGCGCTACCTCGATCTCTGCCTCGGCGATACCGGCGCCATGACCGGGCACGCGCCGCCGGTGACGGTCGAGGCGGTGACGCGGCAGGCGGCGCGCGGCTTCACCTTCATGCTGCCGGCGGAAGATCACCTCTGGGTGGCGGAGGAGCTGGGCCGGCGCTTCGGGCTGCGGTACTGGCAGTTCGCGATGACCGCCACCGACGCCAATCGATTCGCCATCCGGCTGGCCCGGATGCTCACCGGCCGGCCCAGGATCCTGGTGCACAACTGGTGTTACCACGGCACGGTGGACGAGACCTTTGCCACGCTGGAGGGAGGCGTGGTGCGGCCGCGGCCCGGCAACCTGGGACCGCCGGTGGATCCGGCGCTCACCACCCGGGTGGTCGAGTTCAACGACGTGGCGGCGCTGGAGCGGGAGCTGGGGCAGGGCGACGTGGCCTGCGTCCTCTGCGAGCCGGCGATGACCAATATCGGCATCATCCACCCGGAGCCGGGCTACCACGACGCGCTGCGCGCACTCACCCGGAAGCATGGCGCGCTCCTGATCATTGATGAGACCCACACCATCTGCACCGGGCCCGGCGGCTACACCCGGGCTCATGGCCTTGCACCCGACCTGCTCACGATCGGCAAGCCGATCGGCGGCGGGGTGCCCTGCGCCGTGTACGGCTTTTCGGCGGAGGTTGGGGCGCGGCTCCAGGGCAGGATCGCGCTGGCGGA
Source organism: uncultured Gemmatimonadaceae bacterium (assembly GCA_964585655.1). Taxonomy (GTDB): domain Bacteria; phylum Gemmatimonadota; class Gemmatimonadetes; order Gemmatimonadales; family GWC2-71-9; genus JADJOM01. The sequence continues at coordinate 2,800 of CAZPER010000119.1, read as the reverse complement.
GTCGGATACCGGTGGCATCGGCGGGACGCTGGCGGGGAACGCCCTCGCGCTCGCCGCGATGCGTGCCACCCTGGAGCATGTCCTGACCGAGGCGGCGTACGCCCGGACCATCCCGCTGGCGGAGCGGTTCCAGGCGGGGGTGGAAGGAGTGATCCGCGAGTTCCGGCTGCCGTGGATCGTGAAGCGGCTGGGGTGCCGGGCGGAGTACTGGTTCCGCCCCGAGCCGCCGCGGAACGGCGCCGAGGCCGCCGCGGCGACAGACCTCGAGCTGGACCGCTACATGCACCTCTTTGCGCTCAACCGCGGGATCCTGCTCACCCCCTTCCACAACATGGCGCTCATCGCGCCGGCCACGACCGAGGCGGACATCGACCGGCACACCGCGGTGTTCCGGGAGAGCGTCGTCTCCCTGGTCGGAGGGTGACGGACATGCCCGTGCGCTTGCCCTATTCGATCGTCGGGGTGATCTGCGCCGCGATCTATCTCCCGTTCGGCATCTGGGTGGTGCAGGACGAGCTGCGCCACTCGGGCGGCGGCTGGATCAACCTGCGCGGCATGGGGACGACGCTCGCCACGGCGCCGTCGCAGCTCACCCTCGGCTGGCTGCTCCGGGCGCTCGGCGTGCCCAAGGTGAACTTCAACACTCCCGGCGTCGCGGGATACCTGGAGCTGTTCCTGCACCTCGCCCTTACGGCGCTCGTGGTCTACTGCCTCGGCGCGGGTCTCGAGTGGATCGCCCGCCGCGTCACCGGCTGACCGCCGGGGAGGTCCGCGACGGCATCCAGGTCGGCGGCTTCTTCGGCGCCCTGGCCGGTATCGCGGCCGCGGCCATCGCGCTGCTGGTGCTGCTGATCGGGTCGTGGTTCGAACATCCGGTGGCGTGGCGCACGGCGACGCTCTCCCAGCTGGTCGTGCTGCCGCTGTATCTCGGCGCCGGCGCCCTGATCGCCATCTTCTGGCATCTTCGCACCAGTCGCGCGGGGCACTTCGGGTTGCGCTGTGTGGCGGCGGTGCCGGTGGCGCTCTCGGTGGCCGCGGCCACCGCCGGCCCGCCCTGGGGGTGGCCCGGCCTGACCTGGCTCAAGGTGGTGCCGATGATCCCGGCGTTCGCGTGGGTGTTCGGCGGGGCGCCACGGCGCAGCAGCCCAACCTCGACCACGGCACTGCTGCTGCTCGCCGCGTTCGCCCCGAGCGGGGCGGGCGCACAGGCCCTGAGCCGGTTCGAGCGGGACCGGGGGCTGCAGATGCTCAACGTGGTGCAGGCAGACATCCGGAAGCACTACTTCGATTCTGCCTTCGGCGGTTTGGACCTCGCGGCGACCTTCGATACGGCCCGGGCCCGCATCCTGGGCGCCAGCCGCCTCGAGGAGGTGCTCACGGCGATCGCACAGGCTACGATGGAGCTGGACGATTCCCACACCGGATTCCTGCCGCCGGGGCTGGCCTACCGGGCCGAGTACGGGTTCGAGACGCTCATGGTGGGAGATACCTGCCGGATCGTCCGGGTCCTGGCCGGGTCCGATGCGGCGGCGCGTGGAGTGGCGGTCGGGGACGCGGTGTGGTCCATTGCCGGATTCCGTCTCACCCGGGCCAGCAGTCGAGTCCTCCAGTATCTGCTGGCGGTCCGGCCGCAGTCCCGGCTCACGCTGGAGCTTGAGTCCCCGGGTGGGCGACCGCGCACGGTGGAGATCGCCGCGAAAGTGGTGGAGCGTCGCCGCACGGTGGATCCGCGATCCTCCATCGACCTCTGGGAGCTGATCCGGGAGGGCGAGCGCGCCTGGGAAGAGGATGCGCCGCGGGCCGCCGTGCTCGACGGGCGGGCGATGGTCTGGCGGTTCCGCGGGTTCTATGGCGGTAGCGAGTGGATTGACCAGCTGCTCAGGATGGCGCGGCAATACCCGGCGCTCATCCTCGACCTGCGCGGCAACGGCGGGGGTCGCATCGACCGGCTGCTCCGCCTGACGGGAGGATTCTTTCCCACCGACACCAGGATCGGCAGCATGCTCGAGCGTGAGGGACCGAGCGAGCTCAACGCCCCCGGCAGCGGGGATCGCCACTATGCCGGGGAGCTGGTCGTGCTGGTGGATGCAGGCAGCGCCTCGGCTGCCGAAATGCTCGCGCGCACCATCCAGCTCACCGGCCGCGGCCGGGTGCTCGGCGACCGCACCTCGGGGCTGGTCCGGGCCAGCCGCATGTTCGTTCACAGCGTGGGCACCGAGAGGCGGGCCTACTACGCCAGCTCGGTCACGGTGGCTGACGTCATCATGGCGGACGGCGGACGGCTCGAGAAGGTCGGTGTGATGCCGGACGAGCTCCTCCTGCCGGACGGGACCGATCTTCACGCCGGCCGAGACCCGGTGCTGGCGCGGGCGCTCTCCCTCGTGCGGGTGAACCGGACGGCGGAGGCCGCCGGTGCCCTCACCTGGGACGTCCTGCGGTAGGGATCAATGCCCGAATCCATCCTCTGGCAGGCGCTCGCGCCCGCGCCGGCGGTGCCTCTCCTCAAGGAGCTGCCGGAGCGGGTGGACGCGGCGGTCATCGGCGGTGGCTACACCGGCCTCGCCGCGGCGCGGGCGCTGGCGCAGGGCGGCGCCTCGGTGGTCGTGCTGGAGCAGCACCGGGTGGGCGCCGGGGCCAGCAGCCGAAACGGCGGCATGGTGCTGCCGGGCTACAAGGCGGAGCTCCCCGACCTGGTGCGGCGGCACGGGCTGCCGCTGGCGCGCCGGCTGTGGGACGATTCGATCGCGGCGATCGGGTTCGTGGAGTCGCTGATCGCCACGGAGGGGATCGCCTGCGACTG
>CAZPER010000118.1:0-11522 GCA_964585655.1 uncultured Gemmatimonadaceae bacterium | reverse complement strand
CCCACCGACCGGCGTTGAGCCCGGCCGCGTGATCCCGCAGCTCGAAGAGGATCTCCTCCATCTCGAACGCGGCGAGCACCGTCTCGATCAGGACCGTCGCGCGGATGGTTCCCTGCGGGATGCCGAGCGCCTCCTGGGCGAAGACGAACACCTCGTTCCAGAGCCGGGCCTCGAGGTGGTTCTCCAGCTTGGGGAGGTAGAAGTACGGCCCGCTGCCGCGGCGGAGCAGCTCGGCGCCGTTGTGGAAGAGGTAGAGCCCGAAGTCGAAGAGGCTGCCGGACACCGGCGCCCCGTCGAGGGTGACGTGCTTCTCCACCAGGTGCCAGCCGCGGGGGCGGACCAGCAGCGTGGCCAGCCGGTCGCCCAGCCGGTACTCCTTCCCCTCCGGCGCGGTCCAGGTCAGGGTGCGCCGCACCGCGTCCTGGCAGTTCGCCTGCCCCGAGACGACGTTCTCCCAGCTGGGGGAGAGGGCGTCCTCGAAGTCCGCCATGAAGACCTTTGCCCCCGAGTTGAGGGCATTGATCATCATCTTCCGCTCCACCGGCCCGGTGATCTCGACCCGCCGGTCGTCGAGGTCCGCGGGGGCGCCGGCCACCTGCCAGGTCCCGTCGCGCACCCGGCGGGTCTCGGCCAGGAACGCCGGGAGGACGCCCCGCCGGAACCGGTCCCGCCGGCTGCGGCGGGCTTCGAGGAGCGCGGTACGCCGGCCCCCGAAGGTCCGGCATAGCCGCGTCAGGAACTCGAGGGCATCCGGCGTGAGGACCCGGTCGGCATCCGGGACTCGAGGACCGTGAATCGTGAGGGCGGAACTCGCCATGGGCCAATCTCCTGGGCGGGGGCGGGCCGCGAGGCGGAGCCCGCGGCACTAGCCGGCCGGTCCCACTCGCGGCGGGCAGGCGTCGAGCCACGCCTGCTCCCCCGCGTCGAACACCCGGGACCGGGTAAGGAACCGTAGGCCAAGGGGCGCCTCCAACGAGAAGCCGCCGCCCCGGCCCGGCACGACATCAATGAGCAACTGGGTGTGGCGCCACGCCTCGAACTGCAGGGCGCCGATATAGACCGGCACGCCGTCCACGTCGCCCAGGTGCACGTCCCGGGAGCCGACCCGGAACTCCCGAGCAGGATAACACATCGGTGCGCTGCCATCACAGCAGCCCCCCGATTGGTGGAACAGCAGCGAACCGTGCTCCGCCGCCAGCTGGCGGAGCACGGTCCGGGCTGCCGGGGTAATGTCGACCCGGGCGACCTCCATTGGCCTAGAAGAACCCGAGCTTCTTGGGACTGTAGCTCACCAGCAGGTTCTTGGTCTGCTGATAGTGGTTCAGCATCATCTTGTGGGTCTCGCGCCCGATGCCGGACTGCTTGTAGCCCCCGAAGGCGGCGTGGGCGGGGTAGGCGTGGTAGCAGTTGGTCCACACCCGGCCGGCCTTGATGGCGCGGCCCATCCGGTAGCAGGTGTTCGCGTCGCGGCTCCACACGCCGGCGCCGAGGCCATACAGCGTGTCGTTGGCGATCGCCAGGGCGTCGTCCTGGGTCTTGAACTTCGTGACCGAGACCACCGGGCCGAAGATCTCCTCCTGGAAGATCCGCATCCGGTTGTGGCCCTCGAAGATCGTCGGCTGGACGTAGTAGCCGTCCTTGAGCTCGCCGGGGTGCACTCGGCGGGCGCCGCCGGTGAGCACCTTCGCCCCCTCCTTCCGCCCGATGTCGATGTAGCTCAGGATCTTCTCCAGCTGGTCGTTGGAGGCCTGGGCGCCGATCATGGTGGCCGGATCGAGGGGATTCCCCTCGACGATGGCCTGGGTGCGGGCCACCGCGCGCTCCATGAACCGGTCATAGATCGACTCCTGCACCAGGACGCGCGACGGGCAGGTGCACACCTCGCCCTGGTTCAGGGCAAACATCGCGAAGCCCTCGAGCGCCTTGTCGAAGAAGTCATCATCCGCCTCCATCACGTCGGCGAAGAAGATGTTGGGCGACTTGCCGCCCAGCTCCAGCGTCACCGGGATCAGGTTCTCCGAGGCGTACTGCATGATCAGCCGGCCGGTGGTGGTCTCCCCGGTGAAGGCGATCTTGGCGATCCGGGGGCTCGAGGCCAGCGGCTTGCCCGCCTCCACCCCGAAGCCCTGCACCACGTTCACCACGCCGCTCGGCAGGATGTCGGCGATCAGCTCCATGAAGGCCAGGATGGAGACCGGGGTCTGCTCCGCCGGCTTGAGCACCACGCAGTTTCCGGCGGCCAGCGCCGGCGCCAGCTTCCACACCGCCATGAGCAGCGGGAAGTTCCACGGGATGATCTGGCCCACGACGCCGAGGGGCTCGTGGAAGTGGTAGGCGACGGTGTCGTGGTCCAGCTCGCCGAGGGTTCCCTCCTGCGCGCGGATCACGCCCGCGAAATAGCGGAAGTGGTCAATGGCCAGGGGCAAGTCGGCGGCGCGGGTCTCGCGGATCGGCTTGCCGTTGTCGAGCGTCTCGATGAAGGCGAGGGTCTCGAGGTGTTGCTCCATCCGGTCGGCGATGCGGAGCAGGATGTTCGACCGGAAGGTCGGCGAGGTGGTGTTCCAGCTGAGGGCCGCGGCGTGGGCGGCATCGAGCGCCCGGTCGATGTCCTCATGGGTGGAGCGCGCCACCTCGCAGAGCGGCTGCCCCGTCAGGGGCGACAGGTTCGTGAAGTACTGTCCGCGCACCGGCGCCTGGTACTCGCCGCCGATCCAGTTGTCATAGCGGGCCCGGACCGGGATCGAGGGACGGAAACTCGCGGCGCTTGCAGGGAGGGTCGCGGTCGACGGCTGGGTGCTGGTGGTGCCCATGGGGTCCTCCGGAGGTGTTGGCTGAGACGATCGAGCGGTCGCCCGGATGGCGACCTGGTCGGGTGTCGCTGGGAAGTGCCCCGACGCTAGGACGCGCCCCGGAGGGGGTCAAGCCACGCGCGACAAATGTCGCGCCAATTGTGTCGCCGATCCCGCCCAGTCCGCGACGCGGGAGCACGCCATCGCCTCCCTGCCAGGCCGGGCTCCCCGGCAAGCCGAACCACGCGCGGCGGTTGCGATTCCGACACGAAGGCCCGGCATCGGCGGGCCCGGTGGCTTGCCGCTGCCGTCCCGGGGAACAAGATTGTGGCTCCCTCACGCCACACCGCCTTCCCGGGCCCGGAGCCCGCATGGAGCTGTCCGAGCAGGTCCCGTTTGAACCCGAAGCCCAGCAGGCCCTGGAGCAGCAGTGGGGCGTGCTCGTGGGCGGCCGCGGGCCGGGCGGCGCCCTGCTGCAGGCGCGCGGGGTGCGGGGCGTGGTGCGTGAGTCCTGGTCTCGGAGCGCCAGTGCGGCGGTGCGTCCCGACCTGGGGAGCGCCCCGGTGGTGCTGGAGGACGACCAGTTGCATGCCGCGGCCGAGCGGTGCGATTGGCTCGACCTCGCCCACCGCTCGGTGGTCCGGCACCAGGGCACCTTCGGGGGCGTGGGGCACGTCCTCACCCTGTTCGACCACGAGGCGCGGATGCTGTCGTCGGTCGGCGATCCCGCCGCGCTGGACGGCCTCGCGGAGATCAACTTCCGGCCCGGCGGCCACTGGGCTGAGTCGGTGGTCGGGACCAACGGCCCCGGGACTGCACTCGCCACCGCGGCCCCAACCCACATCGTGGGCGCCGAGCACTTCTGCGAACGGTGGCAGCGCTGGCACTGCGCCGCCGTCCCGATCCGCGATCCGGCGACCGGTCAGGTGACCGGCGTGCTCGACATCAGCGGGTTCCGCGAACAGGCCCATCCCCACACCCTCAACCTGGCGCTGGCCCTCGCGGTCGCGATCGAGCAGACCCTCGTCGCGCGCGAGGTCGAGCGCCGGTTCCTCACCCTGCAGCGCTTCGCCGACCTGAGCACCCGTTACCCGGCGGACGCTGTCCTGGCGGTGGACCGGGGAGGCCGGCTGGTGAGCGCCAGTCCCTCGCTGCCGCCGGACCTCGCGGAGCAGCTGGCGGCGCGGCTCCGGCACACCCAGAGCGACCTCCCCGCGGAGGCGGCTGCGCCGATGGTGATGGGCGCGCGCGCCGGCGCGCTCTGGTTCCCGGTCCTGCAGGGGCAGACGGTGGTGGGCGGCTGCCTGGTGCTGGAAGGCGGCGCGCCGCTACAGGGGAGCGAGGGGATTCCCTTCCTGCCGGGCGAGGTGCGGGTCTACGCCCGTCGCTTCTTCGAGGCGGGCGCCCGCGACCTTGGCCGGCTGGAGGTGGCGGTGGACGCCGAGGTCTATGACGCCTTGCAGGCGTACCCCTGGCCTGGCAACGTGCGAGAGCTGAAGCACGTGGTCCGCCGGGTGCTCCTGGCGACCAGCCGCAGGGTCCGGCTTGCCGACCTGCCCCAGGCCATCCGCGAGGCGTACGCGGGCGCGCGCGAGGTGGCGGCCTCGGCGATCGACCGCGAGGACGCCGAGCTGATGCGCGCCGTGCAGGAGACCCGCACCATGGCCGAGGCCGCCGCCCGCCTCGGCATCACCCGCAGCACGCTGTATCGCCGCATGGAACGCTTTGGCCTCCGCCCCCATCGCGTGGTGCGCCGCGGCTGAGCGCCGCCTGCGCCGGTTCCCGGCGCGGGGTTAGTTTCTGCGGGTGACGACCCCCGCCGACGCCCACGACGCCTACGCGGCGCTTCGGGTTCCCGACTTCCGGCGGTTCATCCTGTTCCTGCTGGCCCAGACCCTCGCCACCATGATGCAGGCGGTGGTCGTCGGGTGGCAGCTCTACCAGGTGACCCGCGATCCCCTGGCCCTCGGGCTGGTGGGCCTGGCGGAGGCGGTGCCGTTCATTGCCTGCGCGCTGCCGGCGGGGCAGCTCGCCGACCGGCTGGACCGGCGCCGGGTCTGCCTGGCGGCGATGATCGTGCTCACCGGCTGCGCCACGGCGCTCTGGGCCATCACCCGGGCGGACCTGCTCCGGCCCGACACCACCTGGATGGTGTACGGCGTCATCTTCGTGAGCGGCATCGCCCGGAGCTTCCTCCAGCCGACCCGCACCGCGCTGGCGGCGGACCTCGTCCCCCGCGAGCTCTACGTCAACTCCATCACCTGGCGCAGTTCCACCTGGCAGTTCGCCGCCGTGGCCGGGCCGGCGCTCGGCGGCCTGCTGCTCGGCCTGGCCGGCGCGACGGTCACCCACGCGGCCGCGAGCATCCTGCTGGCGCTGGCCTGGGTCGCTTTGTACCGGGTCGCCACCCGGCTCTACCCCGCGGCGGGGGACGGGGCCGCGGGGCTGGCCGGGCTGCTCGAGGGGGTGCGCTTCGTCCGGACCCAGCCGGTGCTGCTGGGCGCGCTCACCCTCGACCTCTTCCCGGTGCTGTTCGCCGGGGCGGAGGCGCTGCTCCCGGTGTTCGCGGCGGACATCCTGCACGTGGGGGCGGGCGGGCTCGGCGTGCTGCGCGCGGCGCCGGCGGCGGGATCGGTACTGATGTCGGTATACCTCTCCCACCGGCCGCTCCGGGGCCGGATGGGGCGGGCGCTGCTCTGGTCGGTGGTGTGCTACGGTGCCTGCATCACGGTCTTCGGGCTCTCGACCAGCTTCCTGCTCTCGGTCCTGGTGCTCGCGGCCTCGGGGATGTTCGACAATGTGAGCGTGGTGCTCCGCTCCACCCTGCTGCAGACCCTCACCCCGCGGCACCTGCTGGGGCGCGTGGCGGCGGTGAACGCGGTGTTCATCGGGTCGTCGAACGAGATCGGAGCCTTCGAGTCCGGGGTTGCGGCGCGGCTGGTCGGGGTGGTGCCGGCGGTGGTGGTGGGGGGCATCGTGCCCGCGATCGTCGTCGGCCTGATCGCCTGGCGGGTGCCGGCCCTGCGGCGCCTGGAGCAGGTGACGTGATCGCGGCGCTTGTGTCCTCCGCGCCCCGATGCTAGCCTGACCGGTATGCGGATCGCGATCTTCTCCGAGGTCTACTGGCCGATGGTCAGCGGGGTCGGGGTGACCCTCGACCGGCTGGTCGGCGCGCTGGAGTCGCGGGGCCACGCGGTGCGGGTGTACAGCCCGGACTACGCGCTGCCCGCCGGCCGCGCCGACCGCTCCGAGGCCCATCGTTCCCCCTGCGTGCCGCTCTTCCTCTACCCCGACGTGCACTGGGCCTTCCCCCGGCCGCGGGAGATCGCGGCGGATCTGGCCCTCTTCCGGCCGGATGTGGTGCACGTGGCGACGGAGTTCGCCATGGGCCTCGCGGGGGTCAAGGCGGCGGGGCAGCTCGGCATTCCGATCATCGCTTCCGCCCACACCGACTACGAGAAATACGCCCGACGCTACGGCGTGGCGTGGGCGCTGCGCGTGGGCTGGATCTACCTGCGCTGGTTCTACCGCCACGCGGACCGGGTGCTGGTCCCCTCGCGGATGTTCGAGCGGTTCCTGCACACCCGCGGGGTGCACCACACCGGGCTCTGGACCCGCGGCGTGGACCCGGCCCACTTCCATCCGCGGTTCCGCTCGGCCGAGTGGCGGGCGCGCTTCGGGGTGGGCCCCGACGACCTGCTCGTCACCTACATCGGGCGACTGGCGCGGGAGAAGGACCTGCTGCGGCTGATCGCCGCATGGCGGGGGCTGGGGGCGCGGCGCGGGTCGGCGCAGCTGGTGCTGGTGGGGCAGGGGCCGCTCGAGGCCGAGGTGCGGAGCGGCGGACTGCCCGGGGTGCATGTGGCGGGGCTGCTCGAGGGGCGCGCCCTCTCCGAGGCCTATGCCAGCGCCGACCTCTTCGTCTTCCCCTCCGCCACCGAGACCTTCGGCAATTCGCTGCTGGAGGCGATGGCCTCCGGGCTGCCCTCGCTCGCGGTGCGCGCCGGCGGGGTGCTCGAGTTTGCCCGGCACGACGAGAACGCCCTGCTGGTGAATCCGGGGAGCGCCGCGGCGCTGGCCACCGGGCTGGAACGGTTGCTGGGGGATGCGCCGCTGCGGGAGCGGCTGGCGCGGGGCGGGATGGCCACCGCCGCCGGCCGCGGCTGGGATGCGATCTACGACGACCTGGTGCGGGAGTACGCCGCCGTCGCCGCCCGGGTCACCGCCCGCGGGGAGGCGGCGGCGTAGCGCCCAGCTAGTGCAGCAGCAGGTAGGTGATGCCCGCCACCGCCGCGGACATCGGAATGGTCAGGATCCAGGCCCACACGATCGTCCCCGCCACGCCCCACCGCACCGCCGAGATCCGCTGGGTGGCCCCGACGCCGACAATGGCGCCGGTGATGGTGTGCGTGGTGCTGACCGGGATGCCGAAGTGGGAGGCGATGAACAGGGTAATGCCACCCGCGGTCTCGGCGCAGAAGCCGCCGAAGGGCCGGAGCCGGGTGATCTTGGCGCCCATGGTCTTCACGATCCGCCACCCGCCCAGGGCGGTGCCGGCCGCGATGGCCGCGTGCGCCGACAGCACGATCCACATCGGCACGTGATCGGCGGTGGTCAGGTGGAGGTGGGACATCCACCCGCCCTGGCTGGCGAAGGCGGCCTGGTTCGCCACCAGCAGGCCGACGATGATGCCCATCGTCTTCTGTGCGTCGTTGCCGCCATGCCCGATCGAGTACAGGGCGGCCGAGAGCAGCTGCAGCCGCCGGAAGACCCGGTCGATCGGCCCCGGCTGCCCGCGCCGGAGCATCCAGGAGAGCGCCACGGTGAGACCGATGGCGAGGGTGCAGCCGAGGAGCGGTGACAGGAAGATGAAGACGATCGGCTTGACCCAGCCGCCGGGGATGAGCGCGATCACGCCGGCCTTGGCGATCGCTGCCCCGCCCAGTCCGCCCATCAGGGCGTGGGAGGAGGAGCTGGGGAGCCCCAGCCACCAGGTGAGCAGGTTCCAGAGGATGGCGCCGGTGAGCGCCGCCAGGATGACGTCGGTGTCGAGCACCGCCGGGTCCACCAGCCCCTTGCCGATGGTCTTCGCCACCGCGGTGCCCATGACGAACGCGGCGATGAAGTTGAAGAACGCCGCCCACAGCACCGCCACCCCGGGGGAGAGCACCCGCGTCGCCACCACGGTGGCGATCGAGTTGGCGCTGTCGTGGAAGCCGTTGATGAAGTCGAACACCAGCGCCACCACGATGACCGCCAGGATGTACGCGACGGTGGAGTCCATGGCTCAGCCGTGCTTGATCGAGATGGACTCGAGGACGTTGGCGGCATCCTCGCAGTAGTCCAGCGTCTTCTCCAGGTTGTCGTACAGCTCCTTCCACTTGATGAGCGCCACCGGGTCGGGGTTGCCCTCGAACATCCGGCCCAGCCACTCGTGGTAGAGGCTGTCCCCCTCCTCCTCGTGCCGCTTGAGCGCGATGCAGGCGGTGAGCACCGCGCCGTCGTTCTTCGACAGGTTCTTCACCGCGATCACCAGCTGCTCGCAGGCCCGCTTGACCACTTCCGCCAGCAGGATGGCGCCCCGCGGGGCCTCCCCCACATGGAAGATCTGGGTGCGCCGGGCCAGGCCGTCGATCAGGTCCACCACGTCGTCCAGCCCCGAGGCCAGCGCGTGGATGTCCTCCCGGTCGAGCGGGGTGATGAATGTGCGGTCGAGCCGGGTGATCACCTCATGGGTGACCGTGTCGCACTCGTGTTCCAGCCGCTTGATGGACTCCACCAGGTAGTTGCGGCGCTCGGGCTCCGCCTTCAACAGCTCCTCCAGCAGGCCGGCCGCCTCGACACTGCGTTCGGCCACGGCGGTGAACAGCTCGAAGAATCGCTCGTCACGGGGGAGCAGGCGCACCTTGCACTCCAGTCCGAATGTCACGGAGGGGTCACGACGCGGGCGGGAATGTAACGGTGGGAGAGGGGAGCGGAAGGGGAGCGCGCGAGAAACCGGGAGGGAGGGGCGCGGCATTCCCGCTCGGTCCGCGGCCCCGGACGGGCATCGTAAGTGCTACGCGAGCAACAACCTGCGGAGGTGCTCCGGGCGCTCGAACCAGAAGTCCGGCGCGGCCGGCTCGAGGTCATTCCGGGAGAAAGGACCCCACAGCACGGCCCCCGTCCGCACCCCCGCGGCCCGCCCGCTGTGGAGGTCGTGAATGCTGTCCCCGATGTAGATGGTGCTCGCCGGGTCGGCGCCCAGCTCCGTCACCGCGCGCTCGACCGGCTCGGGGTGGGGCTTGGGGTTGGTGACGTCATCGGCGCAGACCAGGATCTCGATCGCGGCTTCGAGCCCGACCAGCCGGAGCCCGCGGAGGGTCCCCTCCCGGTTCTTGCTGGTGACCACCCCGGTGCGGTAGCCCGCGGCGCGCAGCTCCAGCACCAGCTCGGTCACGCCGGGGAAGGGGCGGATCATCCGGTCGTGGTGGGCGAGGTTGTACTCCCGGTAGGTCGCCGCCAGCGCCACGAGGTCCTCCTCGGAGCGGGCCGCGCGGCGGAGCTGGACCCGGAGCGGCGTTCCCACCCCGGCCAGCCACTCCGCGTCGGACACCGGCTCCCGGCCATGGGCGGCGAGGGTGTGATGGTAGCTCTCGAGGATGAGCTCGATCGAATCGATGAGGGTGCCGTCGAGGTCGAACAGCACGGTGCGCAGCTGGGTCATGAAGGGAAGCTAGTCACCCGCACAATCCCGGCGATCCGGGGCAGGGCAGGGCCCGGTGGCGTCGGCTCCTCGGGAAGCTCCCCGAGCGCCTGCAGCAGTTCCCGCCCGGGGAGCTCCAGCAGCCGGGAGACGAGCAGCTCCTCTCCCGCGCGGAGTCCATGCCCCAGCCAGCGGAGCCCCGTATCCAGCAGCCGCAGCGCGTCCCGGTTCCGCGCCCGCGCCGCGCGGGTGGAGAGCCGCAGCAACCGTTGCGCCAGGCGCCGCTGGTCCCGCGGCCGCGCCACCGCCTCCCAGGCCCGCCCATGGAGCGCCGCCAGGGCTTCCCGGATGAGCGGCGTCACCGTGGACCACAGCGCCGCCCACTCGGCTGGTGCGGGCTCCCGGCCCTCGGCGTGCAGGGCGGCCAGCAGGCGCGGCACCACCTCGGCAGGCCGCTCGCTCCGGGCGCCGTCGTCCCCGATCCAGCAGAGCCGGGCGGGCCGCGGCGGCCCCCGCTCGCCCTCCCGGTGCAGTGTCAGGCAGACGATCCACCCCGCTGCGGGCCCCGCCACCGCGGCACAGCCGCTCCGGCGCTCCCCCGCGGCCAGCGGTGCGAGGTCGCCGCGCCAGCGGTGCAGCCAGCTCCCCCGATCCTCGAGGCCGGCGGCGGCGGGCAGCCGGCTCTTCCGCACCAGCCGCGCCACCCGGCGCTCCACCCGCTCCAGCTCCGGCGCGGGGGCGAACGTCACGACGTCCACCACCGGCGCAGCACTCCGGAGCCGGCGGGCCCGGCCCGCCCGCTGTGTCAGGCGCACCGCGGTCCACGGCAGATCGAAGTGCACCACCCGGCGGGCCCGCTGCAGGTTGAGACCCTCCGCGGCGACATCGGTGGCGAGCAGCAGGCAGGGCAGGGCGCCGGGATACCGCGCCGGTGGATCCGGCCCGAACAACGCGAGCACCTCCGCCCGGGACCGGCGCGCCGGGCCGATCCCGGCGCCGCTCCCCGAGAGCCACGCCGGCCGGAGGGCCGCCAGCCGGTCGCGGAGCCAGGCGAGGGTCGCGCGGCTGGCGGTGAAGACCACGGTCGGGCACCGGTCCCGCAGCAGCTCCTCGAGCAGCGCGAGCCGGGCGGCGGCGTAGGGGCTCTCCCCAAGTGGCCGGCTGAGGAGCGCGGCGACCGCCGGCGCATCCTCCAGCGCCAGCTCCAGCGGCTGGTCCCCGTCCGGCAGCACCGCCCAGAGCACGAGCTGTTCCTGGTCCCGCCCGGCGGCCGCACGGAGTTCCCGCCGGGTGAGGGTGCGGCCGGCGGCGACTGCCTCGCGGGCCTGGTGCAGCAGACCCTGATAGCGCCGCAGCACGGTGACCAGTGCGGCGGGACTGGAGGCGAGCGCGGCGCAGAGGGCGCCGCGAAGCAGGGTACGGACCCCCACGTCCCGGGAGAGCCGCAGACGGCCGAGGTCCGCCAGCAGGCCGCGGTCCTCGGCACCAAGTTGTGGAGAAAGCCGGAGGCGGCGGAGGGCGGGGATGCCGGCGGGATCGGGCCGGCTGAGCACGACCTCCCCGAGACAGGATGGCGCCATTCCCTCGCCGAGGGCCGCGCGGAGGCTGACGCACCCCGAGGGGAGCAGCGCGTCATCCCGCAGCGCGAGCAGCAACTGGTGCGCGAGGTCGGGGAGGCGGTTGACCACGGGAGTGGCGGAGAGCAGGAGGACCGGGGCCCGCCCGAGCCATGGCGCCAGGTGGCGGTACCGCCGGGTGCCGGGCTCCCGGAAGCGGTGGCTCTCATCGACGATGACCAGCCCGCGGGGGCGGCGGGGCAGGGAAACTGAATGGGGGGGGGGTCCGTCGCTTTCGGCGGGGACCGGAGGACTGGGTCTGTCACGGCGGAATGGCTGGAAGGGCCGACCGACACGATCGATGCAGGCGCCTGGCCGCTGCTTGCGGGGGTGCTCGCCCGCGGCTTCGCCGATGTCTATGGCGGCACGCGCGAGATCGAGGCGATGGCGGTGGACGCCGGTGACGGCGGGCGCACGACGCAGGTGCTGGAA
>CAZPER010000117.1:0-11602 GCA_964585655.1 uncultured Gemmatimonadaceae bacterium | reverse complement strand
AGCTGGTTGACCGCATTGTCCTCCGCCAGCAGGACCCGGAGCCCCTTCGGGGGGCCTGCGACCGTCCGCGGGCGGAGCCCGGCGGGCCCTGGACTCGTAACGCCGCTTCCGCACGCCTCGGTGGCGAGCGGCAGCAGCACGCTGAACTCGCTCCCCCGGCCGACCTCGCTGGTGACCAGGATGCTCCCGCCCATCAGCGCCGCCAGGTGCTGGGAGATCGTGAGGCCGAGCCCGGTCCCGCCGAACCGGCGGCTGCTGGAGCCATCCGCCTGCGTGAACTCATCGAAGATGGCCGACAGCTTCTCCGTCGGGATCCCGACCCCCGTGTCCTGCACCGAAAACCACACGCCGGCGCGCCCATCCTTCAGCATGGAGGGGCACACGCGGACCGTGACCGCCCCCCGCTCGGTGAACTTGATCGCGTTGCCGACCAGGTTGGTGAGGATCTGCCGGAGGCGCGACGGATCGCCGCGCACGGTGCCGGGAAGCTCGGGTGCGAGGTGCGTCACGAAGGCGAGGCCCTTCTGTTCGGCGCGCAGGGCAAAAATCCCCGTCGTGGCCTGGACCAGGTGCGCCAGGTCGAAGGGGATCTCCTCCAGCTCGAGCCGCCCCGCCTCGATCTTGGAGAAGTCCAGCACGTCATTGATGATGGCGAGCAGCGAGTCGGCCGACGCGCTGGCGAGCCCCAGCGCGCGCCGCTGTTCCGCCGTCAGGTCGGTGTCGAGCACGATCTCGATCATGCCGAGCACCGCGTTCATCGGCGTGCGGATTTCGTGGCTCATGTTGGCCAGGAACCGGGCCCGCGTCTCTGCGGTTCGCTCCGCCAGGTCCCGAGCCTTGCGCATCGCCAGCTGGGCCCGCCGGGCCTCGGTGACGTCGCGGAAGTTCCAGATCCGGCCGTAGTGCTCGCCCCGGCCCCCGATCACCGGGGCCGAGTAGCGGTCCAGGATCCGTCCATCCCGCAGCTCGATTTCCTCCCGGCTGGTCTCCGTAGGATTGGCGTAGAGGTACTCCACCCGGGCCCGGAACTCCTCCGAGTGTCTGGCCTGCTGCCCCACGAACTGCAGCCGCCGGGTATCGTCCGGGTCCTCCGCGATCGCCTTCGGAATGCCCCACACCTCGGCCATGCGCCGGTTGGAGAGCACCGTCTTGCCGTTCGCGTCCACGATGAGGATGCCATCGAGGGAGGCGTCGAGCTGGGCCTCAAGGACCGCAGTCTTCTGCTGCAGTTCCACTTCAGCCCGCTGGCGCGCGCTGATATCCACCACGAACGCCACGCCGTGGGACGACCGGTCCTCCAGCAGGGCGGCCCCGAACATCACCGGGGCCCTGGTGCCCTCCTTGTGGCGCAGCTCCAGCGCGAACGGGGTGATCGGGCGGCCCGCCGCGAGGCCTGCCAGCGCCGGCAGGAGCAGCGGCGCCTGGTCCGGCGGGCAGAGGGCCTCCCAGCTGAGCTCCCCCCGGGCCAAGGCCTCCCGGCTGTACCCGATGACCCGCAGCAGTTCGTCGTTCGCGTCGGTGATGCGGCCCTCCCGTTCCCAGAAGCAGAAGCCCGCAATATTCGCGTCCACCACTCCGCGGAAGCGCGCTTCGCTTTCCCGCATCGCCTCCCGGGCCTGCCGATGTTCGGTGATGTCCTCGTACAGGACCACCATCCCCGGCGAGGTCGGGTCCGGCACCACGGCGGCGGACACCCGGACCGTGATGGTGCGGCCGTCCCGGGTGCGGCGTTCGACTTCCTCCTCAAGAATCTCCCCCTGTTTCACCCGCCGCTCCAGCGCAAGATGCCGGTCGCGCCCGTCCGGCGGGACCAGCAGCCGGTCGAGCGGCTCACCCGCCGCTTCCGTGCCCGAGAAGCCGAACAGGCGCTCGAACCGGGCGTTCACGCTGCGCACCCGCTTGGCGTCGTCGAGGACCGCGATCGCGATGGGGGCGCCACGCAGAACCCCCGAGAGGTAGGCGCTCTCCTTGACCGTCTCCTGCTGGCTGGTGGAGAGCCGGGCCGTGGCCCGCAGGTTGGCGGTCAGCGTGCGCTGCGCCCGGCGATGCAGGACCAGGGCGGCCACGGCGAACACCGCCAGGAAGGCCGCCGACTCGACGTCGTGGTGATTCCCCCCGGGCGTCAGCCACCGGAGCAGGAGGGGCACGTACAGGCCGGCCACGAAGCACCCGATGCTTCCCCGGTCGGCGACCAGCGTGCCCACGGCGCTCGCCACGATCCCGGCGAACCCGAGCAGCATCACGGCGAGGTCGTTGCCGCGCATGAGGGGAAGGAGCGCCGCCGCGCCGATCCCCCAGGCGAGCCCCTGCAGCAGCACCGTGACCCGGGTGCCGGTAAAGAGGGCCCGCTCGGTGAGCCCGGGATGATCCGCCGCCCGGTGCCACGCGGCCCGGGCCAGCGTGGTGAGCGCGACGGCCGCCGCCCACCACCCCAGCCAGGGGAGTGGCGCATTCTCCCAGAGCGAGATCACGGCCAGGGCCAGGACCAGGAGGTGGCCCAACAGCACCAGGCGCGTGTCCGTCCGCAATTGCGCGCGGAACGCCTGCACCAGGTCGCGCCGGACCTGCGACTCGATCGGGTCGGTCCCTTCCGGCACCGGGTGGCGGCTCATGGGGCGCCGGACATCGAATCGAGCTGGGGCTGGATCACCGTCTCATAGCAGCGCTCGCAGATGCCGTGGCTGAAGCGGGCGTCCGAACGCTCGGTGATGTACACCTCGAGCGAGTTCCACGCGCCTGCGGCGTCCTGGATTCGCTTGCAGTAGGAGCAGATCGGCAGCAGGCCCTCGAGCCGCTTCAGCTCCCGCCGCAGCCCGAGGATCCGCGCGGCCACCCGGAGCCGGGCGCGCAGTTCATCGAGGTTGAGGGGCTTGGTGATGAAGTCGTCCGCCCCGGCGTCCATCCCCCGGTCGTACTGCTCCTTGCCGCCCATCGCCGTGATCAGGATGAAGTAGACATAGCCCTCATCCGGCCGGGCCCGGATCCGGCGACACAGCTCCAGTCCATCCATGGCCGGCATGTACCAGTCGGAGATCACCACCGAGGCGGGGGCCTGCTGCAGCGCCTGCCAGGCCTCCGAGCCATCCCGGGCCACCCGCACCGCGTATCCCGCTTTGGAAACCACGGCCTTCAGGGTCGCCGCGACCACTGGATCGTCGTCCACCACGAGGGCGGTGGGCAGCACGCCAGGCTCCGGCCCGATCCCGGCCGGAGGTGGTTCCGCAGGGTGCTTCCCGTGGTCGCAGCTCATGCCAATAGTCTCGGATGATCGGCTCCCCCGCTTTAGCCCTCCGGGGCCCGGGAGATCCGGCACGGGGATCGGGGTTCCGATCCCCCCTGCAACCGCGTAACATGTTCCACGGCGATGGGTTACCTGACCGCTCGCCAGGGCGGACGGCGCCCCCCGGATCCCCGAGCCCGCGAGCCCATGCCCGAGAGCCACGAGTTCCTCCGAAGTTTTGCCCTGGTGCTCTGCGTGGCCGCCGCGACGACCATCGTCTTCCAGCGGCTGCGGCAGCCCGTGGTGTTCGGTTACCTGCTGGCGGGGATGATTGTGGGGCGGCACGTCCCGATCCCGCTGCTCGCCAACGAGCGGATGGTCCACACCCTTTCCGAGCTCGGCGTCATCCTCCTGATGTTCGCCCTGGGGCTGGAATTCAGCCTGCGGAAACTGTTCGCGGTGGGTCCCACCGCCGGGGTGATCGCGGTGCTGCAGACCACGACCATGGTGGCCCTCGGTTACCTGGCGGGGCAGCTCTTCGGCTGGACCGTTATGGAGAGCATCTACGCCGGCGCCGTGATCGCGATCTCGAGCACCACGATCATCGTGAAGGCATTTGGTGAACAGGCCGTCAGGGGCCGCTTCGTGCAGGTGGCCTTCGGGGTGCTGATCATCGAGGATCTGATCGCCATCCTGCTGCTGGCGGTCCTCAACGCCATCTCGGATGGCGGCGCCCTTACCGCCCGCGACCTGGCGCTGACCGCGGGACGCCTGGCCGCCTTTCTCGTCGGGCTCCTGGTGGTAGGGCTGCTACTCATTCCCCGGCTCACCCGGTGGGTGGTCCGGCTGGGGGTGCCGGAGACCACGCTGATCCTCGCGGTGGCCGTCTGCTTCGGCGGCGCCTACCTGGCGCTCAGCTTCGGGTACTCCGTGGCCCTGGGGGCGTTCCTCGTGGGATCGCTGATGGCGGAATCGGGCGAGGAGAAGGTCATCGAGCCGTTGATCCAGCCGGTACGGGACGTCTTCGCCGCCATCTTCTTCGTTTCGGTGGGCATGCTGATCGACCCGGCGCTGGTGCTGGAGCACTGGGGCGCCGTGGTGGTGTTCACCATTCTCGTGATCGTCGGGAAAGTGGCGGCGGTGAGCGTCGGCGCCTTCCTCGCCGGGTACGGCATCCGCACCTCGGTGCAGACCGGGATGAGTCTGGCCCAGATCGGCGAGTTCTCGTTCATCATCGCCGGCGTAGGACTTTCCTCGGGGGCGACGGGAGACTTCCTCTATCCCGTGGCGGTCGCCGTGTCGGCGATCACCACCCTCTCCACCCCCTGGCTGATCCGCTCGGCCGGGCCGGTGGCGTCGTTCGTGGACCGGCACCTGCCGCGGCGGCTGCAGACCTTCGTGGGGCTCTACGGCTCATGGATGGAGCGGGTGCGCGCCCCGGCGGCCCCGGGCGAACGGCGCTCCAATGAGCGCCGACTGGCCCGGCTCCTCATCCTCGATGGCGTCCTGCTCGGGGCGCTGACCCTGGGCACGACCCTGGGCCACCGTGCCGCGGCCGCCGCGCTGGTGAGCCGGACCGGCGTGTCGCCCGACGTCGCCGACGCCCTCGTGCTCGGCGCTGCCATCGCCATCGCCCTGCCTTTCGCCTTCGGGCTGATCCGGGTGTCCCGCTCGCTGAGCCGGGCCATCGGCTTCCGCGCCCTCCCGCCGCCGGCCCGGGGCGGCGTGGACTTCGCGGCCGCGCCGCGGCGCGCCTTCACCGTGGCATGGCTGCTCCTGGTGGTGCTGCTGCTCAGCCTTCCGGTGCTGGCCGCGACCCGCTCCTTCCTTCCCCCCGGTGTTGGCGTCGGCATGGTGGTCCTGCTGCTGGCGGGGTTCGGGATCGCGTTCTGGCGCAGCGCCACCAACCTGCAGGGCCACACCCGCGCCGGGGCCGAGGTCATCGTGGCCGCGCTGGCCAAGGAGATGGCGGGGAGCACCGCCACCCATGGCGCCGACGCCACCGCGGAGCACCCCGTCCCCAGCCTGAGGACCTCCCGATCGCTGACGGAGATCTACGAGATGATCCCCGGCCTGGGCGAGCCCGTCTCCCTGCGACTGAATGATGGGGATTACGCGGTGGGCCGTTCCCTCGGCGCGCTGGACCTGCGAGATACCACCGATGCCACCGTCCTGGTGATCCTCCGCGGTGGGGAGCCGGTGGTGCTGCCGGTGGGCCGGGAGGTCCTGCGTGCCGGGGATACCCTGGCGCTGGCCGGCACTCCCGCGGCGGTGGAGCGCGCGGCGGTGCTGCTGGCGGAGGGGCCGGTCGCCCTCAGCGACGGGCCTGGAAGAAGTCCCTGAGGAGGGCGCCGCACTCGTCGGCGAGGACGCCACCCACGACCTCCACCCGGTGATTGAGCCGCGGGTGCCGGAGCAGGTCACCGACCGAACCGGCCATGCCGGCCTTCTCGTCCCAGGCGCCGAAGACCACCCGCCCCACCTTGGCGAGGACGATGGCGCCGGCGCACATGGCGCAGGGCTCCAGGGTCACGTAGAGGGTGGTGTCCGGCAGCCGGTCGGCGCCGGTCCCTTCCAGCGCCCGGTACAAGGCCACGAGTTCCGCGTGCGCCAGCGGCGAGCCGACAGCCAACGGCTGGTTGTGCGCCCGGGCGATCGCCTCCCCGCACCGGACCACCACGGCGCCGACCGGAACCTCATGCTCGGCGAGCGCGGCACGGGCTTCGGCCAGCGCCAGCTCCATGCCGGCCCGGTCCGCGGCGGATACCGGTCCCATCAGGCGCCTAGGCTCCCCGCCGGAGGGTGAGGTCCGGTCCCGCGACGTCCACCTCGACGGTGTCCCCTTCCTTGAACGTCCCTTCCAGGAGCTGCAGCGCGATCGGGTTCTGCAGCCGCCGCTGGATCACCCGCTTGAGCGGCCGGGCCCCGAAGGCGGGGTCGTAGCCCTCCCGCGCGATCAGTTCCAGCGCCGCGGGGGTGATGCGCAGGGTCAGGTGCTTCTCCGTGAGCAGCGCGCGCAGCCGTTCCAGCTGCAGCTCGATGATCCGGGCGATGTCGCCCCGGTCCAGCTGGCGGAAGACGATGATGTCGTCCACCCGGTTGAGGAACTCGGGGCGGAAGTGCAGCCGCAGCTGGTCCCGCACCTGGGCCTCCACCGCGGCCCACCCGGCGGCGTCGGTCTCCCCGGCCTCGAGGATCATCGGGCTCCCGATATTGGAGGTCATGATGATCACGGTATTCCGGAAGTCCACCACCCGGCCTTGGCTGTCGGTGAGGCGCCCCTCGTCGAGGATCTGCAACAGGACGTTGAAGACATCCGGGTGCGCCTTCTCGATCTCGTCGAACAGCACCACGCTGTAGGGCCGACGGCGCACCGCCTCCGTGAGCTGCCCCCCCTCGTCGTAGCCGATGTACCCCGGCGGCGCGCCGATCATCCGGGCCACGGAGTGCTTTTCCATGTACTCCGACATGTCCAGCCGGACGATCGCCCGCTCGTCGTCGAACAGGAACTCCGCCAGCGCCCGGGCGGTCTCGGTCTTGCCCACCCCGGTGGGGCCAAGGAAAATGAAGGACCCCGTCGGACGGTGCGGATCCGAGAGCCCCGCGCGGCTCCGGCGCACCGCGTTGGACACGGCCTCGACCGCCGGCCCCTGCCCCACGACCCGCCGGGCCAGCTCGGCCTCGAGGCGGGTGAGCCGCTCGCGGTCGGATTCGAGCATCTTGGACACCGGAATGCCGGTCCACTTCGCCACCACCTCGGCGATGTCCTCCGCGTCCACCTCCTCCTTCAGGTACTTGGCCTTGGCCTGGATCTGCGCCAGCCGCTGCTCGTGCGCGGCGATCTCCTGCTCCAGCTGGGGAATGCGGCCGTACTGCAGCTCCGCGGCCTTCTGCAGGTCCCCGCGCCGGGTGGCCTGGTCCATCTCGGTCCGCAGCCCCTCGACCTCCTGCTTGCGGGAGCGGATCTCCTGGATGGCCACCTTCTCCGACTGCCACTGCGCCTTCATCGAGCTCGCCGTCTCCTTGAGCCCGGCCATCTCCTGTTCCACCGCCTTCCGCCGCTCCTTGCCCGCCGCATCCTTCTCCTTGAGCAGCGCCTGCTGCTCGATCTGGAGCTGCAGGATCCGGCGTTCCACCTCGTCGATCTCCTGCGGCAGGCTGTCGATCTCCATCCGGAGCCGGCTCGCCGCCTCGTCCATCAGGTCGATGGCCTTGTCCGGCAGGAACCGGTCGCCGATGTACCGGTCGGAGAGGGTCGCCGCCGCCACAAGGGCGTTGTCGGTGATGCGGATGCCGTGGTGTACCTCGTACTTTTCCTTGAGGCCCCGGAGGATCGCGATGGTGTCGGTGACGCTCGGCTCCCCGACCATCACCGGCTGGAACCGGCGCTCGAGGGCGGCGTCCTTCTCGACGTGCTTGCGGTACTCGTCCAGGGTCGTGGCGCCCACGACATGCAGCTCGCCCCGGGCCAGCGCCGGCTTGAGGAGGTTGCTCGCGTCCACCGCCCCCTCCGCCGCGCCGGCCCCGACGAGGGTGTGCATCTCGTCGATGAAGACGATGTAGCGCCCCTCCGCCTGGATCAGCTCCTTCACCACCGACTTGAGCCGCTCCTCGAACTCGCCGCGGTACTTGGCGCCCGCCAGCAGCAGCCCGATATCCAGCGCAACGATCTGCTTTTCCTTGAGCGACTCGGGGATGTCCCCGTTCACGATCCGCTGGGCCAGCCCCTCCACGATCGCGGTCTTGCCCACCCCCGGCTCGCCGATCAGGACCGGGTTGTTCTTGGTGCGGCGGGAGAGGACCTGCATCACCCGCCGGACCTCCTCGTCCCGGCCGATGACCGGATCGAGCTTCCCGTTCCGGGCCTGGTCGGTGAGGTTGCGGGTGAAGCGCTCCAGGGCCTGGTACTGGGACTCGGGGGAGACATCCGTCACCCGGTGGGAGCCACGCACCTCTGCCAGCGCCGCCCGCAACTCCTTGCCCCCGATCTCGTGGGTGCTCAGGAGCTGGCGCGCGGTGGTGCCCTTCTCCTCGACCATGGCCACCAGCAGGTGTTCGGTCGAGATGTACGCGTCACCGAGGGATTTGGCCTCGGCTTCGGCCCGGTCGAAGATCCGGTGCAGCTCGCGCGCGAGGGTGGGCTCCCCACCGCCCTCCTGGCGCGGGAGCCGCCCCAGCTCCCGCTCCGCCTCCTGCGCCAGCGCCGTGACGTTGAGGCCGGTCTTCTGCAGCAGCGGCCGCACCACCCCCTCCTCCTGCGCCAGCAGCGTGGCGAAGAGGTGGGTGTCGTTGGCCACGGGATTCCCCCGCCGCGCGGCGTCGGCGGCCGCGTCACGGAAGGCCTCCTGCGCCTTGAGGGTGAGTCGCTCGGGGCGGATCATGATTCCGGTCTCGCTTTCTCGGCAACACCGCAGCCGCCGGGCGCGCCGCGCGTCCGGTCGGTGTTCAGTCTAGCGCCTGATGACCTCAGAGCAAGGCAAGCGACGGGCCCACGGAAACTGCCGGGTTGGCAGGGATCGGGCACAGCCGCGGGGGGGGCCCTGTCATCCGGACGCAAACCGGGGACCTCCCCCAGACCCCTGGGAAAGATCCCCGTGATTGCACTCGGGATGATCGCCCGCCTAACGCCGGGTACGATCCCTCGCTGCGCTCGGGATGATCGCCCGCCTAGCGGCGGGCGATCATCTTCAGCGTGTAGCGCTCGCCGTCCACCACCAGGTGCGCGTAATAGACGCCGGGTGTCACCTCACGCTGCCGATCGAGAAACCTGCCGTCCCAGTAGGACTCGTAACTGCCGCACCGGAGCCGGAGTGCATCGAGGCGTTCACCGTTGGAGTTGAGCAGGATCGGCACCGCGACGACCTGCGCCAGCACGTTGTAGATCTTCATACTTACCAGGGGCTGATGGCCACGCTCACAGAGTTCAGGATTGAGGGCGAACGGAATCGTCGTCGCTGGAAAAAACGGATTGGGATAGTTCTCCTGCAGCACC
The DNA here is from genome assembly GCA_964585655.1 of uncultured Gemmatimonadaceae bacterium. Lineage (GTDB taxonomy): Bacteria > Gemmatimonadota > Gemmatimonadetes > Gemmatimonadales > GWC2-71-9 > JADJOM01. The sequence continues at coordinate 2,390 of CAZPER010000117.1, read as the reverse complement.
ACCGGGGGTGGGGCACGTTCCTGCGCGGCGGCAGGGCCGGCCATCCCGGCGAGGAGCAGCAGCACCCAACCCGGCCTGCACAGCCAGGCCATGGGCGTTTCCTCCTAGTGGGAACTGGTCTGCCGCATCTACCTCCGCAGGGTTGCCGCAAGATCGTCGGCGCCGGGAGAGGACGCAATCCCGCGCCGCTTCGGCTACCGCCCCCCGACTAGCACCCGAGCCTCACCGTCCCGCCGCGTGATCCCTTCGCGATCCGCCCACTCGAGGAGGCCGATGAGGTACTTCCGGGATACGCCGGTCGCCTCCCGAACGCTGGCCGGGGTAATCGGGCCGCGCCCACCCAGCTCCCGCAGGATCTCCGCCAGGCGTTGCAGCGCGGGACGGGCGTAGTACCGGTCCCGTTCCACCGGCACGACTCGCCCCTGCCTGGAGCCCAGCCGCAGCACCTCGGCGAGCCCGCGCACGCCCAGGGTCGTCTCCAGCTCCGCCACCGTCGGGGGAGTCAGACCGGCGGCCTCGATGGCTCCCAGGACTCGCTCCAGTTGCGCGTCGCCGCCGCGCGCCGCCGGCCGGAACCCCGCGGTCCGGAGGTGGGCGCCCTCCAGCACCAGTCGCCCGTCGGCCAGGGCGCGCTCCAGGGCCGCTGGTCCCGCGGCACCGAAGGTCGCCAGCTCCCGCCGCGCGGTCTCGAGCGAGAGCCCGGCGTCGACCGGATGCTGTCTGTGATGCGCCGTGACCAGCGCGACGGCCTGCGCCGCCGCCCGCTCCACCGCCGTAGCCGGGACCAGCATGCCATCCTTCCGGCACAACAGCGGGTCGGCGAGCAGCGGGGCCAGCTGGCCCTCGGTGATCCCCAGCAGGACGGGAAGCAGCCCCAGCGCCACGCCGCGCGGCCGACGCTCCACCACAGCCCGGAGCCGCGCCGATGGGTCGGGTGCATCGAGTCCTTCGCTCCAGACCGGCCGGCTGGGCGGAGGAAGCGGATCCAGGACCGTCCCGCCCCCGATCACCCTCACCGGGCTGTAGCTGCGGAGGAGGAGCCGATCCCCACCGCGGGCCAGGAGCGGGGATTCGAGTACCAGCCGGCCCATCGCGGCGGCGCCGGGCCGCAACTCCTGCCGCAGGTGCACCCGGGCGATCGTCTCGCCGGTGCCGAGGTGCACCCGAACCCGGGCCTGGTGCGCCAGCGGCCGGGCGGCGACGGGAAGCAGATTGAGCCGGGCGTCCAGGACCGTGGTCGCCTCCCAGCCGGCAGCGTCATGCACGAGGGTCTCCCCCCGCCGCACGGCGCTCACCTCCACTCCGGGGAGCCCGACCGCCAGTCTGCGCCCCGGGTGGCTGGTCTCGACCGGAGTGCCATGCTCCTCCAGGCTCCGGATTCGCGCCGTGATGCCGGCGGGGAGGATGCGAACCTGGTCCCCGATGCTGAAGCGGCCGGACCAGCTGCTGCCGGTCACCACCGTCCCCGCCCCTGCGAGGGTGAAGGCACGATCGATCGGCAGCCGGGCCAGGTCGTCCGGCGCGCCGCGCCCAACTCCATCCCGCACGGCGCCGGCGATCGCCTCCCGCAACGCGTCGAGCCCCGCCCCGCTCCGGGCGGACACCGCAATGGGCGCGGTGAAGCGAACGGAGCTCCCGGCCAGCCACCCCGCGACCTCTTCCCGGACGAGCTCCACCCACGCCGGTTCGGCAAGGTCCGCCTTGGTGAGCACCGGGATCCCCGCGGGGACGCCCAGCTGCTCCAGCACCGCGAGGTGTTCACGCGTCTGCGGCATGATCCCTTCATCGGCCGCGACCACCAGCAGGACCAGGTCCATCCCGGCGGCGCCCGCGCTCATGGACCGGATGAGGTCCTCGTGGCCCGGCACATCCACCACGCCGAGCATGGAGCCGTCGGGCAGCCGGTAGGGCGCGAAGTGCAGGTCGAGGGTGATCCCCCGCCTCCGCTCCTCCGCCAGCGGGTCCATGGCCCGCCCGGTCAGCGCCTCCACCAGCGCCGACTTGCCATGATCGATATGGCCCGCCGTGCCGATGATCACCCGACGCTCCACGCCGGCTGCTGCCAGAACTCCAGCGCCGTCAGCGCGGCGCCCTCGGCCAGGTGGTGCCGGATGTAGCGGGAGAGCAGGCGGCGGTGGGCCGACGCATGCCGGGCGTCGAGAGCGGGGAGGGCCGCGGTGGCATCGAGCAGCGCCGCGAGGGCCCGGTACGACTCCTCGGGGAGGTCGGTGACCTCATGGGTCTGGGCGCAGAGGCGGCAGAGCGCGCCCCCCTCGGCGGTGCTGAACGGCAGCGTCCCCGCGGCGTCGATCGGGCGCCCGTCCCGGGCGCAGACCTCCAGCACCGGGGCGAAGCCCAGCGCACCGACCAGCGCCCAGACGCACCGCAGG
>CAZPER010000116.1:0-11656 GCA_964585655.1 uncultured Gemmatimonadaceae bacterium | reverse complement strand
GAGCGCATCGCCGACCAGCGTCGCGGCCACCACCACCAGCACCAGCGCCACCCCCGGCGCGATCGCCACCCACGGCGCATTCACCAGGGTGTCCCTCCCCGAGGCGATCATCCCTCCCCAGCTCGGCGCCGGCGGCTGCACCCCCAGTCCCAGGAAGGAGAGCCCCGCCTCCAGGGTGATGGCGTTGCCCACCCCCAGGGCGGCGGCGACGATCACCGGGGTCCAGGCGTTGGGCAGGACGTGACGCAGCGCAATCTGCGCCCGGCTCTGCCCCAGCGCCTCCGCGGAGCGGACGAAGGGCCGGGCCAGGAGCGACACCGCCTCGCCGTGGACCAGCCGGGCCACCCCCATCCACCCGGTGAGTCCCAGCACTATCACCACCAGCCACGCGCTCGGCGCCCAGAGCGCGGCAAGGAGAAGGAGAACCACCACCCGCGGCAGCGCGAGCATGAAGTCGGTGAGCGCCAGCAGCGCCAGCCCGATCGGTCCCCGCCAGACCGCCGCCGCGAGCCCCACCGCCACCCCGATCCCGACCGACAGCACCGTCGCCAGGAGGCCGGTCCCGAGGGAGATCCGCGCGCCATGCACCAGCCGGCTCCAGACGTCGCGGCCCAGCCGGTCGGTGCCGAGCAGGTGGAAGTCGCCCAGGCCGTCGTGCGAGAGGGGCGGGGCGAAGCGGGTCGCCACTACGCTGGTCTGGGCCGCGGGATCGTGTCCCGCGACGAGGGGCGCGCCCAGCGCCAGCGCGGCCATGACGCCGAGCACCAGCAGCCCCGCCCAGGCCCGCCGGTCAGCCGGCATGGCGCACCCGGGGATCGACCCAGCCGCGAAGCAGGTCTGCGAGCAGGTTGCCCGCCACAACGAGCAGCGCGCTCACGGTGGCGCCGGCCATGACCACCGGATAGTCCCGGCCCTGCACCGCGGTGATGAGCACCCGCCCGACCCCCGGCCAGGCGAAGATCCCCTCGACGAAGACCGCGCCGGAGAAGAGGGCGGGGAGGGAGAGGCCGAGCAGGGTGACCACCGGCCCGAGCGCGTTGCGGAGCAGGTGGCGCCGGATGAGGGTCCGGTCCCGGAGGCCACGGGCCTCCGCCGCGAGGAGGAACGGCTCCCCCTGGACATCCAGCAGCGCGCCGCGAACGAAGCGTGCCGCGCCCCCCACGCCTATGAGCGTGAGGGTCAGGAGCGGCAGCGCCAGGTGCCGCAGCCGGTCCACGAAGGCGGCGCCGGGACTCAAGAATTCGGCGTCGAGGCCGGCCGCACCGAAGGCGGGAAGGACGCGCAGGTGATAGGCGGCGATCCAGACCAGGATGAGCCCGAGCCAGTACCCCGGCATGGCAAAGAGGGTGACGCTGCCGAGGGTCAGCGCGGTATCCACACGGCCGCCCCGTCGGACCTGCAGGAGCCCGAGCAGAATCCCGAAGAGGTAGCTCCCGGCGAGGGAGAGGAGGACGAGGAGCGCCGTGGCGGGCCAGGCTTCGGCCAGGATCTCCGCCACCGGCCGACCGGTGGCGATGCTCCGGCCCCAGTCCCCCCGGGCCGCCCGCCCCAGCCATTCCACGAACTGCACTGGCCACGGCTGGTCGAGCCCGAGGGCCGCGCGGGTGGCGGCGAGCTGCTCCGGGGTGGCGGCGGGGCCGCTCAGGTGAACGGCGGGATCGCCCGGGGCCAGGTGGAGCAGCAGAAAGGTGAGGGTGACGACCCCGAGGACCACGAGGCCGCCGGTGGCGAGGCGGCGCGCGAGCTGGGCGAGCATGCGGCGGAATGTGGCCCCGGGCGGGGCCCCTCGCCAGCGGGTGCGGGCGGTTGGCATTCCGCCCCGTGGTGGCGCACCTTTCCGGCATGCCCCGCCGGGTTGCCCCGCTCCTGTTCATGGTGCTCGCCTGTGCCCCCGTCGCCGCCCGGCGCGGGGACACCGTGCTGTTCGCGTCGGGCGCGGACCTGCAGAGCATCAACCCGCTCTTCACCGTGCATCCGCTGGCGCGGCAGGTGCAGCGCTACGTCCTGTTCACCACCCTCGTCCGCCGCGACACGGCGCTTGGGATTGAACCGTACCTGGCGCGGCGCTGGGCCTGGTCGGCGGACGGGCGCGAACTCCGCCTGACCTTGAGCGGCGCACTCCGGTGGCACGACGGCGTGCCGACCACCGCCGCCGACGCGGCATGGACGCTCACGCTGGCAGGGGACCCGCGGATCGCCTATCCGCGGCGGAACGACCTGGCCACCCTGCGCGCGGCCACCGCCCCCGACGACACTACGCTGGTGCTGTCGTTCACCACTCCCCCGGGCGAGTTCCCCGACGTCCTCACCGATCTCGCGATCCTGCCGCGCCACCTGCTCGATACCATCCCGCCGGAGCGGCTGCGGCAGAGCGCCTGGCATGACCACCCGGTGGGGAACGGCCCCTTCCGGTTCGTGGCCCACGAGCCCAACCGGCGCTGGGTGTTCGAGCGCAACGATGGATTCCCCGCCGAACTCGGCGGCCCGGCGGCGCTGGCCCGGCTGGTGATCGCGGTGGTGGATGAGCCGATGACCAAGCTCGCGGCGCTGACCTCCGGGGAACTCGACTTCGCCGGGATCCAGCCGGCCCACGCCTCATTCGTGGCGGAAGACCCGCGGCTCGCCGTGCGGGACTATCCGCTGCTCTTCACCACCGGCATCGTCTTCAACGCCCGCGCGGGGCTGTTCCAGGATGCGGCGGCGCGGCGCCGAGTCTCCGCCGCGCTGGACCGCAAGGCCCTGGTGGACGGCTTTGCCTGGGGCTACGGCACGCCGGCCGACGGGCCGCTTCCTCCCGAGCTCGGCGGACTCGCCGCGGCACCGGATGCGCCTGACACCGCCGCCGCGCGGACGCCGATCCGGTTCGAGCTGCTCACCGTCGGGTCGGGAGAAGCGGCGCTCGAACAGATGATCCAGGCCCAGCTCGCGCCCGCCGGCATCACGGTCACGATCCGCCAGCTCGAGCTCTCCGCCTTCCTCGACCGGGTCTACGGCCCGCGGCCGGAGTTCGAGGCCGCGCTGCTCGGCACTCCCGGCGATCTCGGACTCGGCTACCTCCTGCCGCTGGCCCGGCTCTCGGGGCTCGCTGCGCCGCCGGAGCGGACGGCGCTGCTCCGATTCTTCGCCGATTCGATGCCGGTGGCGTTCGTGTACCACGCGCGCGGGCTCCAGGGGGTGAATCGGCGGGTGCACGGGGTGGATCTTGGCCTGCGCGGCGAACTGGCCAGCGTGAGCCAGTGGACCGTGACTCCATGACCGCCACCCCGCCGCGAGCGCTCGCCCCCAGGGTCACGGCCACCGCGCCGGTGCGGCTCGACTTCGCCGGCGGGTGGACCGACGTGCCGCCCTTCTCCGACCGGGAGGGGGGCGTGGTGGTCAACGCGGCGATCGACCTCCGGGTCGAGGCCGAGTTCGAGCCGGGGCGGGAGGGGCTGCTGCTGCGCGCCGAGGACCTGCGCCAGGCGGCACGGGCCCGGCACGCGGGGGAGCTGGTGCTGGATGGCACGCTGGACCTGCACAAGGCGGCGGTCCGGATGCTGCCGCCGGGGCCCGGGACCCTCCGCACCCGCTCCTCGGTGCCACCCGGCTCGGGGCTCGGCAGCTCCGGCGCCCTGGATGTGGCGCTCATCGCGGCCCTGGCGAGGCACCGGGGCGAGACCCTGACCCCGGCGGAGCTCGCGCGGGAGGGGTGGCAGTTGGAGGTGGTGGAGGCGGGGTGCCCGGGAGGGCGGCAGGATCAGTTTGCCGCGGCGGTCGGGGGCTTTCATCGCTTTACCTTTTCAGGCGCCGAGACGGAGATCACGCCGCTGCCGATCGACCGGGGGACGCGGGAGGCGCTGGAGCGCCGCATTGTGCTCTGCTACACTGGCCGGTCCCGGGTGTCGGGCGATACGATCAGCCGGGTCATGGCGGCGTACGAGCGCGGGGACGACGCGGTGCGGGCGGCGTTGTTCGAGCTGCGCGAGCTGGCCGACCGGATGGCGGAAGCGCTGGTCGCGGGCGACTTTCAGAAGGTGGGCGCGCTGCTCCGGGCCAACTGGCGGGCGCAGCAGGCGCTCGATCCGGCGATGTGTACGCCGGAAATGGCGGCGCTGGAGCAGGCCATGGCGGACGCAGGCGCGCTGGGCGGCAAGGCGGCCGGCGCGGGCGCCGGCGGCTCGATGTTCTTCCTGATGGGTGATGACCCCGAGGCCGGGTGGCAAGCCGCACGAGGGCAGGGCATGGAGCCGCTGCCGGTGCGCTGGTCCGAGGCCGGAGTGCTGACATGCTGACAATCGAAGAGCTCGACGCCCGCCGGACGATCATCGAGGATTCCCCCGACCTCCGCGCGCTGGGGGAACGGCTGGCGGCCCAGGCCGCCATGGTGCAGCGGCGCGCGCCGGCGCTCCCCGCCAGCAAGGGGATGCTGAGTGCCGACGGCGGCAGCTGTCCCGATCACCGCCGCCCGCTGCTGTTCGACCCCTGGTCTCCGACGGCGCATCGCTGCCCCGTCTGCAACAAGACCTTCAGCGGCCCGCGGCACGACCGGCGCTGGGCCTGGCTGGCGCACCTCTGGCACGCGGAGCGGATCGTCACCGCGGCGGCGGCGGGGAGCTTCGCCGGGGAGGAGGCTCTCCTCGACTCGGCCGCCGACTCCCTCGTGGCCTACGCCCGGCGCTATCCGGAGTATCCCAACCGGGACAACGTCCTGGGCCCATCGCGGCTCTTCTTCTCGACCTACCTCGAATCGATCTGGTTGACCAACATCGTGGCCGCGGCCTTCCTGCTACGGGAACAGGGGATGCTGGAGGAGGACGGGCTGGACCTGGTCAACCGGGCGATCGACGAATCCGCCAACCTGATCGGCGACTTCGACGAGGGGCTCTCCAACCGCCAGACCTGGCACAACGCCGCGCTGCTCGCCGCCGCCGCCTGGTTCGAGGATGCCGACCTGGTGCAGCGCGCGCTGGAGGGGCCGCGCGGCCTGGTGGGGCACCTGGTGGATGGCTTCGGGGCGGACGGGATGTGGTACGAGGGAGAGAACTACCACCTCTTCGCGCTGCGCGGGCTGCTGGTCGGCGCCGACTGGGCCCGGATCGCGGGGGTGGACCTGTTCGAGGCGGAGGCGGGGCGGGCGAAACTGGCCGCCGCGCTCCGGGCTCCGCTGCTCACCGCGCTGCCCGATCTCACCATCCCCGCGCGCAAGGACTCGCGCTTCGGGGTGTCGCTGGCGCAGCCGATGTACCTCGAGCTGTGGGAGCGCGGGGTCGCGCGGCTGCTCGAGGCCGACGCCCCCGAACCCGCCGCCGAACTCGGCGCCGCGCTCCGCGCGCTCTACGACCTCCCGGCGCCCGCGGCCGAGATCTTCGACAGCTACCTGCATGAGGCGGGTGAGGCACCGCCCCCGCGCCGCTCCCGGACCGACCTGTCCTGGTGGATGCTCGCGACGATGGCGCCGGAACTTCCCGGCGCCGATCGCGCGTGGAAGCCGGCCAGCATCCTGCTCCCGGATCAGGGGGTCGCGATTCTCCGGCAGGGCGATCTGTACGCGAGCCTCGAGTGCGGCGCGTACGGCGGCGGGCATGGTCACCCCGACCGGCTCCACCTTACACTGCACGCCGATGGGGTGCATTGGCTGGCGGATCCTGGCACGGGCAGCTACGTCACCCCCGACCTGCGCTGGTACCGCTCCACCCTGGCGCACAACGCGCCGCGGGTGGACGGCGAGGACCAGCCGATGACCGACGCCCGGCCGGAGCTGTTCGAGGTGAAGGAGGGCTGGGGCTGGGTCCGGGCCCGCGTCGGGCGCACGACTCGTACGCTCGTCGCCGGCCCCACGCACCTGGTGGACCTGGTCGAGTGTGCCCAGGAGGATGAGCACCTGGTGGAGCTTCCCTGGCACCTGGACGGCACGGTGGAGGTGCTCACGCCGGGGAGCTGGGCCGCCGCCGACTTCGCCGACGGCTTCGCGCACGGCGCCAGGCGGTTCACCCCCGCGGAGCCGGGGCCGCTCCGGTGGCGCGCCCTACAGGGCGGGCACTCGCTGGAGGGGCTGGTCGAGGAAGGCGTTGAGCTGCTGCGGGTGCAGGGCCCCGGGCGGCCGGGGGAAGAGGAGGAGCGCAGCTTCCTGCTGCTGCGCCGCCGGGGGCGCTACGTCCGATTCGCCACGGTGCTGGCGGAGGACGCGACGGCCCTCGTGAGCGTCGGCTTCTCGCCGGCGGAGATCGTGGTGCAGTCCGCCGACGGCACCGTGACCCACCGCTCGGTAAATGAGGGGTGGGACGTGCGCACGGCGGAAGGGATGATCTCCCTCCGGGGCGTCCGCCGGGTGCTGCCCAGCCTGGAATTGCCGACCGCCTCCCATGTCTCGCAGCGGGAGGTGCCACCCGTCGCCATGGCGGTGCATCTCACCACGCCTCCCGCGCTCGATGGGACGCTCACCGGCTTCGCCGATGAAGTGCCGCTCCACCTGGACCACGAGGACCAGTACCGGCGGACCGAGGAGCCCTATCCCGGCCCCGAGGCGTTCGCCGCCGTGGCGCACCTCGGCTGGGATGACAAGTCCCTCTACGTCGCGGTGGAGGTGGCGCATCCGCACCCGGTCTTCCGAAGCGCCGCCGCGCCGCCGCTGCTGCTGGACAATGAGCCCGACCTGATCCACTCGGACGGCCTGCAGCTCTACCTCCGGATCCCCGGGCACGATCCGCTTGGCTGGCTGGTGGTGCCCGATCCCGCCGGCGACGGCCTCACGGTGCGCGGCGTCGGCGGCATGGACACGGACCCCGGGGTGGTGCGTGGGGCGTGGCGCCGGACTCCCGACGGCTACATCGTCACCCTGGCGCTCACCCCCGCGGGGTGGCCCCCCAACCTGCACGACGAGCCGGCCGACTTCGACCTCATCGTCAACCGGATGGCGCCGGACCGCGAGCGCCGTGAGGGGCAACTGGTCTGGTCCGGGGGCGGCGGCTGGGCGTATCTGCGCGGCGACCGCCAGGACCCGCGCCGCTTCGGCAAGGTGCAGCTCGCATGAGGATCCCGGGCTTCACTTCCACCGCCAGCAAGCGGCCGGAGGCGCTCTTCGGTCCCGGGGCGCCACGGGGGCTCCCCGTCAGGTTCACGCGGAGCGAGGGCGCCCGGCTCTGGGACGAGCAGGGGCGGGAGTATCTCGACTTCGTGATGGCGCTGGGCGCCGTGGGGCTGGGGTACGGCCACCCCGCCGTCTCTCGCGCCGCCCATGCGGCCGTGGATGCGGGCGTCGTCGGCTCCCTCCCGCCGGAGGCCGAGGAGCGGCTGGCGGAGCGGCTGGCGGGGCTGGTTCCCGCGATGGAACGGACCCGGTTCCTCAAGACCGGCGCCGAGGCGGTGGCGGCGGCGGTGCGGCTGGCGCGCACCCACACCGGCCGTGATGGTCTGCTGCGCTGCGGCTATCACGGCTGGCACGACTGGTGTCAGGCGCCGGGCGCCCCGGGGGTCCCTGGCGCCGTCACCGCCCTCGCGGAGGAGCTCCCGTTCAACGACCCCGAACGGGCGCGGGCCCTCATCCGGCTGCTCGGCGACCGGCTCGCGGCGGTGGTGATCGAGCCGGTCATCGAGGGGCCGCCGAGCGCCGAATGGCTGGCGGTGCTGCGAGAGGAAACCCGGCGGGTCGGGGCGCTCCTGGTCTTCGATGAGATCAAGACCGGGTTCCGGGTGGCGCTGGGGGGCGCCGCGGAGCGCTACGGCGGCGAGCCGGATCTTGTGGTGCTGGGGAAGGCGCTGGCCAACGGCTTTCCGCTGGCGGCGGTCGGGGGCCGGCGCGCGGTGATGGAGGATGCCCGCCGGGCGTGGATCTCTTCCACCCTTGCCACCGAGCTGGTGGCGCTGGCCGCGGCGGAGGCCACGCTGACCGTGATGGAGGGGAAGCAGGTCCCGGCCCATCTCGGCGCGGTCGGCCGGGTGCTGTTCGATGGCCTCACCGAGCTGGCGCTCCGCTATCCGCTGCTGCTCGACCTCCCCGCCGGGCTGCCGGAGATGTGCTTCCTCAAGTACCGGAATGAGGAGACCGGCATCCAGCTGGCGCGGCGCGCGGCGGAGCGCGGGGTGCTGTTCAAGCGGAGCGCCTACAACTTCGTCTCGCTGGCGCATGACGGCGGCCTGGTCGAGCGGGGGCTCGAGGTACTGGAGGAGTCTCTGGCCGAACTGGCCACGCCAGGCTCCTGAAGCTTCCTTCACGGGGCGTTCAGGCGCTGCACCGCCCTCCCTCCTAGCTTGCCAGCATGGCCACGAGCGTGGGAGTTGTGTTCCAGGCCACCGGCCTGTCCAAGCGGTACCGGATGGGCGAGATCGATGTCTGGGCGCTCCGGGGAGTGGACCTGGAGCTCCAGGGTGGGGAGTTCGTGGTATTGCTCGGCCCCTCCGGCAGCGGCAAGTCCACCCTGCTCAATATCCTCGGCGGCCTCGACGTCCCCACCTCCGGCAGCGTGCGGTTCCTCGACCACGACCTCACCGTGGATGATGACGCGGAGCTCACCCGGTTCCGCCGGGAGCATGTCGGGTTCGTCTTCCAGTTCTACAACCTGATCCCGAGCCTCACCGCGCTCGAGAATGTCGCGCTGGTGACGGAGATCGCGGAGCAGCCGCTCGATCCGGTCGAGGCGCTCCGGCTGGTGGGGCTCGAGGCGCGGCTCCACCACTTTCCGGCGCAGCTCTCCGGCGGGGAACAGCAGCGGGTCGCGATCGCGCGGGCGGTGGCCAAGCGGCCGGATGTGCTCCTGTGCGATGAGCCGACCGGGGCCCTCGACTACGAGACCGGGCTCATGGTGCTCCAGGTGCTCGAGAAGGTGAACCGCGAGCTGGGCACGACGGTCGCGGTCATCACCCACAACGCCGCGATCGCCGGCATGGCGGACCGGGTCATCCGGCTCCGCAGCGGCCAGGTGGTGGACGTGACCCGGAACGCCTGCCGCCTCTCCCCCACCGAACTCTCCTGGTAGCGGCGCATGTCCGTCCTCCGCCGCAAACTCTATCGGGACGCCTGGCGCCACCGGGGGCCGCTCAGCGCGATCGCGCTGGTGATGACCTGTGGCGTGGCGCTGTTCATCGCGCTGCGCAGCATGCACGGGTACCTGCGCGAACGACAGGCGGCCTACTACGCCGACTCCCGCTTCGCCGATCTCTTCGTGCAGGTGACGCGGGCACCGCGGGGACTGGCCGCGCGGATCCGCGCCATCCCGGGCGTCGGCGCCGTGGAGGCCCGCGTCGTCAGCGCCTCGCGCATGGACGTGCCGGGACTGGATGAGCCGGCCACCGCGCTGCTGGTGTCCCTGCCGGAGCCAGGGCAGCCGGGGCTCAATACGGTCGTCCTCCGGTCGGGGCAGCTCCCCGCCGCCGGGCGGCCGGACCAGGTGCTGGCCAGCGACGCCTTTGCCCGGGCCAGCGGGCTCGGCCCGGGCGACAGCCTGGCGGTCATCCTGCGCGGGCGCTGGGAGCGGGTCCAGATCGCCGGGACCGCCATCTCCCCGGAGTTCATCTACGAGATTCCGCCCGGCGCGGCCTCGGTCTTCCCGGACAACCGGCACTTCGGGGTGATCTGGATGCCCGCGGCCGGCCTGGCGGCGGCGCTGGACCTGACCGGCGCGTTCAACAACCTGGTCCTCCGGTTCGCGCCGGGCGCCATCCCGGCGGATGTCGTCGAGCGGGTGGACGCGCTGCTGGCTCGCTATGGCGGGACCGGCGCCTACCTGCGGGCGGACCAGATCTCCCATCAGTTCGTGGATTCGGAGATCGCCGAGACCAAGGTGACCAGCATCTTCCTGCCGGGGGTGTTCCTGGGGGTGACGGCCTTCCTGCTGCACCTGGTCCTGTCGCGCCTGGTCGCGACCGAGCGGGAACAGATCGCGGTGCTCAAGGCGTTCGGCTTCCGGGATGGGGTCATCGCGCGGCACTACCTGGCGTTCGCGGCCATTCCGGTGTGTGTGGCGACCATCGCCGGTGGGGGCCTCGGGCTCTGGCTCGCCGGGCAGTTCGCCGCGATCTACGCGCGGTTCTACCAGTTCCCCAACGCGGCATGGCACGCCGATCCCGCCGTGCTGCTGCTCGCGGTCGGGGTGAGCGGCGGCGCCGGCCTGCTCGGCGCGCTCGGCGCGGTGCGCCGGGTGGTCCGCCTGCCACCGGCCGAGGCGATGCGCCCCGAAGGCCCGGCGACCTACCGGCCGGGGTTCCTCGACCGGGCCGGCGCGGTGACCCGCGTCCCGCTCACGGTGCGGAGCATCGCCCGCAGCCTGCAGCGGATGCCGGCCCGGGCCCTGCTCACCATCACCGGCCTGGCGCTCGCGATCGGGCTCACGCTCGCGGGGCGCTTCATGTTCGACGCGATCGACTACCTCAAGCGGCTGCAGTTCGAGGTGGCCTCGCGGCAGGACGCGAGCGTCTCGTTCGACATCCCGCTGGCGCTGGGGGTGCGGGATGAGCTGGCGCGGCTGCCCGGGGTCCGGCAGGTGGAGCTGCGTCGCGACGTGGCGGTGCGGCTGCGGCACGGCAACCGCACCGTACGGACCGGGCTCCAGGGGGTGGAACGAGGCGCGGAGCTGCAGCGCATCGTCGATGACGCCGAGCGGGTCCATCGTCCCCACGGGGGCCTGCTGCTCACGGCGACGCTGGCGGAACGGCTCGGCGTCCGCCCCGGGGATCTCATCGAGGTGGACCTGCTGGAGGGGCATCGCCGCACCGTCTCCCTGCCGGTGAGCGGCACGGTGCGCCAGATGCTCGGCCATGGGGTGTACGCGGAGCTGGCGCTGGTGGCGGAACTCGCCGGGGAGGCGCCGGCCGCGACGAGCGCCCTGCTGCGAGTCGATCCGCGGTATCGGGACGCCCTCAACCAGCGGCTCCGCGCCTTGCCGGAGGTCGCGGGGGTCGGATGGCTCGATGCGACCCTCGCCGGATTCGAGCGGACCATCGCGGAGAGCTTTCGCATTTCGATCCTGACCCTGGTGCTGTTCGCGGTGATCATCGCGGGCGGGGTGGTCTACAATGCGGGCCGCATCACCCTCGCCGAGCGCGGCCGGGAACTGGCGAGCCTCCGGGTGCTCGGCTTCACCCGCGGCGAGGTGGCGCGAATGCTGCTCGGCGAGCAGGGGCTGCTGCTGGCCTGCGCCATTCCGCTGGGCCTGATGCTCGGAACGGCGCTGGCGTGGCTGGTGGTGACCCGCTTCAGCTCCGACCTGTTCCGGCTGCCGCTGGTGGTGAGCGCCTGGAGCCGGGTCTTTGCCGTGGGGGTGGTGCTGATCGCCGGGGTGGTGTCCGGCATGCTGGTCTGGCGGCGGCTCGCGCGGCTCGACCTCGTGGCCGTGCTGAAGACGCGGGAGTGACCCGATGACCAATCGTTCGCGCTGGATCGTGGGTCTCGCGCTGGTGGGGCTCGTGGCCGCCATCGCCTGGTGGCTGCGGCCCGAGCCGCTGGCGCTCGACCTGGCGGTGGCCGTCCGCGGTCCGCTCCGGCAGTCGCTCCACGCCGAGGGGAAGACCCGGGTGCGCGATCGATATGTTATCGCGGCGCCGGTCACGGGGCGGCTCGACCGGACCCACGTGCGCGTCGGGGACAGCGTGGGGGCCGGGGCGGTGCTCGCCTCGCTGGCGCCGACGCCGCTGGATCTCCGGAGCCGGCGGCAGGCGGAGGCCCAGGTCGCGGCGCTGGAGGATG
>CAZPER010000115.1:0-11785 GCA_964585655.1 uncultured Gemmatimonadaceae bacterium | reverse complement strand
AGGGGGCGGTGAAGGCGCTGGACCCGGTGACGGGGCGGGAACGGTGGAGCTTCCCGCTCTTCTCGCCTCCCTGGGCCGGGCTGCTGGCGACCGGCGGCGGGCTGGGCTTCGGTGGCACCAACGAGGGGGTGTTCTACGCCCTGAACGCGGTGAACGGCCAGCCCCTCTGGCACTTCCAGACCGGCGCCATGATCAACGCCAATCCGGTTGCGTTCGCGGTGGACGGCCGGCAGCACATCGCGATCGCGTCGGGGAGCACGCTGCAGGTCTTTGCGCTGGCAACGGCACAGCCACCCGCTCCCACCCGCTGACGGGAGGGCAAATCCCCCCGCCCGCGCCACCGGGTTATCTTTCGGGCCGACCACCTCACCGCTGTTGCTGGCGCCCCACCCCGCGCCATCTCCGGCTCGTCACCCGCGGTCCGGAGGCTTTCTTGTCAGCATTCAAGTCCGAACAGCGTCATCTCATCGTCCGCGGCCGCGCCTTTCACTTCGTGTCCTATGAAGGCCGGCCCGCCAACGCCCATCGGGGCGAGGATCAGCAGCCGCCGATGTGGTACCTCATGGTCGAGGGGCGCCGCTTCGCCGCCTTCCCCTGCGATGCGCACCAGGCTGGCGCCGACCTCGATGCCGCCCTCGCCCGATGGGCGGAGGACAACGCCATGGGGCCCGCCGCTTCCGCCGCCGCGGCGCCCGCCAAGAAGGCGCAGTCGGCGCCGGTCAAGCGCCGGGGCACCTGGTGGGGACCGAACTAGCCACAGGGCCCACCGCCCGCCCGCATCGGCCTGACTCACTCCCCTCCGGGGGCCACCCAAGGACCAGCGTGCCCAAGCGCAATTTCGGATTCGAGAAGCGGCAGAAGGAAATCGCCAAGAAGGAAAAGAAGCAGCTCAAGCTGCAGCGCCGGCTGGAGCGCGCGGCCCAGGGCGACACCGACCCGACCGACGAGCCTGGTCTGCCGCCGGACGGCGAGCCCACGCCCCCGCAGGACTGACACCGGCGCCCGAAGCTCCCCCTCGCATCCGCGAGGGGCCCCACCCCATGAAGATCTGGATTGACGCCGACGCCGCGCCGCGGGACGTGAAGGAACTCGTCTTCCGCGCCGCGAAGCGCCTGTCGATTCCCGCGGTGCTGGTGGCCAACCTGCGGCTGCAGCCGCCCCCCGGGAACCCGCAGGTGAGCGCCATCTGGGTGGATGGGGGCGCGGACGTGGCGGATCAGTACATCGCCGAGCACGCCGAGCTGGGCGATCTCGTGGTGACGCAGGATATTCCGCTCGCCGCCATCCTGGTGCCCAAGGGCATCGCCGTCCTCGATCCCCGCGGTGAGGAGCACACCATGGAGACCATCGGGGAGCGGCTGTCGGTGCGGAACTTCATGGAGCAGGCCCGCACCGCCGGGGTGGTCACCGGCGGTCCGCCGGCCTACGATGCCCGGGCCAGGCAGGCCTTCGCCGGCGCACTGGACCGGGCGCTCACCCGGCTGCTGCGGCCGCGTTAGGCGCCCGGCGCCTCGTCGAACAGCGACCGCTCCGCCGCCAGCGGCGCCCCCTCGATCAGCAGCAGCCGACGCTTGAACTCCGCTCCGCCCACCGCCGAGAACCCTCCCAGCTTCCCGTCCGCCGCGAGCACCCGGTGGCAGGGCACCACCAGCGGCCAGGGGTTCTGTCCCAGCGCCTGGCCGACGGCACGGGCGGCGCCGGGGTCTCCCAGGCGGGCCGAGATCTCGCCGTAGGTGAGGGTCGCGCCCGGCGGGATGGCGCGCGCTACCTCGTACACCCGGCGATGGAAAGGAGGGACGCCCTCCAGGTCCAGTGCAATGCCGCCGAGGTCCCGCCGCTCCCCGGCGAGGAGCGCCGTGATCTCCTGCATGGCGGCCAGCATCTCGGCTGGCGGGGCCGCCGGCTCCGCGCCGGGCCACCGCCGCCCGATGCGCGCCCGTGTGGCGGCTTCGTCTCCCTCCGGGAGCTGAACCCCGGCCAGCCCGCGGTCGGTCCAGATCAGGCCGCAGCGGCCGATGGCGGTGTCGAAGAGGGTCCACGAAGGCATGAGGGGACATAAGCACGACGTCCGGCTTCGCTCAACCTCCCCTCTGGCCCTCCCCTTGCCTGCGCTTCACCTTTATCCCGTCTCCCGTCTCCCGTCTCCCGTCTCCCACTATCCCCGACCCCCATGCCCGATGCCCCCAAGAAGAAGGCCACCCGCAAGCGCGCCAAGGCGGCGCCCGAGCTGCGCGGGCTGACCCCGAAGCAGGCGGTGCCGGCGGAGATGACGGCCGCCCTCCGCTCTCTGGCCGACGCCATCGAGGCCGATGGCGGCGCCGTGGTCGGAGGCTACCGCGAGCCGCTGGGCGGCCAGTGGCAGCTGCTGGCCGCGCTCCCGGTGGAAAAGCTCGCCCCCACGCCGTATCAGCGGGATCTCTCCGAAACCCACGTCGCCCGGCTCGCGGATGCGATGCAGCGCCTTGGCCGGTTCATGGACCCGGTGATCGCGGTGCGGACCCCCGAGGGGATGTACTGGACCCCCAACGGCAACCACCGCCTCGCGGCGATGCGCGGGCTCGGGGCGCGGACCCTGATGGCCCTGGTGGTGCCGGAGCCGGAGGTGGCGCACCGGATCCTGGTGCTCAATTGTGAGAAGGCGCACAACGTGCGCGAGCGGGCCCTGGAGGTGATCCGGCTGGCCGACGCGCTGGTCGAGCTCGACGACCGCCCGGAGCGGAGCTACGAGACCGAGTTCGAGGAACCGTCCCTCCTCACCCTGGGCTGCTGTTACCAGAAGAACGGCCGCTTCTCCGGCGGGGCGTACCACCCGGTGCTCAAGCGCTGCGAGGCGTTCATGGCCTCGAAGCTGTCCACCGCCCTCGCCACCCGGCGGGAGCGGGCCGACCAGCTGCTGGAGCTCGACGCCGCGGTGGTGGAGGCGGTGCAGGGACTCAAGAGCCGGGGCTTCGAGAGCCCGTACCTCAAGGCCTTCGTGCTGGCGCGGATCAACCCCCTCCGCTTTGCGCTCAAGCGGGGACAGAAGGCGGACTTCGACGACACGGTGGCGAAGATGCTCGGCGCCGCGAAGCGGTTCGATCCGGGCAAGGTCAAGGCGGACCAGGTGGCCCGGGCCGGCGGGGCCCCCGACAGCGCCGACTGACCGCTCCCCTTGCACTTCTACAGGAGAAGCCGTACTGTCTCCTGTAGAAGACGGAGGGGAACCCCCATGACCGACGAACGGCTCGAGCTGCCCCAGGGCACGCTCGATCTCCTGATCCTCAAGGCGCTCACCCTCGGCCCGCAGCACGGCTGGGCCATCTCCGAGCGGCTGCACCAGGTCTCCCGGGCCACCCTCCAGGTGCCCCAGGGGTCGCTCTACCCCGCGCTGCACCGGCTGGAGCGCCGGGGCTGGATCTCCGCGCGCTGGGACGCCTCCGACAACAATCGCCGGGCCAAGTTCTACGAGCTGACCCGCGAGGGGCGGCGGCAACTCAAGGTCGAGGCCGATGAGTGGCGCCGGCTGGCGGCGGCGGTGGACCTCGTGCTGGGGATGAGCTGACCATGCTCCGGGCCCTGTGGAGCGACCTCCGCTACCGCTGCCGGGCGCTGTTCCGGCGCGCGGAGCTGGAACGGGAGCTGGACGAGGAGCTGCGGTTTCACCTGGAGCGCGCCGCCGAGGCGCACCGGCGGAATGGTCTCCCACCCGAGGAGGCGATGCGGCGCGCCCGGCTCGAGTTCGGCGGGATCGAGGTAGTCAAGGAACAGAGCCGCGACGGGCGGGGCACGCTGCTGCTGGAACGGGCCGAGCAGGACCTGCGCTACGCGGTCCGTTCCCTTCGCCGTACCCCCGGCTTCACCCTGGGGGTGATCCTCACCCTGGGGCTGGGGATCGGGGTCAACGCCGCGATGTTCGGGATCGTGGACCAGCTGCTGTTCCGCGCCCCGCCGTTCCTGCGCGAGCCGGACCGGGTGCACCGGGTTTACCTCCAGTGGCACAACCGGAACGGGCTGGCCACCGGCTCGATGATGGGGTACGCCAACTACCTCGACTTCCGGCGTGGGGCCACGCAGTTCGACGCCCTGGCCGGGTACAGCGTACGGAAACTCCCCGTCGGATCCGGCCCCGAGAGCCGGGAGATGCCGGTCGGCGTGATCTCCGCGACGCTGTTCGACTTCTTTGACGCCCGGCCGGTGCTCGGGCGGTTCTTCACCGCGGCGGAGGATACCGTGCCGCTCGGTGCGCAGGTCGCGGTGCTGAGCCACGGCTTCTGGCAGGCCCGCTACGGGGGCCGGCCCGACGCCCTCGGGCAGGTGCTCCATGTCGGCACCGCGGCCTACACGATCATCGGGGTTGCCCCGCGCGGCTTCGAGGGCATCAGTGATGAGGGGCCCCCGGCGCTCTTCATCCCGATCACCGCGTACGCCGGCGTCTTCCGCGCCGGCCCCAACGTGTCCAACTACTACACCCGGTACAACTGGAGCTGGATGCAGCTGGTGGTGCGGCGGAAGCCCGGCGTCACCCAGGCCGAGGCGGATGCCGACCTGAGCCGCGCCCAGCAGCAGAGCTACGACGCACAGCGGGCCATCAGTCCGGGGATGACCGCTCCCGAGATCGCCCGTCCCGCGGCACTGGCAGGTCCGGTGCAGGCGGAGCGGGGGCCCAACCAGAGCACCGTGACCCGCGTGGCGACGTGGGTGAGCGGCGTCGCCCTGATCGTGCTGCTCATCGCCTGTGCCAACGTGGCCAACCTGATGCTGGCGCGCGCGGTGCGCCGGCGCCGGGAGATCGCGGTGCGCCTCGCGCTCGGGGTGAGCCGACGCCGGTTGTTCGGGCAGCTGCTCACCGAGAGCCTGCTCCTCGCCGGATGCGGTGCGGTGGTGGGACTGCTGCTGGCACGCTGGGGCGGGGCCGTGCTCCGGGCGCTCTTCCTTCCCGAAGGCGCCGGGGCCGGTGCGCTCGCCGATCCCCGCACCGTGGCCTTCGCCCTGGTCCTGGCCGCGCTGGCCGGTGGCCTCACCGGGCTCGCGCCACTGCTGCTGGCGCGCCGCACCGACCTGGCCGACGCGCTCAAGGCCGGCATCCGGGAGGGCGGGTACCGCCGCTCCACCACGCGGACCAGCCTGCTCCTGCTCCAGGCCGCCCTCTCGGTGGTGCTGCTCGTGGGCGCCGCGCTCTTCGTGCAGAGCCTGCAGCACGTCCGGGGGCTTCGGCTGGGCTACGATGTGGACCCGGTGGTGTACATCTACCCGGAGCAGCGGGGCGCGCGGCTCGAGGACGCCGAGTCCGCCGCCCTGCGGCTCCGGCTGCTCGACGCGGCACGCGGCCTCCCCGGAGTCGAGTCCGCCGCCCTCGGACTCACCGTCCCCTTCTGGGATACCTGGAACGATCACCTGTTCGTGGCGGGGATCGACTCGGTGCAGCGCCTGGGCAGCTTCACCATCCAGGCCGGCTCACCGGAGCTCTTCGCCACCCTCGGCACCCGCATCCTGCGCGGGCGGGGGTTCACCGTGGAGGACCGTGCCGGGGCGCCACCCGTGGCGGTGGTCAGCCAGAGCATGGCGCGGACCCTCTGGCCGGGACGGGAGGCGCTGGGACAGTGCTTCCGGATCGGCGCCGACACGGTCCCCTGCACCTCCGTCATCGGCGTGGCCGAGGACATCCGCCAGAACAGCATTACGACCGATGCCGGTCTCAGCTACTACCTGCCGATCGAGCAGTTCCACCCGGAGGCGGCGGTGATCTTCGTCCGGGGACGGGGGCACGGTGCCGAGCTCCAGGAGTTGCTCCGCAAGACCCTGCAGCCGGTGATGCCCGGCGAGGGCTACGTCAACGTCACGCCGCTCCGGGACATCGTGAACCCGGAGCTCCGCTCCTGGACGCTGGGGGCCACGATGTTCCTCGCCTTCGGCGGGCTGGCGCTGGTGCTGGCGGGGATCGGGCTCTACAGCGTGATCGCCTACGACGTGGCGCAGCGGACCCATGAGCTTGGGGTCAGGATAGCCCTCGGGGCCCGGCTCGGGGACGTGGTGCGGCTGGTGGTGGGGGACGGGCTGCGCGTGGCGCTCGCTGGGGTGGCGCTGGGCACGGCGCTCGCACTCTGGGCCGCGGGGTGGATCGCGCCCCTGCTCTACGAGCAGCCGCCCCGGGATCCGCTGATCTTCAGCGCAGTGACCCTCACCCTGCTGCTGGTGGCCGTGCTGGCGAGCGCGATCCCGGCGCTCCGGGCCACGCGGGTGAACCCCAACGTGGCCCTGCGGGCGGAGTAGGAGCGCTCAGCTCGAGTGGTCGTGGATGATCCGCCAGCCGGCGGTCGTCCGCTCCCAGATGGTCGTGAACCGGCAGGTGTACTCCGGCTTCCCCCCGCCGGTCAGGATGCACTTCCCGGTCAGCATCGCGTGGTCCCGGCCCAGCGGCGTGATCGCGATGTCGTCGAAGGCGAGTTGCTGCGCCGGTTTGCCGCCGGACCAGAAGCCGCGCTCCAGCACCCCGCGGATCACCTCCCGCCCCACCATCGGACCGTTCCTCCCCATCATCGCCGCGGAATCGGTGTAGAGCGCCACGTGGCCGGCCATGTCGCCGCGGTTCCACGCCGCGGCGGAGCCCTCCATGGCCCGCAGCAGCTCCTGCTTCACGGTGGCGGGGGCGGGGGACGCGCCGGTGGAGCCGCCGTGACAGCCGGTGGCGAGCAGGAGCAGAAGGACCAGCGCTGAGGTCTGGCGGGGCATGCAATCTCCGGAGCGGCGGGTGGGTGGGGGAGCGGCGGATGTACGACCCACATGGGCGGTGGGTTTCCATCGTTCCGGAGTGCATCCTGCCGAGCCGGGGAAAGAGGACCGCCGGCCCCCTCGCGGGAGCCGGCGGCGGGTGGTGCGGAAACCTGTTCCTGTCAGGGGACCGTGAAGCTCTTGGTCAGCTTGCCCGTCTTGCCGCCGTTATCGGTGACCGTCAGGGTCCAGGTCAGGGTGGTGGACCGCGCGAAGGTCCGGGTGAAGGTCGGGAGCGTCGAGAGCGTCGCCCCGCCGGCGTTGGTCCACTTGTAGCCGACGATCGTGCCGTCCGGATCGCGGGAGCCGGTGCCGTTGAAGGTGCAGCTGTGAGCCGGCGCCGGCAGGCAGCTCACCGTCCAGGACGCGACGGGTGGCCGGTTGGTGCCGGTGCTCAGGGTGACGGTCCGGGTTCTGACCCCCGTCAGGCCGCCGGCATCGGTGACGGTCAGCGTCACCGGATACGAGCCGGCCGCGGCGTAGGTGTGACTCGGGGTGGCGCCGCTCGCGGTGCCGCCGTCGCCGAAGCTCCAGGCGTACGAGACGATGCCGGCGTCATCGCTGGAGCCGGTGCCGTTGAAGTTGCAGACCCGGGTGGCGTTGCTGCAGCTGAAGGTGAAGCTCGCCACCGGGGGCAGGTTGCCCGGATTGATGCTCGGAATCACCGACTGGGCCAGCGTTCCGCGGGTCCGGTCGAAGCTCCGGGTGCCGAGCGTCGCCTGCTCCAGCAGGAACTCGATCGAGCCCACCCCGCACGGGCCCTTGTTGCTCCAGGAGACGACGCCGGCGGCGTTGGTGGTGCCGGTGACCGCCTTGCTAGTCCAATAGTCGTCCATGAAGCGGCCCTGCACCTGCACATTCGCCAGCGGCGTCCCGGTCTCGTCGGTGATCGTCACCGACGCGGTGGCCTGGTTGTACATCGTCCCGCCCTGGAAGCAGGAGCCAGGGTTGGCCGGGTCCTGCACGAACTGCGCGGCGAGCGTGACGCTGCCCACCAGGCAATTGGCGCCGCAGCCGGTGGCCGGCGTCAGCCGCACCAGCCGCGGGCTGGTGCCGAAGTACACCGCGGCGAGGATCTGGCCGCTCGCGTTCATCTGGCCGGCACTGCTCACGGCCTTGGCCCCGTAGGCCGGCGAGATCAGCCCGAACAGCCCCTGGGCCACGCCGGACGGGCCGGCCGCCACCACGGCGATGCCGCCGACGGTGCCGGTCACGTCCAGTGCCGCATTGATGGACCCGACGCCGTACCGGGACAGGTGCCCGGTGGGCACGCCGGAGAGCAGCTGCCAGGCGCCGCCGCTCGGCAGGCGATAGAGGTACACCAGGTTCTGGCTGCTGGTCGTGACCAGGAAGCGGGCCTGGTCGCCATTGTCGTTGATGGCGGTGGAGTAGGCGCTCGGCCCGAAGAACCCGGCGGGGGGCGGCGGGACCGGGATGAAGCTGGCGGGGTTCCCCAGCTGGTACCAGCCTCCAATCGTGGCCACCGCGCCGCCGGGGCTGATGGCCTCGGGAATCTGATTCGGGTACCCCTGCGCGGCGAGGTTGACCATGCCGGTGGCCGGGGACCAGAGGAACGGCGCCGCCGCCGTGGGGATGGCCCCGCCGATGGACGACCAGCCGACCACCCGGCCCTGGTCGTCAATGCCCGCGGACGTGGTGCTGTTCATCCCCGGAAGGGCGCCGAGATCCCGCGCCGTGTAGCCGGCGCCGCTGGGGGTCCAGACGACGGCGTGGGTCGTGGTGCCGGGGATGCCCGCGATGCCGGCGATCTGGCCCTGGTTGTTGATGGCGGACGGATAGATACCCGAGAAGCCGGGGACCGTCGGGAGCACGATCCGGGTGCCGCCCCGCCAGGCGACGGTCTCCTGGGTCGGGAGGCAGAAGGGACCGCACCCGGGATCGAGATAGGATGTCCCGACCACATCGCCGGCGTTGTTCATGGCGGCGCCGGAGGCGGCGGTGGAGACGAACTCCACGACGTAGAGCGGGGCAACCGCGGAGGAGCGGACGGCGGCGGGAGCCCCGGCGTTGGGCTCGAGCTGACCGTCGGTGCAGGCAAGCGCCAGTAACGTCGCGAGTGCCAGCGAAATGCGATGGGGTGGAGAGATAGTGCTCATGGACCCTCCCGGGTCGGTACCGCGGTTGGCACGCGCGCCGTATCTGGTGGATCGGCGCGCGCCCCGGGGCTCAGCGCACCCGGACCGTGATGCTGTTGGAGGTGGTGCTTGCCCCGCGTGCGTCGGTGACCCGCACCCGGACGGTGAAGGTCCCGGCCTTGGTGTAGGTCCTGGACAGTGAGAGTACCCCCGGGGCCGCGGCGGTGCCGCTGGTGTTTCCGTTGCCCCAGGCCGCGGCCCAGCCCCAGGGGCCGTCGCCGGCGTCGGGGTCGGTAAAGGTCGCCTGCACGGCGAGGGACTGGCCGCGCCGGATCGTCGTCGGGCCGGCCGCCGCGAGGGTGACGGCGGGCGGGGTGTTGCCGCCGCCCGCCGGGGTCACGGTCCACATGACGGCGTGGACTCCCTGCCCGGACGGGAAGTACGACTCCCCGACCACCACGCCCTGGTTGTTGATGCCGCGCGCCACGGAATTGTTCACCGCGGCGTTCGGCCACGGATCGAGCGGGATGTACTGCCCCTGCTTCCACAGCACGCCCACGCTGCCGACGGTGCCGACCACGTCACCGCTGTCGTTGATCTCGTACACGGTGTTGGCCAGGCGGACGGGCAGGGGCAGCGCCTGCACCACGCCGTTCTTCCAGACCACCGGCTCCCCACCGTTGCTCTGGCCGGCGACGTCGCCCCGGGTGTTGATGGAGCGGCCGACCGACTGGAGGAACGCGCCCGGGAGATCCGGCAGGACGGTGAAGGCGCCGCTGGACCAGACGAAGGCGTACTGCCGTGCGCCGGTGCCGCCCGCCGTGCCGGTGCCGGTCACCTGCCCCGCGTCGTTGATGTCATAGGCCATGGAGTAGTTCCCGCCGGGAATCACCCCGATGTCCTGGTACAGCAGCCCGTTCCGCCAGATGCCGGCGTGCTGGTAGAGCGGCGTGGTGCCGCCCCCACCCGTGCCGCCGCCGGCGACGTCGCCCTGGGCATTGAGGCCGTTGGCTGCCGCGCCGGACGCGGCCGTCCCCGGCAGCGGCTGGATCTTCAC
Organism: uncultured Gemmatimonadaceae bacterium; assembly: GCA_964585655.1. Taxonomy (GTDB): domain Bacteria; phylum Gemmatimonadota; class Gemmatimonadetes; order Gemmatimonadales; family GWC2-71-9; genus JADJOM01. The sequence continues at coordinate 1,885 of CAZPER010000115.1, read as the reverse complement.
CGCGGTGCCCTGGTTCCAGAACACGCCGTATGCGATGGTGGAGTTCTGCAGCGCGTAGCCGACCAGCTGCCGGCGCTCGTTCAACTGGGTCGCCCGGGTCACCGCGGAGCCCGGCTGGGGCAGGGTGTCCACGATGACGCCGTTCTGCCAGATGACTCGGCGGTTGACGCCGCCGGCGTCGGACGCGATCCCGACAATCTCGCCGATGTTGTTGATGTCCCAGGCGGTGGAGAAGGTGCCGCCGGGCATCAGCCCCAGGTCGGTGATGGTCACCTGCCAGTTCCCCACGATCCGCGTCACCGAGTTGGCGGTGGGACCCACCGCCGCCTCGAGCGGAGCCTCGGGGCCGGTCCCGCCCGAGTTCCCCGCATCGGCGCAGGCGCCGAGCAGGAGGACGCCGATGGAGCCGAGGGTTGCGCAGAGCCTGCGAAGCATGGGAACTCTCCAGGGTGGTGAACCAGCGCCGGCGCCCCCAGGGCACGCGGCCAAGCGAAGGGTCAAGTTAGGCTCCGGATCATGGGCGGACGATGAACAAGTTGTGAGGACGCCCGGCCCGGCGAATGGCAGGGAGGCAACAAGCGCGCCGGGGGGTGGGGCGGGGGTTTCCAGAGGGAGAGCGCCGTCCGCCGGGTCTCGGGCCCGTCACGGAACGAGGCGGCCTGTAGCGCAACGATACGGGGAGGATTGATGTAGATTGTCCGGATCACCCAACCCCGTTCGGAGTTCCCGGATGCGCATCCTCGTCACCGGCGGCGCCGGCTTCATCGGCACTCACACCGCGGTGGAACTGCTTCAGGCCGGTCACGAGGTCGTGATCGTGGACAACTTCAGCAACAGCAAGCCCGAGGCGCTCCGCCGCACGGAGGAGCTGGCCGGGCGCCCCTTCATCTTTCACCAGGTGGACCTGCTGGATGCGGGAGGGATGGACGCGGTGTTTCGCCGCCACCCGGTGGACGCCGTCATCCATTTCGCGGCCTTCAAGGCGGTGGGGGAATCGGTGGCCCAGCCGCTCAAGTACTACCACAACAACGTGAGCGGCACGGTGGTGCTGTGCCAGACGATGCTCCGCCACGGCGTGAAGACCATGGTCTTCAGCTCCTCCGCCACGGTGTACGGCGACCCCGCGGTGGTGCCGGTGACCGAGGAGATGCCGCTCTCCGCCACCAATCCCTACGGCTACTCCAAGCTGATCATGGAGCAGATGTTCCGGGACCTGTACCGCTCGGACCCGTCGTGGAACATCGCGCTGCTCCGGTACTTCAACCCGGTCGGGGCCCATGGCAGCGGCCGGATCGGGGAGGACCCCAACGGGATCCCGAGCAACCTCTTTCCCTACATCACCCAGGTGGCGGTGGGAAAGCTGCCGGAGCTGCAGGTGTTCGGCGGGGACTACCCGACGGTGGATGGCACCGGCGTGCGGGACTTCATTCACGTGGTGGACCTGGCCCGCGGGCACGTGCAGGCCATGCAGGCGCTGGAGGGGAAGACCGGCTGCGTGGCCTATAATCTGGGGACCGGGCGGGGCCACAGCGTGCTGGAGGCGGTGCAGGCGTTCGAGCGGGCCAGCGGCAGGAAGATCCCCTACCGGATCGTGGACCGCCGTCCCGGCGACGCGGCCACGTCCTTCTGCGATCCGGGGAAGGCGCTCCGGGAGCTGGGCTGGCGCACCGAGCTCGACCTCGATGCCATGTGCCGCGACGCCTGGCGCTGGCAGGAGCAGAACCCGGACGGGTATCCGAGCTAGCCCGACCACCCCGTACGGGCGTCCCGTGTGGTCGCCCGCCGTGTGGTCATCCGTCCGCCGCTCGCTCCGCTACACCCGCGGGCGCCACAGGAAGCGTCGCGGCTCCGCCGCGAACGCGGCGCGGAGCTCCCCGGCCAGCCG
>CAZPER010000114.1:0-11804 GCA_964585655.1 uncultured Gemmatimonadaceae bacterium | reverse complement strand
CCACTGACGGCGCCGGGATCCGGGCGGTCCGGATCGCGGCCCCGCCGGCCCGGCCGCCGGCCGCCGGCCCGAAGCCGTCGAATCCCGGGGCGGCCACATACACCGCGCCGCGTCCGGCCAGCGTCACCACCAGCAGCTTCACCCCCACCGCCAGCGCCAGCGCCGCCACCGACAGCGGATCGGGGCCGAACATGGCCATTTCGTCTTCATTCATCTGCACCACGTCGAAGCAGGCCAGCCAGGCGCCCGGGTCCGCCAGCGGCCGGAGGTGCCGCACCCCGTCCTGCGGCATCCCGAAGAGCAGGCTGTGCAGGTCGGCGTAGATCGGACCCCGGTAGGCCTGCCGCAGCGCCTGCGCCGTCCCCAGTTCCAGTTCGAAGCCGGAGATGAAATTGAGGTAGAGTCCATCGAGGTCCCGCACCATCGGTCCCAGCTCGGCCCAGGTCCACCCCGGCACTCCACCGGACATCCGCTCGCAGCGCCGCTCCGCCGACTGGTAGCGCAGCGTCACCCGGTTGTTCGGCACCGGGACCTCCACCGCCCGCCCGCCCGGCACCAGGTGGGCCAGGCTCCGGAACAGCTCCGACGCACGCTCCCGGAGGTCGCTGCCGACCTTGATCAGCGGCACGATCTCCCACCCCGGCGCCAGCGCCGCGTCGAGCCCCCCCAGCGCGTACGCGATCCCCCCCCATTCCTCCACAACGGGCGCGGCGGGATCGCGGCCGTGAATCTCATCCCACACCAGCGAACCGAGGATCCCCAGCTTCACACGATCCCCGCCTCGACCTGCTCCTGGAAGGCGCGGACCGCGCCGTACACGCCGGCGACGCCGGTGAGTTCCCCCGGGACGATGCGGCAGACCTGCACCGCGGGCTTGAACGCCCGGCGGGACACCTCGCGGCGGAGCGGCTCGAACAGGCTGTCCCCCGCCTGGGTCACCCCGCCCATGATCACCACCGCCTCGGGGTTGAAGATGTTGATGAGGTTCGCGACGGCGGCACCGAGGAACCGGGCGGTGTCCCGCACCACGTCGATGGCCAGTTCGTCGCCCGCCTGGGCCGCCTCGTAGACCGTCTGGGCGGTGATGCGCCCGAGGTCGCCGCCCACGTAGCTCGCCAGGCTCGACGCCGCGCCGGTCTGGATCGCCTCGGTGGCGCGGAGCGCGATGTTGGGTCCGGAGGCGTAGGCCTCGACGCAGCCATAGTTGCCGCACTTGCAGTGGCGGCCGTTGGCGTCGATGGTCATGTGCCCCACCTCGCCGGCGATGTCCGACGCGCCGTGATACAGCCGGCCATCGATGATGATCCCGCCGCCGATCCCGGTGCCGATGGTGAGCCCCACCGCCTGGCGAGTGCCGCGCGCGGCGCCCATCCACCACTCCCCCAGCACCGCGCAGTTGGCGTCGTTGTCGAGCCCGGTGCGGAGGCCGAGGCCGTCCTGCAGCCGCTGCCGGAGCGGCATGTTCACCCAGCCGAGGTTGGGGGTGAGCAGCACCACCCCGCTCCGGGTATCGAGCGGACCCGGAGCGCCCACGCCGAGTCCGATGATCTCGGCGCCCGGCACGGCGGCACGGGTCTCCGAAATGCTCTCCTTGGCCACCGCGATGATGCGCTGTACCACCGCATCCGGCCCGCCCTCGGCGCCGGTGGGGACGCTGCGCACCCCGTGAATGGCCGACCCGTCCTCGGCCACGCAGCCGGAGACGATGTTGGTGCCACCGAGGTCGATGCCGACGATGAAGCGCATGGGCGTGGGAGGATCGGGGAACGGGGGGTCGGGGGATCCGGCGAACCGGGGAATGATAGGGCCAGTGGCCCCTGCGCTCTACTGCCCCGCTCGGCCGGCGGTCCCGGCCAGCACCCGGTCCACCGCGGCCGCGACCACGGGGACGGCCAGGTCCCGCATGCAGCGGTGGTGGCCCAGGGGGCATCGCTCCGGACCGTGCGGGGAGCAGGGACGGCAGGTCAGTCCCGGGTGTTCGAGTACCAGCCCCTCCGGACCAAGCGGGCCGAAGCCGAAGGCCGGAACGGTGGGCCCGAACAGGGCCAGGACCGGCCGCCCCAGCCCCCCCGCCAGATGGAGCGCCAGCGAGTCGTTGCTCACCACCAGCGCGCTCCGCGCGAGCACGGCGGCGACGGCGCGGAGGTCCAGCCGGCCCGCCCCGCTGACGGCGCGGCCTGGCGCGGCCGCCACCACCGCCTCGGCCAGGGACACGTCCGCGGCGTCGCCCACCACCACGATCGGGTGCTCAATCGCGGCCGCCAGCGCAGGGAATCCGGGCCACCGCTTGGTCCCCCACCGCGCCCCCGGCGCCAGCACGACGAAACGGTCCCCGATGCTCTGCTCCTCGAGCCACCGGCCGGCCGCATCCCGCTCGGCCGCGGTGAGCGGGAACCAGGGCGGCGCCACCGGCGTGGCGTCCGCGAGCGCGGTCAGCCGCGCGGTGACGTGCCCCGTCGGCGGGCAGGGCACGGTGCGGCTGTACCACCAGCGCCCGGCGCTCCCCGCGTAGCCGATCCGTTCCGGCACGCCGGCGAGCCGGGCCAGGAGGCCGCTCCGGAAGGAGCGATGCGGAAGCCACGCGGTGTGGTAGCGCTCGCCGCGGAGCCGCGCAGCCAGGCGCAGGAGTCCGGCGGGACCCCGATCGCCGCCATGCTTGTCGAACGGGATGACCTGGCGCACCGCGGGCAGGTGGGCGAGCAGGGGCGCCGCGGCGGGGGTGGTGACCACGTCGACCGGCCCATGGCGCGCGGCGAGCGCGTCGAGCAGGGGAATCGTGAGGACGACGTCGCCCAGGTGGGCGGTCTGGATCACGACGGCGCGGCAATCGTCTCCGGAATCTCGAGGCGCCGGGCCGCCGAGCCGCCGAGCCGCCACTAGTCTACCTGCAGGACCGCCAGGAAGGCCTCCTGCGGAATCTCCACCGAGCCCAGCTGCTTCATCCGCTTCTTTCCTTCCTTCTGCTTCTCCAGCAGCTTGCGCTTCCGGGTGATGTCGCCGCCGTAGCACTTGGCGAGCACGTCCTTGCGCATCGCGGAGATGGTCTCGCGGGCGATGATCTTGTTGCCGATCGCCGCCTGGATCGCCACGACGAACAGCTGCCGCGGGATCAGCTCCTTGAGCTTCTCGGCGATCTTCCGGCCGTACTCGTAGGCCTTCTCCTTGTGGATGATCACGCTGAAGGCGTCCACCGTCTCGCCATTGATCATCATGTCCAGCCGCACCAGGTCCGACTCCCGGTAGCCGGCCAGTTCATAGTCCATCGCCGCGTAGCCGCGGGAGATCCCCTTGAGCTTGTCGAAGAAGTCGAGGACGATCTCTCCCAGCGGAAAGTCGAAGTCGAACTCGACCCGGCTGGTGTCCAGGTATTTCATCCCGTGGTACACCCCGCGCCGGTCGGTGCCCAGCTTCATGATCCCCCCGATGTACTCCGCGGGGGCCATGATCCGCGCCTTCACGTACGGCTCCTCGATCCGGGAGATCGTCGCCGGGTCGGGGAGGTTGGTGGGGTTCTCCAGCAGCATCATGGCGCCGTCGGTGAGGTAGACGTTGTACTCCACCGTCGGGACCGTGGTGATCAGGTCGAGGTTGAACTCCCGCTCCAGCCGCTCACCCACGATCTCCATGTGCAGCAGCCCGAGGAAGCCGCAGCGGAAGCCGAAGCCGAGGGCGGTCGAGGTCTCGGGCTCGTACTGCAGGCTGGCGTCGTTGAGCTTGAGCTTGGCCAGGGCGTCCCGCAGCGGCTCATACTGGTCGCTGTCGGTGGGGTACAGTCCCGCAAAGACCATCGGCTTCACGTCGCGGTAGCCGGGCAGCAGCTCACGGGCCCGCTCCCGCGCGTCGAAGATCGTGTCCCCCGCGCGGGTGTCGCCGACGCTCCGGAGATTGGCCACCAGGTAGCCGACTTCCCCCGCCTCCAGCACGCCGGTCGGGCGCTGTCCCAGCTGCAGGTACCCCACCTCGTCCACGGTGTAGACATCGTCCGGGTGCGCCCCGAAGGCGATCTCCATCCCGGTCCGGATGGTGCCGTCTACTACCCGGATGCTCGGGATGGCGCCGCGGAAGCGGTCGAAGTACGAATCGAAGATCAGCGCCCGGAGCGGCGCGTCGGGCTTGCCACTCGGGGTCGGCACCTTGCGGACGATCTCCTCCAGCAGCTCGGGGATGCCGGTCCCCTCCTTGGCCGAGACCGACAGGATCTCCTCCCGCCGGGACCCGATCAGGTCCATGATCTCCCTGGCCCGCCGTTCCGGCTCGGCCCCGGGGAGGTCAATCTTGTTGAGCACCGGGATGATCTCGAGCCCGGCGTCCATCGCCAGGAAGAGGTTCGACAGGGTCTGGGCCTGCACCCCCTGCGAGGCGTCCACCACCAGGATCGCGCCTTCGCAGGCCGCGAGCGAACGGGAGACCTCGTAGGTGAAGTCCACGTGCCCGGGGGTGTCGATCAGGTTGAGCTCGTACTCCTGCCCGTCGCGGGCGGTGTAGGCCATCCGCACCGCGTTCAGCTTGATCGTGATGCCCCGTTCCCGCTCGAGGTCCATGGTGTCGAGGAGCTGCTCGCGCATGAGCCGCTTCTCCACGGCGCCGGTGGCCTCGATGAGGCGGTCGGCGAGCGTGCTCTTCCCGTGGTCGATATGGGCGACGATGCAGAAGTTGCGGATTCGGGCCTGGCGCATGGGGCGTAAGATAAGGGGTAGGGGGAGGCCCCGGGGCCGTTCCCCGCGGGCCGCCGGTCGCCTACCTTCTCCCCCCATGACCGACACCGCTCCCGGCACCCTGGCCGACTTCAACGCCTTCCGCAGCCGGATGAACGACCTCATCCTGGGCGCGGGCAACCTCACGATCAACCGCTTCTTCGCCTTGGACCACCGCTGCTACGAACCGGGGGCCCTCGGCACCAAGACCAAGGAGATGCTGGGGCTGGTGTCCAGCCTGGTGCTTCGCTGCGACGACTGCATCACCTACCACGTGGTGCGGTGTCACGAAGAAGGGACCACCCGGGAGGAGTTTCTGGAGATCTTCTCGGTGGGGCTGGTCGTCGGCGGGAGCATCGTGATCCCCCATCTCCGCCGGGCCATGGCGCGCCTGGAGGAGCTGGCGCCGCCCCCCGCCTGATCACCCCTCGGCGGGGATCGGCCGGCGGAAGCTGGCGTTGCCAAGCAGCACGCCGCCGATGATCAGGATCCCGCCCGCCAGGTGCCAGAGCGTGGGCCGCTCGCCCAGCACGGCCATGGCGATCAGTGAGGCGAAGAGCGGCGTGACGCACGTATAGAGCGCCGCGCGCGACGCCCCGATCCGCTGCACCGCCCGGCTCCACAGGATGTACGCCGCCACCAGCGACAGCAGCGTCGAGTACACCAGCCCGCCCCACGCAGTCGCCGGCACCGCCCCCCACGCCGTCCGGGACAGTTGCGGCAGCCCCGCCAGGACCAGCCCCGGCGTGCCGGTGAGCATGGTCCACGCCGTGACCCCGAGGGCGGAGACCCGCCCCGAGATCCGCCGGAGCCCGAGGGTATAGCCGGTCCAGCACCCCACCGCGGCGAGGATCAGCAGGTCCCCCCGCCAGCTGCCGTGGCGCAGGTCGAAGCCGCGCGACGCCACCACCACCACGACTCCGATGGTCGCCAGGGCCAGCCCCCAGCGCTGCCGGCTGGTGATGACCTCCAGCCCGAGGACGCCGGCGGTCACCGTGACGACCGCGGGCATCGCTGAGAGAATGAGCGAGGTGTTGACCGCGGTGGTGACGGCGAGCCCGCTGATGAAGCAGAGCTGGTAGATGGTGTTCCCCACCACGCCGAGCAGCACCAGCGTCCACCCCAGCCCGGGAGCGAGGTCGTGCTCCGGCTCCAGCCGCCGGAGGATGAGCCAGAGGAGGCCGGTGCCGATGGTGAACCGGATGGCGGTGAACGCCAGCGGCGGGATGTAGGGCAGGGCAAGCTTGGTGGCGGAAAAGTTCCCGGCCCAGAAGAGGACCGTGGCCAGCATTTCGGCGTGGGGGGAGACCTCGCGGCGCATGCCGAAGGGTAATGCGGGAGGGAAGGTGGGGGTGCGGTGCGGCGGCTCGCGAATCGCTTCGCGAGCCGCCGGACCGCGGGGCCGATTACGCCGCCGGCTTCTTCTCCACGATCTTCTCGTAGCTTTCCGGATTCCACCGCGGCCGCGCCGGGTTGTTGGCGATCTCCTGGCCGAGATGGAAGAGCAGGCGCACGATGCGAGCGGTCTTGTCCGCGTCGATCTTGTCGGGCGAGTCCGAGACCTGGTGATAGTCGTCGTGCACGCCGTTGAAGAAGAAGAGGATCGGCACGCCCTTCCGGGCGAAATTGAAGTGGTCGGAGCGGAAGTAGAAGTTCTCCTCCGGCCAGCGGTCATCGGTGGCGACCATGTTGAGGTCGGTGTTGGCACCCTGCACCCGGGCCAGGCGCTCGCCCAGGTCGGAGTGTTCCTTGCCGATCGCCACGATGGTGTCGGGCCAGTTGCGGCCGATCATGTCGATGTTGATGTTGGCCACCATGCTCTCCAGCGGCACCGTGGGGTGCTCGGCGAAGTAGCCGCTGCCGAAGAGCCCCTTCTCCTCGCCGCTCACCGTCATGAACAGCACCGAGCGCTTCGGGCGGACGCCGCGCTGGGTGAAGGCCTCCGCCAGCTCGATCACGCCCACGGTGCCGGAGCCGTCGTCATCGGCGCCGTTGCAGATGGTGTCGCCGCCACGCGCCTGGCAGGAACCGCGGCCGGCGGTCCCCACATGGTCCATGTGGGCGGAATACACCACGTACTCGTGCTTGAGCTTCGGGTCGCTGCCTTCCAGCATCCCGATCGTGTTGGGCGCGGTGGCGGACTCCAGCACCTCATCCTTGAGCCCGATGCCGATGGTGAGGCCCGGGACCTCCTGGGCCACGGCCACCGCCGAGCCCCGGATCGCGGCCGGGTCAAGCTTGGCTTCCGCGAGCGCGGCGCCGACCGCCCGCTCATGCACCTCCACCACCGGCACGCTGCCGACCCCGCCCATGCCGTCCACGCCAATCCGCACCTGGGCCTGGCTGGCCACCCGCTGGGCGAAGGTGGCCGAGTCGCGGTTGGACAGCAGGATGATCCCGGCCGCGCCATTCTCGATGACGGCACCCGCCGCCTGCTGCAGGACCGGGGTGAGCGGCTTGCTGTAGTCCACCACCAGGATCACGGCCTTGCCCTTCACCGGGAGCCGGGCGGCGTCCTCGGCGGTGTAGGCCCCGCCCAGCACCACGGCTGCCAGGTGCAGCTCCTTCTCGGGCACGCCGCCGAAGGCGAAGCGGGCATCCCGGGAGAGGTCGGCGTGCAGGTGGTGCGGCCCGGCCATGAAGCCCACGTGCGAATGGGCCACGTCGATCTTCCGGCGCGAGATGGTGTAGCGCTGGAACCAGGTGCCGTTCTCGCCCGCCGGCTTGAGCCCGAATCGCTTGAACTCATCGGCCACGTACTGCGCGGTCATCTCCAGGCCCGGGCTCGGCGTGTCCCGGCCCATCATGGAGTCATCGGCGATGATATGGATGCGGCGCTGCACGTCGGCCGCGGTAATCGTGGCGGCCGCGCGCTTCAGCGCGGGGGTGGCTGGGGCGGTCTGTCCGGCCAGCGCCAGGGGGGCGGCGGCGAGCAGGGTCAGGCAGGCCAACGAAGTCGAACGCATGAGAGTCCTGTGGCTAGGGGTCCGGTCCGGCGCGACCAAAGATAAGCGCCCGGTCGGGTGTGCTACGACCGGGCGCTCGGGAGGGTTTCGGGGGGGCCTAGTTCGGGCGCCGCCGCTTCAGTTCCGGCTGGCCGGTGCTCCGGGGTGGCGATTCCACCCGCGGCTCCGACCTGGGCTCCGAGCGCGGCCGCTCGGCCTTGGGTTCCGACCGGGTGGATTCCCGCTCCGGCGGCCGGGATGTCTCCCGGCGCGGCTCCGATTCACGCCGGGGCTCTGCCTCCCGCGGCTGGCTCTGACCCCTCGGCTCGCTCTCGCCCCGCGGTGCGCTCTGGCTCCGGGGCTCCCCCTGCCCGCTCGACCGGCGCGGGGACTCTCCAGCGGACCGTGACCCACGGTCCGCCTCGGGACCGGCTTCGCGGATCCCGCTGCTGCTGCCGCTGGGCCGGCGCCGGGGGGTGGAGCCGGCATCCGGCGCCGGCCTGGCCGTGGACGGCTCACGAGTCTGGTCCGGATCGCTCCGGCGGCGGGGCTCATTCCCCGTGCTGGGCGCGGGCTGCGCGCCGGACGGTTCCCGGGTCCGGTCCGGATCATTGCGGCGGCGCGGCTCGTTCCCGGTGTCGGGACTGGGCTGGGCCCCGTCCGGCTTGGATACCGGGCGGCGGTCGGTGCCATTCGGCCGGGTGGCCCCGGGGCTGGTCGTCTCCGGGCTCCGCCGACGGGGCGAGACCGGGGCCGGCACATTCCCGCGCCCGCCCACGTCCACGCTGGTCCGATCGCGGTCCACCACCGGGCGACGATCATCCGTCCCCCGCGGCCGCTCCGCCACCCGGGTGATGTAGTCGTTCCGGGCGTCGTAGTCCTTGAAGACATAGCGCGGGCCAGGCCGGTACGGCCGCACGATGATCACGCCATTCCGGTAGCGCCGGTACGGGTAGTAGTACCAGTCATCATAGATCACGATCCGGAAGCGCGAGCAGTAGTGGCTGTAGGGATCCCAGTAGCGCCAGCTGGCGTACGTGTGGCAGTCGTAGCAGACGAAGCGGGGATAATCGTAGTGGCGCTCGACGTTGTATTCCGCGACGTCGTAGTCGTAGTCCCCCTCGCGGGCGATCCGGTCGGCGAGGTCCGCCACCGCGATGTACGGATCGCCGCGCACCCGGCCGTCGGCGATCGAGCGGTAGTCCCAGTGGTCCCCGCGCACGATTTCGTCGTAGCTGAACGGATCTTCCGAGGCGATGGCGAAGATGTACCCGACGCCCGGGTAGTCATCCACGTTGAACGCCTCGTCCCGGTCGCGGCCGAGCACTTCGAAGGTCTTGCCGCCGCGGGCCCAGTTGTCTTCCCACGGGTCCATCGGAAACAGAACCCGGACCCGGCCGTCCGTATCGATGCGGACGATGGTCACGTAGGCGTCCACGTCGCTCTTGAAGTACACCCGGGCCCCGTCGCCGCGGCTGTACACGTCGTCCCGGTTGAGCCACACGTTGATGCGGGGCCGTTCCTGGCTCGTCCCCCGCACCCAGCGGGCAATGACGGCATCAGGTCCGGTCGGAGTGGGGGCGGGCGCCGAGATGGTGAGTGCGGCGAGCGCCAGCGTCAGGGCTGCAGTCATAAGGCCTCCGGGGACAACATAGTGGACGGCAGGCCAGAGAGCAGGGGATGTGCCAGACTCAAAAAACCTCGTAAGCGAATATCCAATAATGACTTACCGCGAAATTGCAAAATCTGCCCCCGGCCCGGAATGTCCGCGTGGGCGTACACGGAACCCTTGCGTTGACTTCCCACGGTGCGTCCCGATACGTTGACCCGCCCATGACCGCACCCGCCACAGCCCCGCGTCCACTCGACCTGCTCGATCCACGGGAAGCGGCCCGACTCGCCGGGCTCGAACTCCTCGCCGAAGGCATCGTCGAGGGGTTTCTGACCGGGCTGCACCGCTCGCCCCGCCGCGGCTTCTCGGTGGAGTTCGCGGAGCACCGGATGTACCAGCCGGGAGATGAGCTGCGCTACGTGGACTGGAAGCTCATGGGCCGTAAGGACCGGCTGTATGTGAAGCAGTATGAGGAAGAGACCAATCTCCGCGCGATGCTGGTCGTGGACGTGAGCCGTTCCATGGCCTGGTCGGGGGATCCCGCCCGCACCTTGTCCAAGCTCGAGTATGTGCGGCGGCTGACCGCCGCACTCGCCCTGCTCCTGCTGCGGCAGCGGGATGCGACCGGTCTCATCGCCTTCGACGAGTCGGTGCGGGCGGTCGTCCCCGCCCGGGCTCGCACGTCCCACGGACACCAGTTGCTGGCCGCGCTCGGTGGGCTTTCCCCCGGGCTTGGCACCGCGGCGGAGCCGGCGCTCCGCCGGGTAGTGGGGCTGCTGCGGCGGCGCGGGATGGTCATCTTCATCTCCGACTTGCTGCTGGAGCGGGAGCTGGCGCTCCGCGCCCTCAAGTTCCTGCGTCACCGCGGCCACGAGGTGCTGGTGCTGCACGTGATGGATCCCGCCGAACTGGAGCTGGGCGGCCCCGCGGAGGCGCGGTTCGAGGATCCGGAGACGGGACAGGGAGTCACCCTGCGCCCCCGGGACTGGGCCGAGGCCTACCGGGAGACGGTGACGGGGGTGGTCAGCGCCTGGCGCCGTGCCTGCCGCACCAGCGGCATTCATTATCACCAGCTCACCACCGACACGCCCTTCGGCCTCGCGCTCCGCCGCGTGGTGGCCCGCCGCTCCGGTATCGCGTGATCGGCTTTCTCCAGCCCTGGGCCCTGTTCGCGCTGCCGCTGGTGGGCGTGCCGCTGCTGCTGCACCTGATCCAGCGACGGGACCCGCCCACGGTGGAATTTCCCGCCGTCCGCTACCTGGTGCAGGTCACCGAGGAGCACCAGCGCCGCCTCAAGCTGCGCCACTGGCTGCTGCTGCTGGTGCGCACGCTGCTGGTGCTGGCCCTGGTCCTCGCGGCCGCGGGTCCCTCGGCGCCACTGGGCGAAGCGGTGAGCCACGCACCCAGCGCCCTGGTCCTGGTGGTCGATAATTCCCCCTCCAGCGCCGCGGTGGTGGCGGGCACCCCCCGGCTCACCGAGCTCCGGGCGGCGGCACGGCGGGTCCTCCTCCGGGCCACTTCCGCCGATGCGCTCTGGCTGCTCACCAGCGACGGCATCGCCCGGCGTGGCGCCGCCGCGGAGCTGCTCACCGTCGTCGACACGCTGACCCCGTCCCGCCGCCGGATGGATCTCGGCGCCACCCTTACCCTCGCGGGCGAGGTGCTGGCCAGCGACCGGCGTCCGGGGGGCATTGTCCTGTTGACCGACCTGCAGGCCACCGCACTGGCGCCGACCCGGACCACCGCGCCGGTCGTGGTCGCGCCCCCGGCCGACGACGCCCCGCCGAACACCGGGGTCGTCCGGCTGGAGCCCGGGCCGCAGCCATGGACGCCGGAGGGGGGCGCGGTGCTGGTCTCGGTGGCCGGGGACGCGGGGATCGCCGCGCCGGTGTCGGCCCAGCTGGGCGATCGGCCGGCGCGGCAGGCGCTGGTGACGGCGGGGGGGACCGGCAGCTTCACGCTGGGTGCCGTCTCCCCGGGATGGTGGCCGGTGCACGTCACCAAGTCCCCGGACGAATTCCGGCTGGACGATGAACGCGCCGGGCTGGTCCGGGTGGCACCGGTGGCCCGGGTGGCGTGGGACGCCGGGGACCGGTACCTCGACGCGGTCGCGGGGGTGCTGGCCGCGAGCGGGCGGATCCGCACGGGGAACGAGCTCTCGCTGGGGACGCTGGGATCCGGTGCCTCGGTGGTGCTGCCGCCGTCGGATCCCGCGGAACTCGGGGCGCTCAACCGCGCCCTGGAGCGGCGCGGCGTGGGCTGGAGGTACGGCGCGCTCGTGGCCGCGCCCGGGCTCACCGATTCGGGGCCGCTGCTGGACCGGGAGCAGGTGAGCCGGCGCTATGTGCTGGAGCCGTTGCGGGCCAGCGCGGCGGGCGGCGTGGTCGCGACCGTAGGCGGCACGCCGTGGATCGTGCGCGCCGGTGAGGTGGTGCTGCTGGGGGGCCGCTTCGAACCGGCGTGGACCACGCTGCCGCTCCGGGCCTCGTTCGTGCCGCTGGTGGATGCGCTGGTCAACCGGGTGGCGCGGGGCCAGCTCGCGGTGCTGGAGGG
>CAZPER010000113.1:0-11820 GCA_964585655.1 uncultured Gemmatimonadaceae bacterium | reverse complement strand
CACGCCACCCGGCGGACCGGCGCCGTAGCTGCTCGGCCAGCAGCCGCCGCGCCGTGCCAGCATCGCGTACCGGCTCCGCGGTGGCATTGGCCACGACCGGGACCACGGGGTCCCGGAACGCGGCGGCGGCGAGCGCCGCGGACAGCCCGGCGACCGCCGGCTCCATGAGGGGCGAATGAAACGCGCCGCTCACCTTGAGGCCGATGACCCGCTTGGCGCCACGCGCCTTGCAGCCTTCCCCCGCCCGCTCGACGGCCGCCGGATCGCCTGACAGCACCGTCTGGTCCGGCGCGTTGAGGTTGGCGGCGACCGCCACTTCGCTCGCGGTGGACGCCTCGGTGCAGGCCGCCTCCACCTGGGCAGTCTCGAGTCCGAGCACCGCGGCCATCGCGCCCGGGCGGCGAGTACCGGCCTCGTACATGAGCTCCCCCCGGCGCCGCACCAGTGCGGCGGCGGCGGCAGGGTCGAGCGCGCCGGTGGCGACGTAGGCGCTGTACTCGCCCAGGCTGTGACCGGCGGCGGCCCCGAGCCCGGGCCGGAGCGCATCCCCGACCACGGCCCAGACGGCGGCGCTATGGGCCAGGATGGCGGGCTGCGTGTTGTGGGTCAGGGTCAGCTCGCTCTCGGGCCCCTCCCACATGATCCGCGAGAGCGCGACGCCCAGGGCCTCGTCAATGCGGGCAAAGGTATCCCGGGCGGCCGGGAACCGCTCCGCCAGATCCTTGCCCATGCCGACCTTCTGGGCCCCCTGGCCGGGACAGAGCACGACGGTCACCACCGGATCACCGCGCTGCCCCAGGTGAAGCCCGCCCCGAAGGCCACCAGCAGGACCAGCATCCCCGGCTTGAGACGCCCGGTGGATTCGGCGTATGCCAGCGCCATCGGGATCGACGCGGCCGACGTGTTGCCGTAGCGGTCCACGGTCACCAGCACCTTTTCGGCCGGGATCCCGGCGTGCTTGGCGGTGGAGTCGATGATCCGGATGTTGGCCTGATGTGGCACCAGGAGGTCGATCTGCTCGGCGGTCACCCCGGCCCGGCGGAGCGCCTCGTCACACGCTTCGGCCATCGTCAGGACCGCGTGCTTGAAGACCTCCCGGCCCGCCATCTTCATGTAATGCGTCCGCTCCCGCACCATCCGCTCGCTGATCGGATCGGCGGTGCCGCCGCTCGGGATGTAGAGCAGGTTGGTGAGCGCGCCGTCGGACTTGATGAACGTCGAGAGGATGCCCCGGCCGTCCTTTGCCCCGGCGGAGATGACCGCCGCCCCGACGCCGTCCCCGAAGAGGATCGCGGTGGAGCGGTCCTCCTGGTCGGTGATCGAGGTGAGCTTCTCGCCCCCCACCACCAGCACATGGCGGGCCTGCCCGGTGGCGATCAAGCCCTCCGCCATCGTGATGCCGAACAGGAACCCGGAGCAGGCCGCGGCAACATCGAACGCGGCGGCGTTCTTGGCGCCGATCAGGGCCTGCAGGTAGCAGGCGGTGGACGGCAGGGGATGGTCCGGCGTCGCGGTGGCGACGATCACCGCCCCGAGATCCGCCACCCCGATCCCCGCCCGCGCCAGGGCCATTTCGGTCGCGGCCTGAGCCATGGTGGAGACCGTTTCCTCCGGCCGGGCGTAGCGCCGCTCCCGGATGCCGGTGCGCTCCACGATCCACTGGTCCGAGGTCTCCAGCCGGGCCTCGAAGTCCTTGTTGGCCATGACCCGCGAGGGGAGGTAGACCCCGAGCCCGGCCAGATGCGCGAAGGGCCGAGCGGTCACGCGCCCGCCTCGGCGTCGCGCCGGGCGAACTTGGCGCCGATGTGGGCGCTCAGGTCGTGGGCCACGGCCTGGCTGGCCACCCGGATGGCGTTCTTGAAGGCGTTGGGCGAGGAGGACCCGTGGCAGACGATGGTGACGCCCTTCACCCCCAGCAGCGGGGCCCCGCCGTACTCGCTGTAGTCCAGGTGGCGGAACACCCCGCGGATCTCCGGCAGCTGCAGCACCGCCGGCGATTCCTTCTTGACCAGCCGGACAATCAGCTTGGCCACCGACTCGTAGAACTTGAGCACGATGTTGCCGACGAAGCCGTCGCAGACCACGATATCCAGCATGCCGAAGGCGTGGTGGCCGGCGACGATGTCGCGGCCCTCGACGTTGCCGACGTAGTTGATCCCGCTGGCCTGGCCCAGCAGCTGATGCGCCTCCTTGGCGGCGGCGTTCCCCTTCTCGTCCTCTTCCCCGACGTTGAGCAGGCCCACCTTGGGATTGGGGCGGCCGAGGACGTCCTGCATGTAGATGGTGCCGAGCCAGGCGAAGCCGACCAGCTCCCGCGGGGAACAGTCCACGGTGGCGCCGGCATCGAGCAGGAGGACGGGATCGTCGGTGGAGGGGATCAGGGAGGCGACGGTGGCCCGGTCCACGCCGTCGTGGAGGCCGAGCAGGATGGTGGAGCCGACCAGGAGCGCCCCGGTATTGCCGGCCGAGACCAGGGCATCGGAGGCCCCGGCCTTCTGCAGCCCGAGGGCGACGACCATGCTGGAGTTCGGCTTCTTCCGGATCGCGGAGAGGGGCTTCTCGTCCATGCCGATGACGTCAGGCGCCTCGTGGAACTCGAGGCGTGCGCGATCAACGCCGGGATGGCGCGCCAGCTCCGCCTCGATGGCATCGCGGCGTCCCACCAGCTGGATGACGAACTCCGGGGGGAGCTCGTTCAGGGCCCGTACCGCACCCTCGACTTCCGCCTGCGGGGCGTTGTCCCCGCCCATGGCGTCGAGAGCGATCCGGATCACCGTCAGGCGTCCTCGACCTCAATCATCTTCTTGCCCCGGTAGTACCCGCAGGTCGGGCACACCCGGTGGGAGAGCTTGGGCGAGCTGCAGCGGGGACAGGGCTGCGTCGCCATGGACGCCGCCTTGTCGTGGCCGCGGCGGAGCCGCTTGCGGGACTTGGAGACCTTGCGCTTCGGGACAGCCATCGCAACCTCAGTCAGAAGGGGCCGTGCAGCCGCACGGCCCGGCGTTGAGATCCGCTCCGCACCGGGGACAGAGTCCGGCGCAGTCCTCGCGGCAGAGGGGGAAGGCCGGCACCGCCAGGGCGAGTTCCTCCCGCACGGCCGGCCGCACATCCACCCGGATCACGGGCGCCACCAGCGGATAGACGGCGGGATCATCCGCCGCGTCCGGATCGGCGCTGAACAGCACCTCGACATCCAGCTCGAGGGGAGACACGACATCGGTCAGGCAGCGGCGGCAGAGCCCCCGGAACCGGGCCTCGAGGCGGGCGTGCCAGAAGTACTCCTGGTCGCCGGTCTCGGTCAGCTGGCCGGTCACGCGCACCGGCCCGTCGAGCGCGAGCCCGAGGCCGGCAAAGGTCTCATCCTGCACGGGAAGCTCACCGGAAGTCTGCACCGGACCCTGTTGCAGCTCCCGAACGTCCACCTGAAGCATAGCCCGAAAACGTAACCGGGACAACGACTTGGGTCAAGCGCGGAGGCGCCGGCCCCGGCTCAGCCCCAGAGCCCCGCGATCTCGCTCTCGGGGAAGAAGAAGCCGACCTCCCGGACCCCGTTCTCGGGGCTGTCCGACCCGTGCACGGCGTTCTTCCCCTTCGACTCGGCGAACAACTTCCGGATGGTGCCCGGCGCCGCCTCGGCCGGGTCGGTGGCACCGATCACCTTCCGGAAATGGGCGACCGCATCTTCCCGCTCCAGCGCCATCGGCAGCACCGGCCCCGAGGTCATGAAGGCCACCAGGTCGGCGTAGAACGGCCGGTCCTTGTGCACCTCGTAGAACTTCCCCGCCTGGGCCGGGGTGAGCCGGGTCAGCCGCGCCGCGCGGATGCTGAACCCTTCGTTCTGGATGTGGGCGATGATGGCGCCCGCCTTGCCGCTCGCGATCGCGTCGGGCTTGAGCATGCCCAGCGTGAGGATCTTGGCCACGAATATTTCCTTGCGTTGGTTGAGTGCCGTCCCGCCGGCGCCCCGCGGGGCGCCCGCCCTACAGGCGCTGCTGCACCAGCTCCACGACGTCCACCGGCCGCTTCATCACCGCGATCTTCGCCGCCTCGAAAGCGGCGATCTTCTCGGCGGCGGTGCCCGAGGAGCCGGAGATGATGGCGCCGGCGTGCCCCATGCGGCGGCCCGGGGGCGCCGTCTGCCCGGCGATGAAGCCCACCACCGGCTTGGTGACGTACTCCAGCACGAAGGCGGCGGCATTCTGCTCGTCGGTGCCGCCGATCTCGCCCATCATCACGATGAGGTCGGTGGCCGGATCGTCCTGGAACGCCCGCAGGCAGTCGATGAAGGAGGTGCCGTTGAGCGGGTCGCCCCCGATGCCGACACAGGTGCTCTGGCCGATCTTGTGCCGGGTGAGATGGTTCACCACCTCATAGGTCAGGGTCCCGGAGCGCGAGACCAGGCCCACCCGGCCGGGGAGGCAGATGTTCCCCGGGATGATGCCGACCTTGGACTCCCCCGGCGTGATCAGGCCCGGGCAATTGGGGCCGATCAGCCGGGCCCCGCGCTCGCGGACGTAGGGCAGGACCCGGGTCATGTCCATCACCGGCACCCCCTCGGTGATGCACACGATCAGCGGGATCCCCGCATCCGCCGCCTCGAAGATGGCGCCCGCGGCGCCGGCGGGCGGGACGTAGATCACCGAGACGTCGGCGCCGGTGGCCGCCACGGCATCGGCGACGGTGTTGAACACCGGCACCCGGCCCTCGAAGGTCTGGCCGCCCTTCCCCGGCGTCACCCCGGCCACCACCTGGGTGCCGTACTCCAGCATCTGCCGAGTATGGAACGAGCCATCCCGGCCCGTGATCCCCTGCACCACCAGGCGGCTCGCCTTGTCAATGAAGATGCTCACGCCGCCCCCTTCACCACGGCGACCACCTGCCGCACCGCTTCGTCCATGTCGGAGAGCGCGGTCATGCCGATGCCCCGGAGGATCTTGACCGCCTCCGCCTCGTTGGTACCGGTCAGCCGCACCACGATGGGAACCTGCACCGGAAACTGGGAAAGCGCGGTCTTGAGGCCGTTGGCCACGTCGTCGGTGCGGGTGATGCCGCCAAAGATGTTGAAGAGGATGGCCTTCACATTGGGGTCACTGGTGATGATCCGGAGCGCGTTCACCACCTTGTCCGGGTTGGAGCTGCCCCCGATGTCCAGGAAGTTGGCCGGCTCGCCGCCGTAGTACTTGACCAGGTCCATTGTAGCCATCGCGAGGCCGGCGCCGTTCACCACGCAGCCGACGTTCCCCTCCAGCTTGATGAAGGTGAGGTTGGCCCGCCGGGCCTGCACCTCGCTCGGCTCCTCGGCGGTTTCGTCCCGCAGGAGCGCCAGGTCGGGCCGGCGATCGAGCTCGTTGTCATCAATGGAGACCTTGGCGTCGAGCGCCACCACCCGCCCCTCGGGCGTCGTCACCAGGGGGTTGATCTCCGCCAGCGAACAGCCGTTCGCAGTGAAGACCTGGTAGAGCTGTTCCATGATCCGGGCCGCCGCCCGGGCCTGGGCGATGTCGGGATACAGGAAGAGCGCGAGCCCCAGCGCCTGGTGCGGCAGGAGGCCGTAGCGGGGGTCCACCGCGAGCCGCCGGATCTTGTCCGGCGTCTTCGCCGCCACTTCCTCGATGTCGATCCCGCCCGCCGGGCTCACCATGAATACGGGCCGCTGCGTCGCCCGGTCCATGATCAGCCCCACGTACGCCTCGCTGGCAATATCCGCGGCCGGCACCACCAGCACGCGCTGGACGATGAGCCCCTTGATGCTCATGCCCAGGATCTTCTCGGCCGCCGCGCCCGCTTCGGCTGGATTCCTGGCCAGCTTCACCCCCCCGGCCTTGCCCCGGCCGCCGGCGTGGACCTGGGCCTTCACGACCACCGTTCCTCCCACCCGCCGGGCGATCGATTCGGCCTCGGAAGGTGTCGAGGCGACGTCGCCGTCGGGCATGGGAATGCCGGCGGCGCGGAACAGGGCGCGGCCCTGGTACTCGTGTAGGTTCACATGGTCCTCTTACCGCGGGGACGGTCGGCGCACCCGCCGTTCTGGCAACGGGGGGCGCATGGCGGCGCGGAAGGTACTCCGCAGGCTAAGCGAAAGCAAGATTGACACTTAGGGCGATCTCAGGGTGCGCTTGAGCCCCTCCCAGGCGCGCCCAAAGCCCTCCAGGTCTCCCCGGGAGAGTGCCGCCTCCGCCGCATCGAGGAAGCGACGCGCCTCGAGCAGCTGGGTCCCACGGGCACCGGCGGAGATGATCGGGGCCGACAGCCCCAGCAGGTTCTGCCAGGCCTCCTCGAAATCGTGACCGGCTCCCCGGCGATCGGTGATCGCCAGGCTGACCCACTTGAGCACCGGTTCGGCCCCATCGCGGCGGGCAAACCAGGGCTGGTACGCGCCCAGCCCCGCGGGGGTCGGCCAGTAGCGCACCGGCCCCGGCTCGAGGCGCGCCCCTTCCTTCTCAACCGAGTCCCGGAGCTGCTGAAAGGTGGGGAACTTGGACCACCGGGTGGAGAGGGTGGCGGGGTCGGGAAGCGCCAGCAGGCTGTCCACCCGGAAGAGCGTCAGCTGCTCCCAGCCATCCGCCATGCGGGCACGGACCACCCCGGAGAGCTGCCTGGCATCTGCGGGCAGGTAGGGGACAAGCACCTCCACCCCGCTGGTGTCCGGTTCCCACAGGGCGTCGGCGGCCGGCCCGGTCACCGCGACCGCCTCGCTCCGACCCACCACCTGACCCAGCCCCCAGTGTGGCTGGGCGAGGATCCGGGCCTGCACCTCCACCAGCTCGGAGGGATACGGGAGGGCGCGGACGATGTCCGGCGGCAGCGCGGAGGACGGCTGTACCAGCGAGTCGGTCAGGACCTGCCATTCCTTGGCGACCTCACCGGCGCCGTGGCGCAGGTAGATCGTGGTGGCCCCCGACTCGGCGTTCACCACGGCGATGAAGCCGGCGACCAGCGACCCGATCCAGCCGCCGCGCCAGCGGACCCGGCTCGACCCGGGAAAGGCGTCGGCGGCGAGGTACCCGTCCACCAGCCACACCAGTTGCCCGCTCAGGAAGCGGGGGGTGGGCGTACCCCACACGGCAAAGGGTGCGAGGCGACCGAGCCGCTCCACGGGGTCCAGGTGCCAGAATACCCGCTCCCCGGCTGCTCGGCTTCCGAGCACCGTGGCCGATTGCAGTGCCCAGGCGAGGGCCAGCCGCCGGAGCCCCTGCCCGATGGGCACCCCGTGTTCGGCCGAATCGATCACGCTCAGGGGACCGCGGGGCCAGAGCCCGCGCAATGGCAGCCGAAGCGGCGGGATCCCCGCCGGCGACCGGAGACTGTCGGGCTCGTGCACGGTAATGGGGTTGCCGTGCAGTTGGGTCTGGTCGTCCAGCATGACCGAGACGATCGCGCCACGCTCGCCGCGGTCGCGGACCACGATCCAGCCAGCCCGCCCGCGATTGGCCACCGGGACCACCGCCCGGTCCACCGCCACCACCCTGCCGGAATCGCCGCCCGTGGCGTCAGCGGCGAGTGTGGGATGCCAGAGCGCGAGGGGGCGCGGCGGGTCCACCGGCTGGTCCACCCGAAGCAGGGTCGAATCCCGCAGGGTGGTCATGCCATAGGCGACCTGGTCCAGGTGACGCCGGA
Source organism: uncultured Gemmatimonadaceae bacterium (assembly GCA_964585655.1). Classification (GTDB taxonomy): domain Bacteria; phylum Gemmatimonadota; class Gemmatimonadetes; order Gemmatimonadales; family GWC2-71-9; genus JADJOM01. The sequence goes on along the minus strand of CAZPER010000113.1, from coordinate 4,203 downwards.
CCGACGGTTCGAGCGCCGCATCCGGTTCCGGGCCGATGAAGGCCGGGATGATGTGATGGCCGAGGAGGGAGGCGGACGCCAGGATCCCCCAGATGGCATAGAGCAGCGCGTTACGGCCCCGGAGCGCCCACCAGAACGACAGCACCGCCGCGCCACCCGCGATCCCGGTCAGGACCAGTGCGGCGGTGCGGCGGAACTCAAACCGGCCCGAATGCACGGTGCCGACGATCCCGCCGACCAGTTCGTATGGTTCGAGCAGGTAGCCCCACGCGAGCACCAGGGCGAGCAGTACCGCGAGGCCCCCGAGGTGCAGCCGGGCGTGGAGGTTCACCACCGGCCGCCGGTTCTTCCAGGTGATGGCGCCGATCACGGCGTAGAGGGTGGCCGCGCCACCCAGCGCCAGGAGCGTCAGCAGCACCGCGTAGCCATGCAGCAGGCGCCAGACCGGGAGCCGGGTGAGGTAGAACCCCAGGTCGCGGCCGAGGAGCGGGTCCCCCTCGCCGTAGTGCAGGCCGCTCCAGCCCAGCAGCACCGTCGGGGTCCACTCCCCCGCCCCGCGGCCGGCGACGAACCCGAGCACCAGCCCCCCAACCAGGCCGATCAGCCCGATGGAGCGGAGGTTGACCGCTTCGCGGATTTCGAGATTGCCGAGCCGGCGGTGCACCTGCACCGAGCCGATCACCCGGTAGACGAGCAGCAGGTGGAAGATGAACCAGAGGCAGGCGAGGAGGATGCCCGCGGCCTCGAGCAGCGAGGCGAGCAGGGTCCAGTAGGTCACGAAGCGGGCCGCGTCGGGGGAGATCTCGGTGGCCCACCAGCGTTCCGCGACCAGCGTCGCGGCCCAGCGCCCCGCGAAGAGCAGGGCGACCACGAGGAGGAAGGCGGCCGCCAGCCGCAGGGCGCGGGGAGACATGGGCGAGAAGCTAACCGCCGGAGGCGCCGCGACAAGCGCTCCGGGGGGGCGACACTTAGTCCGGACCCGCCGCGGCGAGCCAGCCCTCGACTTCGGCGCGATACGCGTCGAGCGCGGCCTGGTCGGTGGCCTCGAAGCGGAGCACGAGGATCGACTGGGTGTTGGAGGCGCGTACGAGGCCCCACCCCCTGGGGAACGTCATCCGCACGCCGTCGATCGTGTTCACCGGGTACTTCGCGGCGAAGTGGCGGGCGGCCCGCGCCACCAGGGCGAACTTCCGTTCCTCCGCGCACTCGAGCCGGATCTCCGGCGTGGCGAAGGTCGCTGGCAGGTCGGCCAGCAGGGGCGAGAGCCCGCCCCGCCCCGCCGCCACGATCTCCAGCAGCCGCGCGGCGGCGAAGAGCGCATCGTCGAACCCGAACCAGTCCCCGCCGAAGAACATGTGGCCGCTCATCTCGCCGGCGAGTGGGGCCTGGAGCGCCTTCATTCGCGCCTTGATCAGCGAATGCCCGGTCTTCCACATCTCCGGCCGCGCGCCGGCCGCGGTCAGCGCCTGGGGAAGGATCTCGGAACACTTCACGTCGAAGATCACCGTGACCCCGGAGCCGAAACGCCGCACCGCATCGCGGCCGAAGAGCACCAGCAGGAGGTCGCCGAAGATCACCGTGCCGGTCTCGTCCACCGCGCCGATCCGGTCCGCGTCCCCGTCGAAGGCGATCCCGAGTTCCGCCCCGGTTCGGCGCACGGCGGCCTGCAGGTCCACCAGGTTTTCCACCACCGTGGGATCGGGATGATGGTTGGGAAAGCTGCCGTCGGAATCGCAGAAGAGCGGCACCACCTCGCAGCCCAGCGCCTCGAGGGTGCTCACGGCGACCAGGCTGCCCACCCCGTTGCCGCAGTCCACCACCACCTTCACCGGCCGGGCCAGCCGGTGCCGGGCGACGATCGCCTCGCGGTAGCGGCCGAGGATGGAACCGTCGGCGCTCTCGCCCCCGGTCCCGGTGCGCCATGATTCGAGCGAGATGATCTCGTGCAGGCGGAGGATGTCCTCCCCGTGGAGCGCGTCGCCGGCGAGGACCATCTTGAAGCCGTTGAACTCCGGCGGGTTGTGGGAGCCGGTGACCTGCAGCCCGCCGTCGGCGCCCAAGGCGTGGACGGCAAAGTAGAGCGCGGGCGTCGGCAGCTGTCCGACATCCACCGCCAGGCCCCCCGTGTCGGCGATGCCGGCGCGGACCTCCGCCGCCAGCCGGTCACCCGAGGGGCGGTTGTCCCGCCCGACGGCGAGCCGCGGCGCCCGCCCCAGCCGTTCCCAGCCGAGGGTGGCGTAGGCGCGCCCCAGCGCGCGCGCGAGCGGGCCGGTGAGCTCGGTGCCCACCACCCCGCGCACGTCGTATTGCCGGAAGATCGACCGGGGAACGTTCAACGACGGGCTACGATCTGGCCGGCGGTTTGCGCCAGCGACTCCGCCGCGTGGTTGGCCAGCTGAAGCACCGGGCCGGGCCACACGCCGAGCGCCAGGACGGCGATCACGCCGACCGCCACCGCCACCCGCGCGCTGCCGGCCAGGCCCCGGTCGAAGAAGACCATCGGCGCCCGGGAGGGCCGCATGTACATCGCCATCAGCACCGGCATGTAGTAGCCCGCGGAGACCAGGCTGGTGAGCACCAGGAGCACGGCCAGCAGCGGGAATTTGGAGGCCACCAGCGCGGACAGGATGTACCACTTCCCGATGAAGCCGATGGTGCCGGGAAAGCCCAGCAGCGAGAGCATGCAGACCGAGAGCGCGAAGGCCATCCACGGGCGGGTCTCCGCCAGGCCGGCGATCTCGGCCAGGGTCACGTCCCGCTCCCCGTCCCGCCCCACCGCCCCCAGCAGCGCGAAGGCCGCGATGGAGGTGACCCCGTACCCCACCAGGTAGAACGTGAGCGACGACATCCCGAGCGGGGTGCCCGGCCAGAGGGCGCAGAGCAGGTACCCCGCGTGGGCCACCGAGGAGTAGGCCAGCATCCGCTTGAGCGACTTCTGCGCCAGCGCCACCAGGTTGCCCAGCACCATCGAGGCGGCGGCCAGCGCGAAGATGATCGGCTGCCACACCAGCACCGAGCCCTGGAAGGAGGTGTACAGCACCCGGGCGAGCGCGATGAACCCGGCGGTCTTGACCGCGGTGGCCATGAAGCCCGCGACCGGGGTCGGGGCTCCGTCGTAGACATCCGGCGCCCACATGTGGAACGGCACCGCGGCCACCTTGAAGCCGAAGCCGATCACCAGCATCCCGAGACCGAGCTTCGCCATGTGGCTCAGCTCCGCCTCGCCGAACTGGGCCCCGATCTGGACGATGTTGGTGGTGCCGGACGCGCCGTACACCAGGGCGATGCCATAGAGCAGGAAGCCGGACGCGAAGGCGCCGATCAGGAAGTACTTGAGCCCCGCCTCGGCGGAGTAGGTACTGCCCCGGTTGTAGCCGGCCAGCACGTACACCGCGACCGACATCGTCTCCAGGCCCAGGAACAGGACGATCAGGTCCTGGGCATTCACCATGAAAAGCAGACCGACCACGGCGAGCAGGACCAGCACGTAGTACTCCGGCGCGACCAGCCGCTCCCGCTCGAGGTACCCGAGGGAGGCCAGCACCGAACCGGCCGAGACCAGCAGGATGAGGGCGGAGCCGAAGTAGCGGAAGCTGTCCAGCGCCACCATGAGCCCGAGCCCCGGCTCCTCGGGGGCATTGGCCGAGACCCAGACCAGGGCCAGGGCCGTCAGCCCCAGGCTGGCGAGGGCCAGCCATCCGGCGCGGCGGGAGTCGGCCGGGCCATGGTGCTTCCAGGCCACCACCAGGAGGACCACCAGGCTGGCGGCGGACAGGACCACCTCGGGGAGCAGGGCGAGCGCCGTGCCGACCGGGGTCGAGGGATCGAACGCGATCATTGAGGGCGCTCCGCGCCGGAGCGGTTGAGGGCGGTGGCGGGGGCCTTGTCCTTGCCCGGCTGCACCAGCTGGATGTAGTGCCGGGCGGCGGCATCCATCCGGTCCAGCACCGGGCGGGGGTAAAGCCCCAGCCAGACCATCCCGGCCACCAGCGGCAGGACCACCCAGAGCTCGCGGGCGCTCAGGTCGGACAGGTGGGCATTCTCCGGCTGGTCCAGGCGGTTGAAGATGATGCGCTGCAGTGCCCAGAGGAGATAGGCCGCGGCGAAGATGACCCCGGTGGTCGCGATGCCGGTGGCCCAGGGGAACCGTTCAAAGCTGCCGACCAGCACCAGGAACTCCCCGACGAAGCCATTGAGGCCGGG
>CAZPER010000112.1:0-12014 GCA_964585655.1 uncultured Gemmatimonadaceae bacterium | reverse complement strand
GATCGAACCCCTGACCTCGTGAATGCCATTCACGCGCTCTCCCAACTGAGCTACGCCCCCGTTATATTAGCGCGCCCGCTGGCCCCCGGATCGGGAGCACGAGAAGCTACTTGGCTGGCTCCGGGCATGTCAAGCGACGGCGCGAACATTCGGCGCAGACCGAAGGGGGTTCTGGCGGACATGAAGAAGAAGCGCGGGGGCAGCGCCAAGCCGGCAGCCAAGTCCACGAAGGCGGCTGCCAAGGCCGGCGCCAAATCGAAGGCGTCCAGGGCCTCCGTCGAGGCGCCGGTGGCGAAGGAGCGCAAGCTCACGCCGGTGCAGCAGATCCTCATCAACAACCAGTCCACCAAGAAGCCCCGCCGGGGCCGCCGCGAGACGTCCAAGACTCTGGGCGTCTACGACGCCGACCGCGACATCCTCGACCAGTACCTCTACGAAGTCAGCCAGACCCCCCTGCTCACCACGCCACAGGAGATCGCCATCGCCAAGCTGGTGCGCGAAGGCGACCAGGAGGCGATGCAGGAGCTGGTGAAGCGCAACCTCCGCTTCGTCATCTCGGTGGCCAAGAAGTACCAGAACCGCGGCCTGCCGCTCACCGACCTGATCGGCGAGGGCAACGTCGGCCTGCTCACCGCCGCGCGGAAGTTCGACCCCGACCAGGGGGTCAAGTTCATCTCCTACGCGGTCTGGTGGATCCGGCAGGCGATCCTCGCCAGTCTGGCGCGCCAGGGCCGCACCGTGCGGGTGCCGCTCAACCGCACCGCCGACCTCTCCCGCATCGTGCGCACCGCCGAGGCGCTCCGCCAGGAGCTGCGCCGCGAGCCCACGCCGGAAGAGATCGCCAAGTCCACCGGCCTCTCCCTCGAGGTGGTGCAGTCGCTCGCCGCGCTCAACACCAGCGACGTGCGGCTGGACGCGCCGCTCGATCCCGACGGCGACCGCTCCCTGATCGAGCGCTTCGTCGCCGATGACCAGTCGGATGCCGAGGAGCAGGCGATGGACCGGTTCCTTACCGACGAGATCGAGAACGCGCTCAATACCCTCCCCGCCCGCGACGCCAAGGTGCTCCGGCTCTATTTCGGCCTCGACGGCGGCCGGGAGCACACCCTCGAGGAGATCGGCGGCATGCTGGGCGTGACCCGCGAGCGGGTGCGCCAGCTCCGCGACCGCGCCCTCAAGCGGCTGCGCGAGGGCGACGTGGGCAAGGCGCTGGCGAGCTTCGCGGCGTAGCCCGGGCGCCCACCAGGGGCGCCCTTACCATTGGTAGCGACTTCACCTAGCTTAGCCGCGTGACTCAGGCCTCTCCCCCTCGCCCCCGCTGGGTGTCACGGGTGGGCCGGTGGGGCATGGACAGCGCGCGCGCCCTGGCGGATGCGCGAACCTGGGCCCCCCACGTCCTGCCGCAGATGCGGCGGCTCGGGGTGGACTCGGTGCCGATCGCGCTCTTCATCGCCACCTTCACCGGCATCGTCCTCGCCCTGCTTTCCAAGTACATCTTCACCGGCGCCGTGCCGATGTATTTCGTCGGCGCCCTGGTGGGGAAGACCATCATGATGGAGCTGGGCCCGGTGCTCACCGGCCTGGCCCTGGCGGGCCGGGTCGGCGCCAACATCGCGGCCGAAGTGGGGACCATGCGGGTCACCGAACAGGTGGACGCCCTGGAGACCCTGGCCTACAACCCCAACAGCTACCTCGTCGTGCCCCGGGTCCTTGCCGGGGTGCTGATGTTCCCGATGGTCACCGCGCTCGCCGTGGCGATCGGCGTCACGGCCGGCTGGATCACCGCCATCAACCTGCTCGACCTCTCCACCCTCGAGTTCGTGAAGGGGCTGCGCCTCTTCTACCGCTTCAAGGACATCTGGTTCGGCCTGCTCAAGGCCGCGAGCTTCGGCGCCGCCGTGACCCTGGCCGGCTGCCTGATGGGCCTCGCCACCCGCGGGGGCGCCGAAGGGGTGGGCCGCAACACCACCCGCGCGGTGGTGATTGGCTGCGAGGCGATCCTGGTGCTCGACGCCTTCTGGGCGCTGGTGCTGCTGTGAGCCGCCGATGATCCGCTTCACCGACGTCCACAAGGCCTTCGGCCCCAAGGTGGTGCTGGCCGGGATGACGCTCGACATCCCCGCCGGCCAGACCACCGTCATCATCGGCTTCTCGGGCAGCGGCAAGAGCGTGGCGCTCAAGCACATCGTGGGGCTGATCGAGCCCGACGCGGGGCAGGTGGAGGTGGACGGCCAGGTGGTGCACGACCTCGCCCCGGAGGCGCTGTCCCTCCTCCGCGCGGGCATCGGCTACGTCTTCCAGTTCGCCGCGCTGTTCGACTCCATGACCGTGGGCGACAACATCCGGCTCGGGCTCCGGCGACACGGGCTCGACCCCGACGAGGTGGCCACCCGGGTGCGGGAGAGCCTTCACCTGGTGGACCTCGACGGGGCGGAGGCGCGCTATCCCGCCGAGCTCTCCGGCGGCATGCGCAAGCGGGTGGGGATCGCCCGGGCGATCGCGCTCCGGCCGCGCTACATTCTCTACGACGAACCCACCACCGGCCTCGACCCCGTCACCTCGGCCGTGATCGACGAGCTGATGGTCCGCGCCCGGCGGGAACTCGGCGTCACCGGCGTCGTGGTCACCCACGACATGCGCAGCGCCTACACCGTGGGAGACCGCATCGCGATGCTCTACCAGGGCCGCATCCGCCAGGTCGGCACCATCGAGGAGATCCGCCAGACCGACGACCCGGTGGTGCGGAACTTCATCGAGGGGCGGCCCTTCGACCCCGACCGCCTCCCCGTGGCGGAGGCAAGCGCGTGAGGGGCCGCAACGAGTTCCTGGTCGGCCTGGTGCTGCTCATCACCCTCGTGGTGGTGGTGGCCGGGGCGCTCTGGCTGTCGGAGTCGGACATCGGGCGGCGAGAGTCGCTGCACGTGGCCCGCTTCCGCACCGTGGGGGGACTCACCCCGGGGGCCCCGGTGACCTACCGCGGCGTCCGGGTGGGGCGGGTGGAAGCCATCCGCCTGGCCGACCAGTTCGTGGAGGCGGACCTGCGGGTGTTCCAGGGCGTGGAGCTGCCGGGCAAGCCGGCGGTGATCGCCGCCTCGCAGAGCCTCTTCGGCGAGTGGGGCGCGACGATCATCTCCCGGGACCAGCCGCAGGACGACCCCAACGTCCGCCTGATGCTGGCCGAGACCAGCCGCCCCGGCGGCGACCGCTGGCCCGGCGCCACCCTGCCGGACGTCGGGCAGCTCACCGCGCAGGCCGGCCGCATCGCGACCGACATCGCGGCGGTGGCCGCCCGGGTGCAGGAGACCTTCGACTCCTCGGCGGTGGCCGAACTCCGGCGGAGCATCAAGGACTTCGGCGAGATCGCCGACAAACTGGTGCGGTTCACCGAGAGCCAGACCGGGCGGCTCAACGAAGTCACCGCCAACGTCGAGCGGACCTCCGACGCGGTGCTCGGCGCCTCGGGGCACCTGGAGAACACCCTCGCCCGGGTGGATTCGGCCACCGCCGACAACCAGCTGCAGCAGATCCTCAACAACACCCGCGACGGCACCGGCGACCTGCGGGCCGCCTCGGCCGACCTGCGGGCGCTGGTCGCCAGCGCGCGGGGGCAGGAGGCGAGCCTGATCCGCACCCTGCTCGCGGCGGATTCGATCCTCACCGGGATCCAGAGCGGCCAGGGGAGCATCGGCCTGCTCGCCAAGGACCCGGCGCTCTACAACGAGACGATCGAGACCATGCAGGAGCTCCGGCGGCTCATCGCCGACATCCAGGTCAATCCGCGGAAGTACTTCAAGTTCTCGGTGTTCTAGTGTCCAAGCCCAAACGCAAGCCCGAGCGCGAGGTCTCCGCCGGCGGCATCGTCTTCCGCCGCCAGCCGGACCAGAGCGCCCGGTACCTCCTCATCCGCGATCCGTACGAGCACTGGGGCTTTCCCAAGGGCCACCTCGAGGAGTCGGAGACGCCGACCGAGGCGGCCACGCGCGAGACGGCGGAGGAGACCGGACTCACCGACCTGGTGCTGCACGGCCCGATCCGGATCATCGACTGGCACTTCCGCTTCCGCGGGCGCTACATCCACAAGTTCTGCCACTTCTTCCTGTACGAGAGCGCGGCGGCGGACGTGATTCCCCAGCTCGACGAGGGGATCACCGACTTCCGCTGGCTCACGCTGGAGGAGGCGCTGGAGCAGCTCTCCTACGACAACGCCCGCGGCGTGCTCAAGCGCGCCGGAGAGATGGCGCGCACCCTCGTGGCGATGGGGCAGGGGCGTCCCCGCCGCCAGCCACAGCCGGCCCCTCCCGGTCCCCCGGCCGCCGCGACCTCCTGATGCCGGCCGTCGCCGTGCTCGCGAGCGGCGCCGGGACCACCCAGGCGCTGCGCCGGAGCCTCCCCGTCCGTTCCCCCTGGACGGTGGCGGCCTGCCGCACGGTGGCCCAGCTCTCCGCCCTCTTCCGTGGCCGGCTGGTGGACGCGGTCATCATCTCCCCCTCCGCCATGGCGCTGCCGGAGCTCGCGGCGCTCCGGGGTGGCTTTCCCCATGTGCCGTGGATCGCCTTCGCGCCGTTCCGGCCGGACGACGGGCAGTTGCTGGTGCGGCTGGCCCAGGGGGAGACCCGGCTGGTGCTGGTCGATGGCGTGGACAACGCCGTGGCGGGGGATCTCGTGGTGCGCCATTCCGCCGCGGCCGCGCGGCAGCGGGCGCTCCGGGATGCGGTCCGGGTGCTCCGGCTGACGGAGCCACTGCAGCGACAGGTGTGGGAGGCGCTGCTGGCCCGGGTGGACCAGCCGGTGCGGACGGCCGAAATCGCGAAGAGCCTGGGCTGCTCCCGGGAGCACCTGTCGCGCCAGTTCGGCGCCGGCGGCGCCCCCAACCTCAAGCGGGTGATCGACCTGACCCGGGTGGCCTGCGCCGCGGCGCTGCTGGAGAATCCCGGGTACGACGTGGCCACCGTGGCACGCATCCTCCGTTTCGCCACCCCGAGCCACCTCGCCGCGACCGCCCGCCGCATCGCCGGGGTGTCGAGCCGGGAGCTCGGGCCCCTCGGGCCCCGCGGGGTGCTGGCCAATTTCGCGCGGGGGAAGACCCGCAGCCGCCTGTGAACCCTCCGCCATCGAGCCACCGCATGCGTGCCATGACCGCGTTCGCCCTCCTGTCCCTGGCGCTGGTCGGCTGCGAGTCCAAGCGGCCGGAGGCGCCTGCCCAGCCCCCCCCACCCCCCCCGCCTTCCTCCGTCGGGACGGGTGGAGTGCTCAGCGGAGACTCCTCGGTGGCGACGACGTGGCAGGTGGTGACCCTGGCCGGCGCACCCGTGGCGGTGCCCGACTCCATCGCCCCGACACTCAAGCTGCCCGCGGCGACCGGGAAGGCGGGCGGGATGAGCGGCTGTAACCGCTGGTTCGCCGGGGCGATCCGGAGCGGGGAGGCGCTGAGCTTCGCTCCTGTTGGGGCGACGAAGATGGCATGCGCCGGCCCGGCGATGGACGTGGAACGGCAGTGGTTTGCGGCCCTCGGGCGGGTCCGCCGAGCCTCGGAACGGGACGGGATCCTGGTCCTGGCAGACTCGGCCGGGACCGAGCTGGCGACCCTCAGGCGGCAGTGAACGGGAGCCGGCGGCGCGGCCCCAGGATCGGGACCCCGCCGGTTGCCTTGGACTGGAGTTTGTGATACTTTTCACAAGCTGTGGCGGAACCTTCATCTTCATCCAACCGCGAGTGATATGGCGACCGAATCCGTACTCCGTCCGGGCGAGCTCAAGGATGTGCTGCTCCGGGAGATCGAGAAGGCCGACCTGGCGTCGGTGGACGTCAACGAGGTCGGTACGGTGCTCGAGGTGCGTGACGGCGTGGCCCGCATCTACGGCCTGACCAAGGCGGTGTCGGGCGAGATGCTGGAGTTCACCGTCACCGAGTCCGGGGAGACGGTGACCGGGCTGGCGCTGAACCTCGAGTCGGACAACGTCGGTGCGGTAGTCATGGGCGACTACCTGAAGCTCAAGGAAGGCGACGAGGTGCGCTGCACCTGCCGCCTGCTCGAGGTGCCGGTGGGGCCGGGGATGCTGGGCCGGGTGGTGAACGCGCTGGGCCAGCCGGTGGACGGGCGGGGCCCGATCGCGAGCAGCAGCTCCCGGGCGGTGGAGATGGTGGCGCCGGGCATCATCGTGCGGCAGCCGGTGAAGGAGCCGCTGCAGACGGGCATCAAGGCGATCGACGCCATGATCCCGATCGGGCGCGGCCAGCGGGAGCTGATCATCGGGGACCGCGGCACCGGCAAGACGGCGATCGCGGTGGACACGATCATCAACCAGAAGGGCACCGGCGTCGTCTGCGTGTACGTGGCCATCGGCCAGAAGCGCTCGACCGTGGCCACGGTGGTGGAGCGGCTCAAGGAACACGGCGCGATGGACTATTCCATCGTGGTCGTGGCCAGCGCCTCGGACCCGGCGCCGCTGCAGTACATCGCCCCCTACTCCGGCTGCGCCATCGCCGAGTACTTCATGTACGAGGAGGGGAAGCCGACCCTCTGCGTGTATGACGACCTCTCCAAGCAGGCCGCCGCGTACCGCCAGCTGTCGCTGATCCTGCGCCGCCCGCCGGGCCGCGAGGCCTATCCGGGCGACGTCTTCTACCTGCACAGCCGGCTGCTGGAGCGGGCGGCGAAGATCTCCGAGGACCCGAACGTGGTGAAGCTGGACAGCCGCATCAAGAAGCCGGGCGGCTCCCTCACCGCGCTCCCCATCATCGAGACCCAGGCGGGCGACGTCTCGGCCTACATCCCGACCAACGTCATCTCGATCACCGACGGGCAGATCTTCCTCACCACCGACCTGTTCTACTCCAACGTGCGGCCCGCGGTGGACGCGGGCATCAGCGTGAGCCGCGTGGGCGGCAACGCGCAGATCAAGGCCATGAAGCAGGTGGCCGGTCCGCTCCGGCTGTCGCTGGCGCAGTACCGCGAGCTCGAGGCCTTCGCCCAGTTCGGGTCCGAGCTGGACGCCGCCACCCAGCGGCAGCTGGCCCGCGGCGCTCGCACCGTGGAGGTGCTCAAGCAGCCGCAGTACGCGCCGGTCCCGGTGGAGAAGCAGGTGGCGATCATCTACGCCGTCGTCAACGGCTTCCTGGACGACATCGAGGTGAAGCACATCCGGCAGTGGGAGACCGACTTCATCACCTACCTCGAGTCGGCGCAGCCCGGGCTGCTCGAGGGGATCCGGACCAAGAAGGCGCTGGATGACGACCTGACGGCGAAGCTCAAGGCCGCCATCGCCACCTTCAAGCCGCTGTTCAAGGCCGAGTAATGGCGAAGGCCTCGAAGGCGCTCCGCGGGCGGATGCGGTCGGTCCAGAACACGCGGAAGATCACCCGGACGATGGAGCTGGTGTCCACGTCCAAGCTGAAGCGGGCGCAGGACCGGGTGGTGGCCGCCCGGCCCTACGCGGCCGCGCTGGCCGAGGTGATCGCCGACCTGGTGACCCCGGAGCTGGCGGAGCGGTTCCCGCTGCTGCGGCGCCCGGCGCCGCCGGAGAAGGGCGGCCCCCGGCGGGCGGCGGTGCTGCTGGTGACCAGCAACCGCGGGCTCTGCGGCGGGTTCAACTCGAACCTGATCAAGGAAGCCCGGAAGCGGATCGAGGCGCTGGAGGGGCGGGGCTACCAGGTGGAGCTGCACCTGGTGGGCCGGAAGGGCATCGGCTTCTTCAAGTACATCGGCCGGGCCATCACCACCCAGCGGCAGGACATCGGGGACAAGCCCACCGCGCAGCACGCCATCGACCTCGTGGCGGGGCTGATCGAGGAGTACTCCGCCGGCCGGCTGGCGAGCGTGGACGTGGTGTACGCCAAGTTCGTCTCCCCGATCACCACGCCGCCCACCACCCTCGGGGTGCTCCCGGTGAGCACGCCGGCGGTGAAGCCGGGCGGGCTCAAGGCCGACTACATCCTCAATCCCGGCGCCGACCAGATCCTGGCCGAACTGCTGCCGCTCTACGTCCGCAACCAGGTGTACCGCGGGCTGGTGGAGACGGCGGCGGCGGAGCACGGCGCGCGGCGCACGGCCATGAAGAACGCCACCGACAACGCGGGCGAGATCTTCGAGCTGCTCAAGCGCACCTATAACCGCCAGCGGCAGGCCGCGATCACGCAGGAGATCGCGGAGATCGTGGGCGGGGCGGCGGCGCTGGAGGGGTAGCGGGATCGGCGGGACCGACGGTACCGACGGTACCGACGGTACCGTCCTGACGAGACACTCACATTCCTGGGTAAGGCGCGATGGCAACCGCAACGGCAACGAAGAACATCGGCAAGGTCGTCCAGGTGATCGGCCCGGTCCTCGACGTGGAGTTCGAGCCGGAACACCTGCCGGAGATCTACAACGCGCTGGTCATCGAGGACGCGAGCGGCCCGCTGCCGATCCGGCTGACGGCCGAGGTGCAGCAGCACATCGGCCAGAACCAGGTGCGCGCCGTTGCCATGTCCACCACCGACGGCGTGGTCCGGGGGATGTCGGTGACCGACACCGGCGCGGCGATCACGGTGCCGGTGGGCTCGGCCGCCCTGGGCCGGATCCTTAACGTGTTGGGCGAGCCGGTGGACGGCGGGGCGGCGATCCCGGCCACCAACGAGCGCTGGCCGATCCACCGCGAGACCCCGAAGTTCGTGGACCTCGAGCCCAAGACCACCATCTTCGAGACCGGCATCAAGGTCATCGACCTGATCGCGCCGTTCGTGAAGGGCGGCAAGATCGGCCTCTTCGGCGGCGCCGGGGTGGGCAAGACGGTCGTGATCATGGAGCTGATCAACAACGTGGCCAAGGGCCACGGCGGCAAGTCGGTGTTCTGCGGCGTGGGGGAGCGCACCCGCGAGGGCAACGACCTCTACCTGGAAATGGAAGAGAGCGGCGTCATCAAGAGCTGCGCCCTGATCTACGGCCAGATGAACGAGCCGCCGGGGGCGCGCCTCCGGGTGGGGCTGTCGGGGCTCACCGTGGCGGAGTACTTCCGCGACGTCGAGGGCCAGGACGTGCTCCTCTTCGTGGACAACATCTTCCGCTTTACCCAGGCCGGCTCCGAGGTCTCCGCGCTGCTCGGCCGGATGCCCTCCGCGGTGGGCTACCAGCCGACGCTGGCCACCGAGATGGGCGACCTGCAGGAGCGGATCACCTCCACCAAGAAGGGCTCGATCACCTCGGTGCAGGCCATCTACGTGCCCGCCGACGACCTGACCGACCCGGCGCCGGCGACGGCGTTCGCCCACCTGGACGCGACGGTGGTGCTCTCCCGGGCCATCTCCGAGCTGGGCATCTACCCCGCCGTGGACCCGCTGGACAGCTCCAGCCGGATCCTGGACCCGCAGTACATCGGCGCCCGGCACTACAACGTGGCCATCGGCGTGCAGCGCACCCTGCAGAAGTACAAGAGCCTGCAGGACATCATCGCGATCCTGGGCATGGACGAGCTGTCCGAGGACGACAAGCTGGTCGTCGCCCGGGCCCGCCGGATCCAGCGCTTCCTGTCGCAGCCGTTCTTCGTGGCCCAGCAGTTCACCGGCTTCGAGGGCAAGTACGTCAAGCTGGCGGACACCATCGAGAGCTTCGAGCGGGTGCTCTCGGGCGAATTCGACGACCTGCCGGAGCAGGCGTTCTACATGGTGGGCGGGATCGACGAAGCCGTCGAGAAGTCCAAGAAGCTGGCGAGCGGGTGATGCGGGTCACGGTAATCTCGCCCGAGGCCGCCATCTTCGACGGCGAGGCCGACGCGGTGACCGCGCCGGCCCATGACGGGCAGGTCGGCATCCTGCCGCGCCACGCCCCGTTCATGACCCTGCTGGGCCAGGGGCCGCTGGTGGTCACGTCGGGGAGCACCTCCCGCCGCTTCATGGTCAACGGCGGGTTCCTGCAGGCAGTCAACAATACCGTCCGCGTGGTCGCGGAACAGGTCAAAGGAGCATAACGCATGCGTCGTGCAATTCTCGCAGCAGTGCTGCTCGCGTCGGTCGGCAGCATGGCCCTCGAGGCCCAGACCATCTTCACCCCGGTGATGAAGAGCCCCTACACCGCCTTCAAGCGGAGCGAGCTCGGTGGCTACATCTCCGACCCGGGTGAGGGGACCAGCGTCGCGATCCAGGGCGAGTACCGCCTGGCCCAACGCCGCTTCGATCTCGGCTTCGTGCTCGGCTACGCCGACGCCAAGGGCAACGGCGAGAACCTCTTCGGCATCGGCGTGGACGCCCGCGCCCCGATCGCCCGGCACACCCAAGACTTCCCGCTCGACGCCGCGGTCACCGGCGGCTTCGGCGTCCTGATCGCCGACGGCAAGTCGGGCTTCCTGGTGCCGATGGGCGTCACCCTCGGCCGGCAGGTCGTGCTCGAGGAATCCAACGTCAGCTTCACCCCGTACGTGCACCCGGTCATCATCCCGACCTTCGGTGAACTGCTGGACGACGTGCAGTTCGGCATCGGCCTGGGCGTTGACGTGGCGCTCACCAAGACCTTCGATATCCGGGTGGCCGGCTCCCTCGGCGACCTCGAGGGCATCTCGATCGGCGTGGCCTGGCACCACTAGACGGCTCGGCGGCGCGCCGGCTGGTCGGCTCGGGGGATCTCTCCACTCTAGGGAGAGATCCCCCGGGTGCTTTGGGGCGTCGAGATTGACTTATCCCCTGATTCGCCAGTACTTTGCGGCGCTTTTCCACCGTCGCTGATTCGGAGGTGTCATGCGCTCCACCCGCTTCTTCCCCCTGACCCTGCTGCTGGCCGGGCTGGGGCTGTCGTCTGGAGCCCAGGCCCAGGTCACCGGCCTCCCGGTGCACAACGCCGGCATTACCGGCGGCCTCACCATCGGGGCCGAGATGGGTTTCCCGGACGCCGACTACGGCAAGGGCACCGGGCTGGGCGCCCGGGGCGCGCTGGGCCTCGGACCGTTCGGGGTGAGCGCGGTGATCTCGCGCTGGAACCCCAAGGGTCCGGCCGAGGCGCACACCGCGCTGGGCGGGTACCTCAACCTCAAGGTGTTCGGCGGGCCGCTCATCCCGCTCTCCGTGACCCTGCAGGGCGGGGCGGAGTACGCCAGCAGCAACGGCATCAAGGTGGTGCACGCGCCGGTGGGGCTCGGCATCGCGCTCAAGATTCCCAACCCGGCGCTGGCCATCAAGCCGTGGCTGGCGCCCCGGCTGGACATCGTCCGCACCAGCGGCGACGCCATCAACTCCGACACCGAGTCCAACTTCGGCATCAGCGGCGGGGTGGACTTCAGCCTGCTGGGCGGACTGGGCTTCGGCGTGGCGTATGACCGGACCTGGGCCGGCAACGATGTGACTCCCGGGGTGTTCAGTGTCGGCGTGAACTACGCCATCAAGATCCCGGGGCTCTGATGCGACTGTCCCGCCTGGTCCCCGCCGCGCTGACCCTGGCGCTCCTGGCCGCCTGCGCCAACACCTTCGACGCCACCCGCCTGGGGGTGCCGGCCACCCTCGCCTCCGGTGCCGGGACCCCCGCGGTGGGCGATTCCTTCTCGGTGACGAGCCGCGCGGTCTACGCCCTCTGGGGCGTGGTCAAGCTGTCGGAACCGTCGCTCAAGAAGGCGCTCGCGGCGCAGCTGGCCGGCGGCAAGGAAGTGGCGGACGTGCGCATCCGGGTGCGCAGCCGGCTGAGCGATGTCATCATCACCGGGCTCACCCTGGGGCTGATCGTGCCGCGGGCGGTGACGATCGAGGGCGTGGTGGTCCAGAAGTAGGCGGGGTGGAGATAGGGCGGCCGGCTGCAGGGCTGCGAATGGCATAACGGGCGACCACAAGGGTCGCCCGTACTGCGTTGGGGGCTAGCGGGCTTCGGAGAGCAGCCGCTCGATCAGCGCGGCGGAGCGGTCGGCGGCGCCGCGGCCGCCATTGATCGCCTCGCGGGCGTTGGCGCCGGCCCGTCGGCGCCAGGCCTCGTCCACCAGCCAGGTCTCCCACCAGGCGGCGAGGATGGCCGCCGCCCGGCGGCGCGGGAGCCAGGCCAGCGCCCCGGCGGCGTTGAGCCGGAG
>CAZPER010000111.1:0-12121 GCA_964585655.1 uncultured Gemmatimonadaceae bacterium | reverse complement strand
ACCCAACCGCGCGACCCGCCCGGGCCCGGGGGGCCCGCCGAGCCCACCGGGCCCGCCGCGCCGCCCGCGAGGATCGGCAGCCGGGTGACCCCGCGGGGGGTCTGGATGGTCAGGGCCGCCGGGGGCGCCGGGGTCAGCGCGGCGAGGAGGAGCAGCGCGGCGATCATGCGCGCCGGCTCATGGCCCGGGCCATATCACGTTCGGCATCACGCTTCTTGAGGTCCTCGCGGCGGTCGTGGGATTTCTTGCCGCGCCCCAGCGCCAGCGTGACCTTGGCCACGCCGTTGCGGAAGTACAGCTCCAGGGGGACGAGCGTCAGCCCCTTCTGTTCCACGCTGCCGACCAGCCGCTCGATCTCCCGGCGATTGAGCAGCAGCTTCCGGGTCCGGACGGGATCGTGATTGTAGCGGTTGCCCTGCTCATAGGGAGTGATGTTCACCCCCTCGAGGAAGACCTCTCCATTGGCGAGCCGGGCAAACCCTTCCTTGATTGACGCCTTGCCGCTCCGCAGCGACTTGACCTCGGTGCCGGTCAGCACCAGCCCCGCCTCCCACGTCTCGAGGATATGGTAGTCGTGGGTCGCCTTGGGATTGCGGGCGACCGAGAGCTTGCCCTCGGCATCAGCCGAAGCGCGGCGGGTCCGGCCTGTCATCGTAACTTGAAGATAGACAGGTGGTTGGGTTCTGGGGAAGGCGCGGGAAACAACAACGGTGGAGCCAGGGCATGCCCTGGCTCCACCGCTGCGGTCCTGAGTGCCGAAGGGGGGACTCGAACCCCCACGGGCTTGCGCCCACTGCGCCCTGAACGCAGCGCGTCTACCAGTTCCACCACTTCGGCGTGGGCGGAGAAACTACCCGTTCCAGCCGGGTGGCGTCAACCGGCGGCTTGGCGGTGCGGCGATGAGGCGGTGAGGCGAAGGGAACTCCGCCACCAATCGCCCAACCGCCTAATACCGCGCCAGCGCCGGGTCCACCTCCACCGCCCAGGCGTCAATGCCGCCGGCCAGGCTGCGGGCGCTCCCGAAACCGGCGCCCCGCAGCAGTTCCACCGCCTGAAGCGACCGCATCCCGTGGTGGCAGAGCGCCACGATCTCCCGGTGCGCGGTCAGTTCCGCCAGCCGTGCGGGCAGCTCTCGCAGCGGGATCAGCCGGCTCCCCTCGAGGTGGACGATCTCGAATTCGTGCGGTTCCCGGACATCCACGACGAGCGGCGCCGCTGCGCCGCCGAGCGCGGCATGCAACTCCATCGGGCTGATTTCCAGCTCGGGGTGCCCGGTGCCCCCCCCGATGCCGCAGAAGGCCTCGTAGTCGATCAGGGCCGTGACCGTCGGCGCGGGCCCGCAGACGGGGCAGTCCGGGTCCTTCCTGAGTGTCAACTCCCGAAAGCGAAGCCGGAGCGCGTCGAACAGGACCAGCCGGCCCACGAGCGAATCCCCCACCCCGAGCAGGAGCTTGATGGCTTCCAGCGCCTGGAGGCTCCCGATGATCCCGGGCAGCACGCCGAGGACGCCCCCCTCGGCACAACTCGGCACCAGGCCTGGCGGGGGGGGTTCGCTGTAGAGGCAGCGATAGCAGGGGCCGCGCTTCGCGTCGAAGACCGAGACCTGGCCCTCAAAGCGGAAGATGCTGCCATAGACCAACGGCTTGCCCAGCAGCACGCAGGCGTCGTTGACGAGGTAGCGGGTGGGGAAGTTGTCGCTCCCGTCCACGACCAGGTCGTACCGGCGCAGAATCTCGAGTGCATTGGCGGAACTGAGCCGTTCCGCCACCGGCTCCACCCGCACGTGCGGATTGAGGTCGTGGAGCCGTTCCACCGCCGACTCGAGCTTGGGACGGCCCAGCGCCGCGGTGCCATGCAGGATCTGGCGCTGGAGGTTGGTCACGTCCACCAGGTCGAACTCCACCAGCCCGATGGTGCCCACGCCGGCGGCCGCGAGGTAGAGCGCCGCCGGCGAGCCCAGACCGCCGGCCCCGATGAGGAGCACCCGGGCTCCCTTCAGGCGGCGCTGGCCCTCGACGCCGACTTCCGGCAGGAGGAGGTGCCGCGAGTAACGCAGCACCTCCTCGTGAGCGAGGTGAGGGAGGGTCATGGGGGAAAGATAACGCCCGGCCAACCAGGGCCGGGCGCGGGGAACGGCGGGTGCCGCCGGGGGTCAGGTAACCGGAGCGATCGTCACCAGCTCCTGGACCTGGGTCTCGTGCTTCATGAGATCGGCCAGGGTGATGCTGCCGAGCAGCTCATCCACCCGCTGCTGCAGCGCCTGCCAGACCGGACGGATGCTGCAGCCGCTGCCCGGGGCGCAGCGGTCCTCGTCCACCGGGTGGGTGGCGCAGTTCATCTCGAAGGTCTGGTGCTCGGAGGCGGTCATGATGTCGCGCATCGTGATCGCGCCCGGGTCCCGGGCCAGGTGATACCCGCCCTTGGCGCCCCGCACACTCTCCACGAGTCCGGCACGGCGCAGACGAAGCAGGATCTGTTCGACGTAGTCCCCGGGGAGACGCTCCTGCTCGGCGATCTCGCGGGCAGCCACCGATCCATTCCCCGCCTGGCCGCGCCGCGCCAGGTGGATGGAGATGATCAGGCTGTACTCGGTCCAGGTTGTGATCCTCATAAGCGGAACAATATGCCGTGAATTCCGGGGGGTGCAAGCGGATTTCGGTGAAGCCCGGATAAAGCGTCATTCATGAACCGCGCCCCGCCCCGGCTCAGCCGCCGCCGGGGAGCCCGACGCCTCCGGGCACCCCGATCTCGGTCATGGCGCGGAGGTCGAGGACGTCTGCCAGCTCGGCCCCGGAGAGGAGACCCTTCTTGACCACCAGCTCCTTCACCGTGAGGCCGGTGGCGATGGCCTCCTTGGCCAGCTTGGCGGATTCCGCGTAGCCGAGCTTGGGAGCGAGCGCGGTCACCAGCGCGGGGCTGCGTTCCAGCCAGTAGGCGCAGAGCTTTTCGTCCGCCTCGATCCCGGCGATGCAGCGCTCGGCCAGCACCCGGGTCGCGTTGCCGACGATGGTGAGCCCGAAGACGATGTTGTGGGTCATCACCGGCATCATGACGTTCAGCTCGAGCTGGCCCGCCTCGGCGGCCAGGGCCACGGTGGCGTCCAGCCCCAGGGCCTGGAAGCAGACCTGGTTCACCATCTCCGCAATGGACGGATTCACCTTGCCCGGCATGATGCTCGAACCGGGCTGCACCGCCGGCAGCAGGATCTCCGCCAGTCCCGTGCGCGGCCCCGAGGCCAGCAGCCGGAGGTCGTTGGCGATCTTGTTGAGGTCGAGCACCCAGGCGCGGAAGACCCCGCTGAAGGTCGCGATGTCGCCCATGGACTGCATCAGCTGGATGCGGTCCTCCCCCTCGCGGAGTTCGAGGCCGCTCACCTGCTGCAGGTACTTCACCATCAGCGCCGGGTACGCGGGCTCGGCGTTCAGGCCGGTGCCGACGGCAGTGCCGCCGATCCCGAGCGCCCGCAACCAGTCGGCGGACTGGGCGAGCTTCTGCCGGTGCCGCAGGACGGTATGGCCGTAGGCGGTGAACTCCTGGCCCAGCCGGATCGGGGTGGCATCCTGCAGGTGGGTGCGCCCCGACTTGATGACGTGGTCGAATTCCTTCCCCTTCGCGAGGAACGCCTCGCCGAGGGCATCCATGGCGCGCAGCAGCGCCGGGAGCGTCGCGAGCGTGGCAAGGCGCATGGCGGTGGGGATCACGTCATTGGTGCTCTGGGCCATGTTGACGTGGTCGTTGGGATGGACCGGCTGGTACGCTCCCCGCGTGCCGCCGAGCAGTTCATTGGCCCGGTTGGCGAGGACCTCATTGCAGTTCATGTTATGGCTGGTGCCGGCGCCCGCCTGGTACACGTCCACGATGAACTGGTCCCGGTGTTGCCCCGCCAGGATCTCGTCGGCGGCGGCCACGATGGCGTCGGCGAGGCGCCCGTCGAGGCGGCCGGTCTCCTTGTGGGTCAGCGCGGCGGAACGCTTGATCCACACCACCGCGTCCACGAAGGCGGGGAGCGGACGGAGGCCGGAGATGGGGAAGTTCTCGGCGGCGCGGACGGTCTGGATGCCGTACAGCGCCTCGCTGGGCACGGCCTTCTCGCCAAGCGGGTCTTTCTCGATGCGGGTAGTCATGGCGGCGTCAGGCAGAGGGGCTCGAAACCACGGACGGAGGTTGGATGACGACGGGCTATTTCCGGTCGGCGGCCGCGGCCGCGACCTTCGCGGCAGACAAGGGCACGAAAACCGACCTCTTCCGCGGCAGCCAGCTCATGGTGGGGCTCAACTGCTTCGAGCCGGGGCAGGCGCAGGCGCTGCACGCCCATCGCGGCGCGGACAAATTCTACTTCCTCGTCTCCGGAAAGGCGAGGATGACCGTGGGTGGGGAGACACGGGAGGCGGTGTCGGGCGACGTGATCTGGGCACCGGCGGAGATTCCGCACGGGGTGGTGGAGGCACTGGAGCGGACGGTCATGCTGGTCGCGATCGCCCCGCCCGCGCCACCGCGTCCCTGAGCGGCCGGATGCCGAAGCGGTGCACCGCGAGTCCGACCCCCAGCATCGCGCCCGCGCCCACCGAGTAGAAGCGCCAGGCGAGGAGGAGCGCCGCGCCGCCACCCAGGTCCCCGGCCGCGCCGCCCAGAAAGGCCAGATCCACCGCCCCCGCGCCGGCCGGGGTCGGGAGCAGCAGCTGGCTGTAGAGCAGCACGAAACTCCCGACCAGCAGCACGCCGAAGGGGGGATGGTCAGGCAGCGTGAGCGCCAGCACGGGCAGCATGAGCGTCCGTCCCGCCACGTTCACGAGGGAGGTGGGAATGCCCACCGCGACCGGCCACCATGGGAGGGTACGCCACACCGGGCGCACCCGGTGGAGCCCCCGGTCCGGCTCCCGGAGCGCCGCCCTGCGCCAGCGCCAGGCCACGACCCCGACCAGGAGGGTCACCACGAGGACCGCCACCAGCCAGGGCCACCCGTCCGCGAGCTGCCGCTGCAGCTCGGGCGCGGCGTGCCGCCACCAGTCCGGGGCGTAGCGCCAGAACAGCCATCCGCCGAAGAGGAACACCACCGGGTAGGCGACCACTACTTCGATCCCAATCGCCAGGAAGCAGAGCCGGGGCGCCACGCCAGCCCGGAGCAGCCCGGCGAGCCGCGTGATCTCGCCGCCGAGGCGCATCGGGGTGAGGCCCGCCCCCGCGTCTCCCCAGGCATTCAGCTCGAGCGCGCGCCAGAAGCCAAGGCCGCCCCCGACGCCGCGGACGTACGCGCGGATGCGGAGCGCGCGGGCGCCGAAATCCACCACGAGCAGAAGCAGGCAGATCGCGTGCGCCTGCAGCGCCGTGAGGGTCACCCTGAGCCCTCGGCCAGCACTCGCCGGTACACATCGGTGATGCCGTCGAAGGCGGCCCGCCACGCGTGGTGCCGCTCGGCGTAGGCCCGGGCTACGCCGCCGAGCACCTGGCGGTCTCCCCGGAGCAGCGTGAGCGCGGCCTCCGCGCAGGCCCCGACATCCCCCTCGGCATAGAGTGCCCCTGCCCCGGAGGCACGCACCCGATCGGCGACGCCACCGGCATCCACCGAGAGCACCGGGGTACCCGTCGCCATGGCCTCGAGGGCACTCAGCCCGAAGCTCTCGGCCGGCCCCGGCGCCACGCAGATCTCGGCGGCTGCCAGCAGCCGGGCCACCTCCTGCCGGTCCCGGACGTAGTCCACGAAGCGCACCTGCAGCCCTTCCGAGAGCGCCCGCAGCCGGGCCGCCCGGGGACCGGCGCCCACGAGGACCAGCCAGGCATCGGTGCGGCGCTCCACCTCCGACCAGGCATGGATCACCGTCTCGATCTGCTTCTCCTCGGCGAACCGGCCGAGGTACACGGCGAGGGGGGCGTCGGGCAGCTGGTACCTCCGGCGGGTCTCGCTGGCGACCGCGCGCTGTTCCGGATGGAAGCAGGCGAGGTCCACGCCGAGCACCACCCGGTGCACCCGCTCGACCCCCGCGAGTTCCAGCTCCCGGGCGACACTCTCGCTCGCCACGAGCACGGCACGGTACAGCCGGCCGAGGCGCCTGACGTAGTGCCAGGCGGCGCGCTGGAGCGCCGCGCGGGAGCCGCCGGCATCGGCACGAGGATTCACGATGCGCGGAAAGTGCGTGTGATAGAACCAGACGAGCGGCGCCCCGAGCTGGCGGTTCGCGCGGCGGGTGATCCACGGCACCAGCCAGGGGCTCCCCACCTCGATGAGGTCGGGGCGCTCGTGTTCCAGGATCCGGCGGGTGGTGCGGGTGGCGAGGAGAAACCGATAGGACTGGTCGAACGGGATCTTCGGGCCCTTGAGCCGATAGCAGCGGACCCCGCCGGCCTCGGCGAGTCCGTCGTGCGGACCGGGGATCACCAGGACCTGGCGCAGCGCGGGATGCGCCTGCACGTACGCGGCCTTGGCCAGCAGGTAGGTCCGGATCCCGCCGGTCGCCTCGCCGAAGTACTTGGTGATGTCGAGGACGGTGAGTGCGCCCGGGCGGGCCAGCGGCGGAGGGAATGCGGTACGGGAAAGGTCGAGCGCGGGGTCGCCGTCGGGGATGAACGAGGGCACGACGACCCGATCAGTCAGAACAGTCACCGAGCGGATACACCGTGCCGCAGTTGGCGCAGGGATTCTTGCAGCCCCAGGGCCGGACCGTCACCGGGAAGCCGCAGCGGTTGCAGGGTGGGGACTCGGCCACTCGGCGGCCCTGCGGCTCGGCCATGGGCGCACCCGCGGCGGCCGTGAGCGTGCCAACCAGCCGCCGAGCCGCCGAGACGTCACTCATGACGATAGGCGCCGGTGAGGAAGGGGTTCGTCAGCCGCTCGATCCCGACGGTCGTCTCCGGCCCGTGCCCGCTGAGGACCCGGGTGGAATCGGGGAGCGTGAGGAAGACCCGGTGCAGGCTCTGCAGCAGCGTGGCGAAGTCGCCGCCCGGGAGGTCGGTCCGCCCCACGGACCCGCTGAAGAGCACGTCCCCCCCGATGATCAGGCCGTCGCCCACCAGGCTTACGCTGCCGGGGGAATGACCGGGAGTGTGCCGCACCAGCAGGTGGTGCGCGCCGAGGGCGAGGTGCTGGCCATCGGTGAGGGGGAAGTCGGGGGGAGGCGGTGCCTCGAGCTCCATCCCCATCCAGCGGCCCTGTTCGGGGAGTGCGTCGTACAGGTCCCGGTCGGCGGGATGGAGGTAGACCGGCGCGCCGGTCGCGGCCTTGACCGCGCCCACGCCCATGATGTGATCCACATGTCCGTGGGTGAGCCAGATGGCCTCAAGCGTCAGCCCCCGGCGGCCCAGCTCCGCGAGGAACATCCCGGCGTCCTCGCCGGGGTCCACGAGGACCGCCCCGCCCCGCGCCGGATCCGCCAGCAGGTAGCAGTTCTGCTCCAGCTGCCCGTTGGGCAGGGTGATGACGTCAAGCGCCGACACTGACCCTGCTCCGCCGGTCCGCGAGGTACTTCTCGACGGCGATGGCGGCGGTGGTGGCATCCCCGACGGCGGTCGTGACCTGGCGGGTGAGCTGGGCCCGCAGATCCCCGGCGGCGAAGAGCCCCGGGATCGAGGTCATCATCCGGTCGTCGGTAATCACGTAGCCGCTGGGATCATGGCGGAAATGTTCGCGAATGAGTCCGGTGTTGGGACGGAAGCCGATGAACACGAAGCAGGCGGCCGCGGCCACCTTCGACTCGGCCCCGGTCACGGTGTCCTTGAGGCGGAGCGCGGTCACCTCCCGCATGCCGGCCTGTTCCCGCCCCTCGATCTCCAGCACCTGGCGGTTCCAGATGATCTCGATCTTGGGATTGGCGAAGAGCCGCTCCTGCAGCACCCGCGAGGCACGCAGCTCGTCCCGGCGGTGAATGAGGTACACCTTCGAGGCGTAGCGCGTGAGGTACTCGGCCTCCTCGACCGCGGCATCGCCGCCACCGACCACGGCGATGGTCTGGTTACGGAAGAAGGCGCCGTCGCACACCGCACAATAGGAGACGCCGAAGCCGGCGTACTCGACTTCGCCCGGCACCTCGAGCTTGGTGGGCGTGCCGCCCGCGGTCAGGATGACGGTCGGGGCGGTGTACACGTCGCCCTCAATGGTCTTCACCTCGAAGCTGCCGTCCGGCAGGCGATGGATCCCCTCCACCGTGGCCTGCCGGATCTCGGCGCCGAACTTCTTGGCGTGGGCGGTCATGCGCTCGGCCAGCTCCCGGCCGAGGATGGACTCGAAGCCGGGGTAGTCCTCGATCTTCTCGGTGTTAAGCAGCTCGCCGCCCGGCACCCGGGTCTCGAGCACCACGGCCTTGAGCATCCCGCGGCCGGCGTACATGCCGGCGCAGAGCCCCGCGGGGCCGGCGCCGACGATGATGGTATCGAACTGGAAGTCTGTCGTGTTGGTCATGGACGCAATCCACCGGCGCTCAGCCGGATTGAGTTGATCCGTAATATAGGGGGGTCCGGGAGGGGTCAGCGGATCAGGCGACCGCCATCCACCACCAGCGTCTCGCCGGTGACGTAGTCGCCGCCCTCGAGCAGGTACAGGATGGCCGCCGTGACGTCCTCGGGGCTGCCGAGCCGCTGGAGGGGCGTGGTCCGGGCCAGGTGGGCCAGGGCGGCCGCGTCCCAGTCCTCCGGGGGAAGCACCGCGCCGGGGGCCACGGCGTTCACGGTGATGTCCGGCGCGAGGGCCCGCGCCAGGGTCCGGGTGAGCATCACCACACCAGCCTTGCTGACGCAGTGGGCCGCGTAGTTGGGCCAGGGCTCGAGCCCGCCCACATCGGCCAGGTTGATGACCCGCCCGCGTGCCTCCCGCAGCCAGGGCAGCGCGCCCTGCACCGTGAAGAACATCGCCCGCAGGTTGAGGTGGTGGACCTGGTCCCACATCTCGACGGTCGTTTCCTCGACCGTCGCGCGGGTCATGATCCCAGCCGAGTTAACCAGCACGTCCAGCCGGCCGAAGCTCCCGGCCACGCGCGCCGGCAGGTCCCGCGCGGCGGCAGCATCGGAGAGGTCGGCCGGGAAGATCTCCGCACGCACCCCGAGCTCCTGCAGGGCGTGCACGGTGACCTCGGCCTCACGGCGGGAGCGATGGCAGTGGACACCGACGTCCATCCCGCGCCGGCCCAGCGCCAGCGCGATGGCCCGGCCCAGCCGGTGCCCCGCGCCCGTCACCAGCGCGACGCGGGACCCGAGCTCCATCAGATGGCGCCGTTGGTGACGGGCAGGATGTGGCCGGTGATGCCGCTCGAGGCTTCGCCGGCGAGGAACAGCACCGCCGCGATGATCTGCTCCATCTCGACATAGTGCGCACCGGGGCCGGCGGTCGCGACATTCTCCGGCGTCCGCACCATCCCGGGCGCGATGGCATTCACCCGCACGCCCGCGGGCCAGAGTTCGGCGGCGAGGCTCTGGGTGAGGGCGGCGACGCCAGCCTTGGCGGCGCTGTACACCGCCATCTGGGCCTGGGGCCGGAAGTAGGCGACCGAGGCGAAGTTGACCACCGCGCCCCGGCTCTCCCCAAGGGGGCCGACGGCCGCGCGGGACATGAGATAGGCGGTCTTGAGATTGATCGCGATCTCGCGGTCGAACCCCTCCACCCCCGTCTTGCCCACCGGCCCATATGTGGTGAGGCCGCCGGCGACGTTCACCACGGCATCGAGCCGGCCGAAGTGCTTGAGCGCGGTCTCGACGGCGAGCGCGGCGACGTCGGGCTCGGTCAGGTCCCCCGCCGCCGGCCGCGCGTCGATGCCCCGGGCCGCGAACTCCTTGACCCGCTCCGCCACGCCCACCGCGTTCCGGTCCACCGCCACGACCCTGGCGCCGGCGACGCCGAAAGCCTCGGCGACCGCGTGCCCGATCTGGCCCGCGCGTCCGACCCCGGTGACGAGGACCGTCTTCCCACTGAAATCCCACGACGTCGCCATGAATGCTCCCTGGGGGTTCTCGATGCCCGACTCAACTCACACGGTGCTGGGCAGGTTCCCGGCCTCGGGTCGGCTGGCTTCCAGGGCGGCGAGCCAGGCCGCGGGCACCTGCTGCCCGCCCAGGGCGGCGGTGGGTGGCTGCCCCGGCTCGTCGCCGTGCCAATCGGAGCCGCCCGTCGGGCGCAGGCCCAGCGCCCGGGCGTGGTCGGTGAGGCGCGCGCGGAGGTCGGCGTCGTGCGTGGGGTGACGCACTTCGACGGCATCGAGCCCGTCGGCCTTGAAGCCGCTGAGCGCCGAGCGGGTGCCGCGCTCCTTGAGGTGCGCGGCCGAGACCACACCGCCCCCCTGGTGCACCAGCGCTGCGACCTCGCGAAAGGCGGGGAGCCGCTTCTCGGAGAAGCCCGGCCGCCCCCATCCGACGTAGCGATCGAAGGCATCCTGCACCGTCCGCGCCGCCCCGACCTTCACCAGCGCCCGGGCCACGTGGGGACGACCCACCGCGCCGCCTTGCGCCTCGGCCAGGACATCCTCCATGGCGATGGCGACGCCCTGGGCCCGGAGCTTCTCGACCATGTCGCCGCCGCGGCGGGTCCGGTCCGCCCGGCAGCGGACCAGGAACTCCTCCAGCGGCCCCCACCCGACCGGCAGGAAATAGCCGAGGAGGTGCATCTCCCCCCAGGGGGCCTGGACCGAGAATTCGCAGCCCGGAATCACCCGCAGCCCGAGGGCGTCTCCCGCGGCCAGCGCGGCCGGGACGCCGTCGAGGGTGTCGTGATCGGTGAGCGCGATCGCGGTCAGGCCCGCGGCGGCGGCGCGCCGGACGACCTCCTCGGGCGGATGGGCGCCGTCGGAGGCCGTCGAGTGCATGTGCAGATCGACGCCGGGGGTCGGGAGCTGGGGGGTCAGCGGCGGTACTCCGTCTCCGGCGAGGTCCACGACGGCTGCGACCGCTGGAACAGCTCGAGCAGCTGGAACTCGGAGAGCTCCGCCAGCGCGTCCTCCGGCACCCGCGTCCCGAGCGGCGCGAAGCGCGCGACGCGCACCTCGCCGTCCGCGCGCTGGAAGCGCACGCCGAACTCATCGCGATTGTACTGGGTCACCCGGCCGGTCGGACTCACGGACCAGGCCTCGCCTTCAATGGTGATGCTGCGTCGGGGCATGTGGGCCTCGGGGGCGGTAGCAACGGTAACGACGGTAGCGACGGCAGGAGTCATCCGCTCCTGCTACGGCATTTCGTCCGCCGCATCGGTGGCGGGCGCCGGCACCTCTTCCCAGATGTCCCAGGCGCCCGGTTCATAGGTGGCCAGCTCGCGCAGCCGGCGCTCCAGCTTCTGTTCCAGGTCGGTGCGGGAGGCGCGGGCGCGATGCGTCAGCTCGGTGCGGCTCTCGCTGAACTCGATATACCTCCCGGGCCCCCGCTGCTGCCGGAAGAGCCAGAGATGCTGCCCCCGGCCGTTGCCCAGCTCGGCGAGCTGCTGCACCGTGCGCAGGTACTCCTCCTCGTTGGCCGGCGGCACGGTCACGCGCGAAATCGTCAGTACCCGGGCCATGTCAGCCGGCATCTTCCGGGAAGGCTTCGAGCATCTTCTTCACGTCGGCGAGGAAACGGTCGGCGTCGGCGCCGTCCACCACCCGGTGGTCGAACGACATCGTCAGCATGCCCTTGAGCCGGGGCGCGATGCCGTCGGTGCCGTCGGGGAGGGTGACCACCGACGCCCGCTTCTCGATGGTGCCGACGCCCAGGATGGCGACCTGCGGCTGGTTGATGATGGGCAGCCCGGCGTAGCTGCCGAAGACCCCGGGGTTGGTGATGGTGAAGGTGCCCCGCTGCACGTCGTCCGGGCTCAGCTTCTTGGTCCGGGCCCGCTCCCCGAGGTCGTTGATCGTCCGCGCGATCCCCATGAGCGAGAGTTCGTCGGCGTGCTTGATCACCGGGACGATCAGCCCCCAGTCGAGCGCCACCGCGATGCCCAGGTTGATGTCCCGCCGGATGATGGTCGCGTCCTGCGACACCGCCGCGTTGAGGCTGGGGTGCTTCCGCAGGTTCTCGGCGATCGCCTTGGCGATGAACGCCAGGTAGGTCAGGTTCACGCCCCGCTCGGCGTACTCCTTCTTGCGCCGCGCGCGCACCTGGGAGACCCGGGTGTAGTCGATTTCGAACAGCGTCTGCACGTGGGCGGAGACCCGCCGCGACATGATCATGTGATCGG
>CAZPER010000110.1:0-12430 GCA_964585655.1 uncultured Gemmatimonadaceae bacterium | reverse complement strand
GCTCACCTCACCTGTTGCCACCTAACAAGCGCATGGACCAGTCGTGGCGCGGCCGCCCGTCCGTTACGGACTGGCACGACCGGCCTTGCCCGGGTAAGTTCTCCCCATCTTGCCGCGCCACGCTGGTCATGCGCGGGCGTTATCCGGCATGAATGAGCCCCTCATGACATCTGAGGCGTCTTCACCAATCGGTAGACTGGCCGCTTACGTACCGACGCTCTTCACGCGTGTGGCACCTGAACGCGCCAACGATCTCTCCCCTCTCATTGCTGGGCTCACAGTGGTGACCATCCCTGGCCCGGGGTTCCCCTTTGCGGCGTACCACGGAGAACGCGCCATCACGGTCTCCTGGCGCGGCCTCGAGTACCTATGGTGCCTCGCCTATTCGGCCTGGACTCTTCTCGACGTCTATGGTGATGTGGAGCAACAGGCCCTCGAGTTCGACCTCCAGTCGCGTCCCGCGACCGCGCCAATACCCTCGTTACTTCCTTGGGCGCTCAGCAATCAGCACAAATCAGGGGGTGGGTACACGCCATGGCCGGCGGGCCATCCGACCCCAACGATGCTGCAACACGGCAGCGGCCGCCCACCGACCGACACCGATGTGGCGTCAGAGATCTGCCTGGCCGCCACCGGCTGGGTCATGCACCATGAACTGGCGCACCTGTCCTCGGGGCACATCACCCAGGCCTTTACTTCTGTCCAGGACGAGGCCGCGGCTGACGCCGCCGCGACCTCCTGGATTCTCGACCGAGCACCCCCCGAGGATCTGATTCGGCGAGCAGCAGGCATCGCTGCGGCCACGATCGGCCTAGCTGGCCTGCGGCTTGCTCTCCCGATCCAGTCCATGGGACCTCGCACACACCCGCATCCGGCTGATCGCATCATGGCGTCTCTCGGCACCGCCCAGTTGGCTGGCCACGATGCCCTTCATGCCATGGCCGCCGTCCAGCTCAGCCTTCATATGCGGGCATCCGGCATCTCCCCGACAGCTACTGAATTCGATACAGCACAGGAATGCCTGCAGTGCTACTGTCTGGACCTGAAGCGCCTTCGGCCGGCGCTCTAGAAGTTGCCGGATAACTACCGCATGCAGCAGTCAGGGCGCGGCCGTCACTTGTCGCAGGCTGGCACGCTGGTACGTTTCGGCGTAGACTCTTTAGACCTCGCCGCGCCTTGCAGCTGATGCGGGGCGTTAGGCGGCACGTTATTCCGCCTTCCAACCCTCTTCTCTCATCACGCTTGTGAGGTTGACAGGATCCAGCCGTACGACACCAAACCGCGCATCGAGCGTTAGAGAAGACACTAAAGCTCGAATGTAGGGCCAGATTATGACTGGCGCGGCCTGCTTGCAGAACACCTCAAAATCGGCCTGCGCCGCATTCTCCGGAGATCTGAACACCCCAGACATAACGACCTGGATACGATATGGCTGATGCGTAGGATCAGGCGTGAGCGTAACATCCAGAGTCACCTCCGCCACTCGCGCGCTATTCACCTCCTGATGGGCAACTGTCACGGCCAGCTGAAGCTGCACATTCTTTCGCTGACCCGGGACTTGGGGACGGATTGTCGCGGGATCAACCTCTAGCTCAGAGAAAGAAACAAGCCTGGTGGCAGTGCCAATAAATGCCACGCCGGTGGCCGGCATGGCTTCAGCCTCGCGGCCCTTCGCCCTCTTGCCCACTACTTATCCTTCCCCTTAGCGGAGGCCCCTGAGAGCAAGCCTGCGATCATCTCAGGGATCTGATAGCTCCCAGTGAACATCATCATTGCGTCGGTACTAGCCTCAATCGAGAGGGTCTCCTTCGATGGGTGATTCTTCCACCCCGCGAGGAATGTCTCTCCACCAGAGGTAAGTGAATTGACCTGCATGACACAACCGGACCAGACAGTGTTCCTTATGTCCGGAAGCAGGTGCGCGTAGTCCCACCATGCAGGCAGGCGAGGAATCTTCAGTTCCGATGGTTCGATCGAAAGCTTGATGCGGCCGTCCAGCGCTTCTACAAAGCGGCAAACGGTTTCCGTCGTCAGGTTCGCATCTCCACTCTCTGCAAGAGCGACCTTTGGCTGCGTAGTTCCTGCCTTGTCAGCTACCTCGGCTTGGGTCAGACCCCGATATCGCCTAAGCTCTTGGAGGTGCCGAGCAATGTGGTAGGCGAAATCGTTGTCCCATTCAAGCTCGAAATTGGGATCGGCAAAGAGATCAGCGATCCGGGATGACCAGCGGCTCGAGCTGGGCTTCTCCTCTGAGATACTCTTCGAGCCGTCGGCGGGCTTTTTCAGAGTCTCTTTCATCTCGCTTGTCTCCGTGCTTGCATACCGCATGCAAGTAGATGATCCTGAGTTGCTGCCGGTCGGCATAGAAGTAGAGTCGCCAGCAGTACGGCTTGCACTTGAGTCGGTAGATATCAGGCTTCAGGTCGTCAGCAGTCTCGTACTCAATCATCCCCTGGCTTGGCGGGAAACCACCGGCTTCCAGCAGTCGCATTTTCCGAAGCGCGAGGCCGACCCGGTCCCCTGTTCCGGACAGAAGCTCATCCGTGAAAGGACATCGCAAGTCAGGGTCTGCCGCTCTATCTCCTTGCCCCACAATATGATATGCCACCTCCCAGGAGCCCCACCGTGCATCTATCGGCAGTCGCTTCGCGGGCGGGGAGGAATGGTGCAAGGATTATACCCTATAGGGAATATTGATCAGAATGCGAACAGTAGCAATCGAACCACAGGAATGCAAGCTGACCCCACTGAGTTGATATCACCCGCTCACCCTCTAGGACGTGCCGCGTAGCCACGGCATGAAGCTGACGTCCCCGGCCATCGGTTTGTGCGCTCCTGCGGATCGCTGGACGGCGGCCCGCTTGCTTGCGCGAGCACGCCTCGGTCCGCAGCTTATACGGGGTCGTTAGGTGGCAGAAATGCCATGCGTTCTCCTGAAACCAGCGAGCCCCGGATGTGGCGATGGTTTTCTGGCAGATCGGCGCCGCTCACCGCCTGTCCTGTGGGAAGACTCATGCCTCGCAGCCTATTGCATATCCGCCACATCGTCATGGCCGACAATGGCTCACCCTGGCTCCCGGCAGGCAACTGGTACGAGGTCGAAGAGATCTCATGGATCGACCCCAACGTCTGGCTCCGCATCTACCCCCTTCTGGGGACGCAGGGAAGATCGACACTTCTATCCTGACCGGCGGCCCTCCGGGCCACTAACTCTGCGTAACAGGTCATAGCTCCGCCAAGCAGACATACTTTCTCAACCTGACTTCCACTTCCAGCTTCGGAGCAGGCAATATGACGGTCCCTTCCCCTGCTAAACCTCCAGGATTCCGTACCTTCTTGCAGTCGCTTGGAATGATCTACTTGTTGGGTTTCGCAGGCTCATTTCTCTATTTCAACTGGAGCTACGCCCAGAGGCACGGGTTCACCAAATGGCTCCTTCTCGGTGAGATTGTCCCCACTGCTCAAGCAGTCATCTGGCCGCATTACGCGCTTCAGTGGAGTACCAACGACTCTAAGTGGACTGGCGCGGAGAGTGCCGCCTACGTCACCGAGTGCACGTCCGCATATGCTGGCACGATGCCAAATGCGAGATCGGCTTGTACCTGTCTCGTCAATGAATTCTCAAGGGTCGTGACCTTCGCCGAGTACGATCGCAGCATGCGTCACGCAGCCGTCACTAACACCACAGTAGCCGACCCACGGTTGACGTCGGCCATGGCTAAGTGCGTGCCCCGTTAGTCACCGTCAGGTTACTGCTCCACTTTGCTACCTAACCGGCGATTGGAGCTGGAAGTGCACGGCCCATCTGTTATTGTAGGGCTACCATCACGAGCCGCGCTTTGCAGCTCACACGCAGGACGTTAGCTGGCACTGAACCCATCTCGGAGACCACCTGCTTGACGGACCGCGTTGAGGTTCCGCGTGAGTTGGCAGACAAGGTCCTTTGTGCGTCTGACCGCCAGTGCTGCATCTGCCGCGACGGCAACACTCGCGTCCAACTCCACCACATTGATGGTGATCCCTCGAATAACACGTTTGACAACCTTGCAGTCATTTGCCTGGACCACCACAGCGAGGTCCATTCACGTGACGCCTTCGTTCGTAATCTGACTCCTGGGCTCGTAAAGGCGTACAACGATAGCTGGCGCGGTCTAGTCACATTACGCGTCAACCCAAGTACAGACCCCCAAGGCGTGCTTGAATACAAGAGCGAAGTGTTCCTGGAGTTCAGCCTGAATTGCCACGCTTGGAAGATTCACTATATGATGCTCTATCCCGGCTCGTTTCGTGATGTTCAGGGTGCGGGGTATGTTGATGTGTGGGACATGCTGATAGCCGTAGGTGATCACAAGTACTCAGAGGTGGAGTGGAAACGCTACTTCCCCCTCTTCAGCAACGGGATTCGGCAGCTGTTCCGCGACTTTGACCGCACTCTTGCGCTCTACCCGGAGATCTTACCCATTCCCTTCAAGACCATGGTCGTGAGGGCAAGGCGGCGTCTTGATACAGCTCAAAGGGTCTACGGCTACCTTCCCTCTTTGCTCGCACAACTCCCTCACGAGACGTTCAGTCCTAACTTCATGTTCAAGCAACAGTTCTCAGAGGCCATACTCGCTATCCGAGACATCGCCCGAGAGGCGGAACGCCTCAGGGGGCTCGTCACTGGTGCCAGCTAACCAGCGCATGGGCCAGTCGCGGCGCGGCCGCCGGTTGTGTCACGGCTGGCACAACCAGGCGCCGGACGGTACCGTTCGCTGACCGCGCCGCGTCCACGCTGGTCAGGCGCGTGCGTCACGGTGTGCCGCCAAGCGCCAGCTGCCAGGAATGCTATGATGAGAGCAGAGATCGCCAGTGTGGCGCCGTGCCTGATCGTCCGACACGTCCCTGCGACGTTGGCATTCTACCGCGACAGGCTCGGGTTCGAGATCATGTATCAGGGTCCCGAGCCGCAAGACATCTTCTTCGGTATCGTCAATCGCGGTGCAGTGATGGTCATGCTCAAGGCGGTGGGCGTGGAACCAGTGCCCAACCACACCCGAGACATCAAGCAGGGTATCATGCGCTGGGACGCCTACTTCTCCGTGCCCGACCCGGATGCCTTGGCGGTGGAGTTTGCCGACCGGGGGGCGCCATTCGGGGAGCCACTCCAGGATACCCACGACGGCCTCCGGGGCTTTGAGATCCACGACCCGGACGGCTATCTCCTGTTCTTCGGCCGGCCGAAGTGAGGAGGGCATGGCGGCCAACTGGCGCCACGGTGCCACCTGCCCTGCCCGCAGCACCGCCCGGACGCCGTGAAGACGGCCACCTCGGGAACGGACTTGGCAGGAGCGACACCGGTCTGTCCCGCAGGCATGGGCTCGTCCCCCTGGTTGGCGGTCACCGCGGCGTTGACGAGCCGCGCCCCGTAGCTGTCGCGGGATCGTGAAACGGCGCGCCCCCCAAGAGAACACATGATACGCCTGCCCCGTACCGCCTGGACCCTGGCGCTGGCCACCTGCTGGTTGCTCGGCGGCGGCCCCCGCCCAGCGGAGGCGCAGCGGCCGCTGAACCTGGACTTCGAGCGTTCGAGCGTCTCGTATGCAGACCGCCCGTGGGGCTGGACGCTCGGGTGGTCCGCCTTCGCGGGCGGGCCGGCGGCCAGCGTCAGGCTCGACAGCACGGTTCACCGCAGAGGGCACCGCAGCCTGCGCATCGACCGCCCGGACTCGATCGCGGACGCATCGCCTCAAGGGATCATCCTCCAGCTCCCTGCGGAGTTCCTCCGAGGTCGGGACGTCCGTCTGACCGGTTGGGCGAGGGTGACAGATCTGCGCGGAAGGGCGATGCTCATTCTGGAGGCGTGGAAGGATCGCGCGTTCGCGGCCGCCGACACCGCGTGGTCGAGCGCGGGCGCCACGGCGGCCGGCTCCGGCGATTGGGCCGGACACGAGGTCCGGATCCACGTTCCGGACGACCCGGCGGTGCATTCGGTGGTGATCACGCTCGCCCTCGAGGGTCCGGGCACGGCGTGGTTCGACGACCTCACGCTCTCGGTCGATGGCGTGTCGCTGACCACATTGCCCGGGGCCGCCGAGCCCCTGGCGGAGGCAGAACTCGCCTGGCTTGCCCGCCACTCGGCCCCCCTTCGAGACGTCCAGGCTCCAGTGAACGGCACGCCGGACGACACGGACCTCCGGCTCGTCGCCGACATCGTGGGCGCGGCCCGGGTCGTCGGGCTGGGCGAGTCGACGCACGGAACGCGTGAGTTCTTTCAGGTCAAGCATCGCCTCCTGGAGTACCTGGTGCGCGCGCTGGGATTCAGCCTCTTTGCGATCGAAGCGAACCAGGTCGCCGTCGAGCGTGTCAACACTTACGTGCAGGGAGGGAGCGGCACGGCCCGTGACGCCATGCGCGTGATGTTCAGGGTCTGGAACACCGAGGAGGTGCTCGCGCTCGTCGAGTGGATGCGGGCCTACAACGCGGCGCACCCGACCCGGCGCGTGCGCTTCATCGGATACGACATGCAGGACCACCGCACGCCGGCGGATACGCTGCGCGCATTCCTCGAGCGGACCGAACCAGCGCTCCTCGGGCGCGTCGACCAGCTCACGGGCGAGTACCGGACGCAGCGCAGCTCGGCGACACCACAGATCGCCGACACTGTGCGCGCACGCTGGGCCCGGCAGGCGGAGGCGCTCTGGGACGTGCTGATCGGACGCCGGTCGGCCTGGCTCGCACGGGCACACGACCGCGCCGACACCCTCGCCGTCGCGTGGGGGGTGCAGGCGGCCAACCTGTTCCGGCAGGCCGCACGCTTCAACGTCGCGCTGACCTCGCCGGAGCGGGACAGCCTGATGGCCGCCAATCTCGACTGGGTGCTTCGCACGCTGACGCCGGACGCTCGCGCCGTCGTGTGGGCGCATGATGTCCACGTGAGCCACGGAGGCGACCCCACGCTCAGCTTCAACGGAGGCGCGCAGATGGGAGCGTACCTGCGGCGCTACGGGCACGACTATCGGGCGCTGACGCTGCTCACCTACGACGGCGCCTATACCGCGACGAGGAGCTTCAGCGACCACAGCATGATCGCGGCGGAGGCCTTCCCGGCACCGTCCGGCAGCATTGAGGCGGCGCTGCACAAGCTCGACCGGCCGGAGCCGAGCGTGGGATGGGTCGTAGACCTGCGGCCGGCACGCACGGACGCCCGCGCCGCCTGGCTGCAGCGTCCGCGGCCGATCCGGCACGTCGGCTATGCCGCCTACGACTACGGCTTCGAGTTCACCGCCGTCTTGCCGCTTGAGTTCGACGGCGTCGTGTTCATCGACCACTCCTCGGCGTCACGTCTGCTGCGCTGACGTGAGATCTCACCTTTCAAGAGCACGCCTTCAGGCTTCCCTGCGGTAGCACTGCGCCGGAGTCTGATACCCAGGCCGCTTCCGGGCCCCCCGCAACAGCCAGTAGAGCTCCCCCCCCGCCTGGCGATCATACCAGAGGTAGCGGCAGATGGTCTCATGGCTGATCCGCAGGGTCCCCGACCGCCGCCCGCGGCCCGCGATCACCTGCGGCCAGTCCGCGGCGGTGAGGCGGCGATTCCGCCGGGAGTGACTCCGCCGGGTCCGGACGCAGCACTCGCCCGGGTACCGCCGGGAGGGCCCGCCGACGGTCCGGTTCCGGGTCAGCTCGCGCCGGATGGTGCTGCGGAGGCGCCCCAGGGCGCGGAGGCTGGCATTAACAATGTGACTGTGCACGTGCTGTCTAGCAAGCGCATGGACCACTCGTGGCGCGGCCGTCGGGTTGGCGCCGGGCTGGCACGACCGGGCGTCGCGGCGTAAGATTCCCGGACCGCACCGCGGCCCCGCAGGTCATGCGCGGGCGTACGGTAGCACTCGAACCTCTCCCTCTCGGTCCCTGGCTCTCTCCCAATGCCAACACCGCGAACCCGCAAGCCCTCCGACGCCGACGCCGTGGACGCCTACATGGAGAAGCTGGTGCACCCGCTCGCAGATCTGGCGGCGTACCTTCGCCAGCTCTTCCTGAAGGCCGATCGCCAGATTGGGGAAGAGATCAAGTGGAACGCGCCGGCTTTCTTCTATGCGGGCCTTCTGCCGCCGTCTGACCCCAAGTTGTATCGCCGCTACCTCGTGATCTTCAATTTCTTTCGCAAGGACTCCATCCGCCTTGTGTTCTGGCATGGGGCGAACGCGAAGGACCCGACAGGCCTGCTCCAGGGCAAGTATCCCGATGGCCGCCGACTCGCGGTGTTCCACAGCGTCCGCGAAGCGAAGGCGGCAGCGCCCGCACTCCGGGCCATTGTAAGGGAGCAGATCAGGGCTATCCCCAAGTAGGCCCGCGGGCGTTGAGCCGTTGGGCGATGCGGGGTCGCTACTCCCCGCGGGAGCGTTCATGCGACAGCTGGACTTCACCTGCGACTGCGGCGGCGGCCGGTTCATCACGGCGACTGACCATCTCTCGTACCGGGCGTACTTCATCCCCGACCAGGAGTACGACGCCTTTTCCGGCAAGGTTGACGACGCGATCCTCCAATCGGGCCCGACGCCCAAGGACAAGGACCGGGCCTGCATGGCGTGGCGCGAGTACACCATGCTGTGCCTGTGGCAGTGTTACGCCTGCGGCTCCGTGTATATCGAGTCGCCGGATGGCTCGCATCACCGCTTCGATCCGTCCTCCGGTGATGTGCCGAAGCAGCTGTTCAAGCGGCCATGAGTCGCGACCCCTCCCCGTGCCTGCGCCTCGAGAACCGTCACACGGGCGAGGTCCTGGAACTCCGGCGACGCCTCCGGAACGGCGAGGTCACCCTGGAGCTTCGGGGCACCCTCCCCCCCCATCAGGACGGCCCGCCACTCCACATCCACCACCGGGAGGATGAAGAAGGCACCGTCACCGCGGGTATCCTGTCGTTCGAGGTGGGCGGCCAGCGCCGTGAGGCGGGCCCCGGCGAGTCAGTCCAGCTCCCGCGCGGCGTCCCCCATCGGTGGTGGAACCAGGGCGACGTGCCGCTGGCGTTCGTCGGCCGAGCCCGACCAGTCGTGGACCTGGACGTTTACCTTCAGGCGATCTTCGAGATCATGAACGCCGGGCCACCCCGCCGCCCGTCCTTGATCTATCTCGCGCACGCCGCGCTACGGCATCGTGACACCCAGACGGTCCTGATCCTGAATCGACCGGCTCGCGCCCTGCTCTTCCCCGCCGCCAGGCTCCTGGGGACCCTGCTCGGGCGGTACCGCGGGAGCGACTGGCCCGGGTGTCCAGCGCGCTGTCGCGGGGCCCCACTCGTCGATGCCACGGATGCCTGACCAGTGCATGAACCAGCCGCGGCCCCGCAGGTGATGCGCGGGCCTTCGGCGTCAGCCGGAACGCAGGCGCCTATGACGCTCCCCCTGGCTCTCTCCGAACTCATCGTACCCGCGTGGACGACGAACGCCCGGGTCACAATGGACCTTGTCCGCGCCTTGCCCCTGCGCCTGTTCAGAGCCCCAATCCCGGGGCTCCCGAAGCGCACGGTCCGCATGACGGCAGCCCATATCCACAACAGCCGCTGCAGCTGGCTGCATACCCTCGGCCAGCCGCTGGGGATTCACGCCCCACCGCGCATCGACCCTGCCGGGGAAGGCAAGCCTGCCCTCGTGCGAGCCCTTCGCGAGAGCGGGGACGCCATGGAGGCCCTGCTTCTCATGGCCTGTCAGCGGAATGGCAGGCTCCCCGCCCCAGCCCGTTACGTCTGGCGCAATCTCGCGCTGGACATCGGCCACTTGCTTACCTACTTCGTCGCCCACGAGGCTCACCATCGCGGACAGTTGCTCCTGGTTGCCCGACAGCTCGGAATGTCACTGGACCGCGCCGCCGCGGGTCGCCTCTGGTGGTGGAAACCACCTGCGTCCCCTCCGCGGAAGCGGAAGGGCTGACGCCCAACCATCGCATGGACCACTCGTGCCACTCAACACTTTCCTGCAGGTCGCCCTGAATGGCGATCGGGTCCACCCCGCCGCTCCCCGCTCCCCAGGCGCCATCGCCCACGCCGCCGAAGCCGCCGTGAGCGCGGGCGCGCACTCGGTCCATGTCCACGCCTTCGACGGCGCCGGGCGCGAGTCCCTCGACGCCGAGGCCTGCGCCCTCACCCTGCGAGCGGTGCGGGCCCGGTGCCCCCACATCCCCGTCTCCCTGACCACCTCGGCCACGATTATCCCGGAGCCCCTGGAACGCCTCCGGGTTGTCGCCGCCTGGCACGAGCTCCCCGACCTGATCACGGCGAATCAAGGGGAGCCGGGGATCATCGACCTCTGCGAGCTGCTGCTCGCGCGAGGGGTAGGGATCGAAGCCGGCCTCCTCACCCCGGCCGACGGCCAGGCCTTCGTTCGCTCCGGCCTGGCGGGTCAATGCCGGCGCGTGCTCATCGAGCCGCTCGACGAGGATCCCCCCGTGGCCCTGCGCCATGCGGCCGCCATGGAGGCAACCCTCGCCGCCGCGGGCATCACCCTGGAGCAGGTGCACCATGGCTATGGCAGCGCGTGCTGGGCGGTCAATCGGCGGGCCCTCGAGCGCGGCCACGGGATTCGCACCGGCCTGGAGGATGTCACCGTCCTCCCCGACGGGACGCCGGCCCTTGACAATGCGGCGCTGGTCCAGGCCGCGGCGGACCTCATCCGCCTCCGGCGCCGGGTCACGGATGCGACCCGCCCGTGATGCGCGGGCGTCAGCCCACGCGCCCCGTTCCCGCCGTCACCCGTTGCGCCATCTTCCCCTCGACCCCGGACCTCCCGTCCCATGCCCGTTGCCTACAAGCCCGACGGATACACAAGTCTCGCTCCCTATCTCATGGTCAGCGGGGCCCCACGCGTCCTCGACTTCCTCACCGCGGCCTTCGGCGCCGTTCCCCTCAGGCGCTTTGAAGCTCCGGACGGATCCGTCCTCCACGCAGAGGTCCGGATCGACGACACCGTGATCATGCTGTCCGAAGGGGGCGGCCCGTATCCGCCGTTTCCCGCGTGGGTGCACCTCTATGTCCCGGATGTTGATGCCGCCTATCGGCGTGCCCTGGCCGCGGGAGGCCGAGCCGTCCAGGCGCCGGAGCAGAAGCCCGGCGACCCCGATCGCCGCGGAGGGGTCGCCGATCCATCGGGCAACACCTGGTGGATCTCCACCCAGGTGGGATGACCCGATATGACCCAGACCGCGGGCGACGGGCGTGCCCACCTCTCTTGAGGTATAGTCAAGGCATGACCACTCGTGAGCCCAGCCCCAGCGCGCAGTTCGCCGCGTCCCTGTCGCGGTTCCCCCCCGAGATCGTCGCGCTGGTCAAGCGGTGTCTGCCCAAGATCCGCCGCGCCGTCCCGTGCCCCTATCAGCTCGTGTACAACTACTCCAATTCCCTCGTGGTGGCGTTCAGCATGTCCGAGCGCGGCTACGAGGCTACCGTCGCCATGGCGATCTTTCCGCGCTGGGTCCGGCTGTACTTCGACAAGTCCCTCCCCGATCCCAAGGGCCTGCTCGAGGGCGCGGGCACCAAGGTACGCAGCGTGACCATCAAGGCCGCCTCAGACCTCGATCAGGCGGATCTCCAGGCACTCTTCAGGGCCGCGGTCAAGCGCTCCGGGATCCCCTCCCCGAAGCCCCGCTCGACCCGCATGGTCATCAAGTCGGCGCCGAAGAAGTAAGGAAAGGATGTGGGTATGGCGAAGCTCGTGTTCGGCATGAACCAGTCCCTGGACGGCTACGTCGACCATATGGCGTTCGCGCCAGGCCCCACCCTCTTCCGCCACTTCATCGAGGAGGCGCAGGGGCAGGCGGGCAGCCTGTACGGCCGCCAGATGTATGAGATCATGCGGTACTGGGACGACGAACATCCTGAGTGGGACGCACCGGAGCAGGCCTTCGCGGCGGCGTGGCGGAAGCAGCCGAAATGGGTCGTGTCGCGCTCGCTGACGTCGGTCGGCCCCAACGCCACGCTTGTCGACGGCGACCTTGAGGCGACGATCCGTGGGCTGAAGACGCGGCTCGAGGGGGAGATTGCCGTCTCCGGGCCGGACCTGGCGCGAAGCCTGACGGACCTCGGTCTCATCGATGAGTATCGCCTCTACTTGCATCCCGTCGTGTTGGGTCGCGGCACGCCATTCTTCGCCGGCCCCCGGCCACCGCTCCGCCTCGTGGCCAGCGACCTGATGGACGAGGCCACGATCAGATTGACGTACGTTCCGGCCTGATCGGGCAAACGACCGCGCCATAACGGTCTGCCGTTTGCTACGTCGGCTTGCGCCGCAAGGCGCCGACGCTTGAGGACAGAGAATGTTGCGCATCCCCCGACGATACGGCCATTTTGTCTTCGGCGTGATCCAGTCCGGATTGACCACAGCGATCGCCACGGCCATCGCCAGCCTCCCATTTCTGGCCGAATCGACCTTCCTGCTCCATTGGCTCGGCGCCTGGGCGATGG
>CAZPER010000109.1:0-12432 GCA_964585655.1 uncultured Gemmatimonadaceae bacterium | reverse complement strand
GGAGCAGGGACCGGTGCAGGCGCCGCGCGGCGGGGTGAGCGCGCTCCCCACCGTGACGCTGGTGGGGGAGATGTTCCCCGCCGATCCGGTGGGCATCGGTATGCTGCGCGAGGCGCTCGGCCTGGCGGCCGGCCCGACGGTGCCGACGCGGGAATGGCGGGACCTGTACGCCGCGCTCGATGGTGCGGTCGTGGCCGCGATCCACCCGTTCTATGTCGCCTCGGTGCGGGAGTTCCAGGCAGCGGGGCGCCCGGTGGTGGGTTCGGGGCCCGTGGGCGTGGAGGGCACGGCGGCCTGGCTCGAGGCAGTGGGGGACGCCTGCGGCACCAGCCGGAAGGCGATCGACCTCGGGAAGCAGAAGGCGCTGCCGGCGATCGCGGCCGGGCTGGCCAAGCACCCGATCCGGGCGCGCATCACGCTCTCGGGCTACGAAGGATCCGAGCTGCTGGTGGCGCGGCTCCTGATCGAGAGCGGGGCGGAGGTGCCGTATGTCGGCACCGCCTGCCCGCGCACGCCGTGGAGCGAGGCGGACCGCTCCTGGCTCGAGGCGAAGGGGACGCGGGTACAGTACCGCGCCTCACTCGAGCAGGACCTCGCCGCCATCGACGAGTTCGGCCCGGACCTCGCGATCGGCACCACCCCGGTGGTGCAGGCGGCCAAGGAGCGGGCACTGCCGGCGCTCTACTTCACGAACCTCATCTCTGCGCGCCCGCTGTTCGGGCCGGCGGGAGCCGGCAGCCTGGCCCAGGTGATCCACGGCGCGCTCGGGAGCGCGGACCGGATGCACGAGTTCCGGGCCTTCTTCGAGGGTGTTGGGAGCGGCCACGCGGCGGGAGTGTGGGAAGGGGTCCCGGAGGATCATCCGGAGTTCCGGGAGCACTACCGCCGGCACCTGGCCAAGG
The DNA here is from genome assembly GCA_964585655.1 of uncultured Gemmatimonadaceae bacterium. GTDB lineage: Bacteria > Gemmatimonadota > Gemmatimonadetes > Gemmatimonadales > GWC2-71-9 > JADJOM01. Next base: position 11,530 of record CAZPER010000109.1, on the reverse strand, counting down.
AAGCGCGCCGCCGCAAGGCGGAGGAGATGGGCTGATGCTGGTCCTCGATCACGACCGGGCGGGCGGCTACTGGGGCGCGGTGTACGTCTTCTCCGCGGTCAAGGGGCTGCAGGGCGTGATCGACGGCCCGGTGGGGTGCGAAAAGCTGCCGGTGACCTCGGTGCTGCACTACACCGATGCCCTCCCGCCGCACGAGCTGCCGATCGTGGTGACCGGCCTGGGCGAGGAGGAGCTGGGGCAGAAGGGCACCGAGGACAGCATGAAGCGGGCGCACCGCACCCTCGACCCCGAGCTGCCATCGGTGGTGGTGACCGGCAGCATCGCCGAGATGATCGGCGGCGGGGTGACACCGGCCGGGACCAATATCCAGCGGTTCCTGCCACGGACCATCGACGAGGACCAGTGGCAGGCCGCGAACCGCGCGATGTTCTGGCTCTGGACCGAGTACGGGCTCAAGCGGGGGGTGCGTCCCGACCCCCGGCCGCGTGAGCCGGGCGCCCGGCCGCGGGTGAACATCATCGGCCCGGCGTACGGGACCTTCAACATGCCGTCCGACCTTGCCGAGATCCGCCGCCTGGTGGAGGGGATCGGCGCCGAGGTGAACCTGGTATTCCCGCTGGGGACCCACCTGGCCCAGGTGCCGCGGCTGGTGGACGCCGATGTGAACGTGGTCCTGTACCGCGAATTCGGGCGGATGCTGTGTGAGGCGCTCGAGATGCCGTACCTGCAGGCCCCGATCGGGCTGCATTCGACCACCAAGTTCCTGCGCCGGCTGGGCGAGCTGCTCGGGCTCGACCCGGAGCCGTTCATCACGCAGGAGAAGCACACCACGATCAAGCCGATCTGGGACCTGTGGCGGAGCGTGACCCAGGACTTCTTCGCCACGGCGAGCTTCGGGATCGTGGCGGGGGAGACCTACGCCCGCGGGGTGCGGCATTTCCTCGCGGAGGAGCTGGGACTCCCGTGCAGCTTTGCCGTGGCGCGCCGGCCCGGGGTGAAGCCGGACAACCAGGCGGTGCGGCAGGCTATCAAGGAAAAGCCCCCGCTGGTCGTCTTCGGCAGTTACAACGAGCGGATGTACCTGGCCGAGTGTGGGTCCCGGGCCACGTACATCCCGGCCTCGTTTCCGGGGGCGATCATCCGCCGGCACACCGGCACGCCGTTCATGGGCTACGCCGGCGCCACCTACCTGCTGCAGGAGGTCTGCAACGCCCTGTTCGATGCCCTGTTCCATATCCTGCCGCTGGCGCAGGACATGGATCGCGTGGAGGCGACGCCGGCCCGGCTGGACGACCACCTGCCCTGGGATGACGAGGCGAAGCGGCGGCTGGACGAACTGGTGGAGCAGGAGCCGGTGCTGGTCCGGATCTCCGCGGCGAAGCGGCTCAGGGACCGGGCCGAGCGGAACGCGCGGCGCCGCGGTGATGCGAGGGTGACGCCCGACCATGTGACCGCGAGCCTGACCGCGGTGGGCTAGGCAACGCCGGCCCGCTCCGCGGCGGTCTCGATGACGCCGGCGGCGAGCGGAGCCTGATCCTCGTGGAAGAGGTGCCCGCCGTCCACCTCGAGCACCGAGGCGTGCGGGATCCTGGTGGCGAGGCGCCGGAGCGGGGCGGCGGGGGTCCAGCGGTCGCGGCGGCCGGCCACCAGCGTGACGGGGCAGGGCACCCGGGGGAGATCGGCCACCAGCTCGGTGAGCGACCAGGCCGACATCATGCTCAGGACCTGGTGGACGTGGCGCTCGGAGCGGAAGAACCGCTGGTAGAGCTGCAGCCGCCCGGGATCGACGGTGGAGCCCGTGGACTCGAGGAGCGAGGCAACGATCCGGTCGTTCCGGGCGAGGGCGGCGGCGGTCGAGGCGGCGAGCCCGGTGGCGGCGAGGCGATGGACCAGCGGCGCAAAGAGCAGCCGATACGCGGCCGGCGGCGGGACCAGGGCGGGGGCCAGTCCCACGAGGCCACGCGGCGCGATCAGGCGGTCCACCGCGATGCGGAGCAGGACGGCGGCGCCGGCGGAGTGGCCGACCGCCACAGCGGGCAGCAGGTCCTCCTGGCGGAGCAGCGCGGCGAGGGCCGTGGCCATCCCGGGGAGCGACAGCCAGGCATCGGTGGCGGTGGTGGTGAAGCCATGACCCGGAAGGTCCGGCGCCACCACGGTGAAGCGGCGGGCCAGGAGCGGCAGGAGGGCGCCCCAGCTGAAGCTGGCCGCCCCGGTGCCGTGGACCAGGAGGAGGACCGGTCCAGTGCCGGCGACCTGCACGTGCCACTCGAGGCCGCCGGCGGCGACGAAGCGACTGGCCGCGGCGTTGGGCCAGCGGGCCCGCAGGTCGGCCCAATTCGGAGCGGAAGCAGGATCAGCGGGCATGGAGATATCGGTGAAAGTGGCCGGCTCCCGGGGATCCGGGGCGGCACCCTGCCGCGGGGGCGTTCGCGGTGAACTTCGCTACTCCCAGAGGAGGAGAGTATGCCGGAAAACAATGGCACGATGACGGACGAGGAAGCAAGAGCATTCCACGGGTACTTCATGCTCGGCTTCATCGGGTTCACCGGGGTGGCCATCGTGGCCCACTTCCTGGCCTGGACCTGGAGACCGTGGCTCTGAGCCGCGTTCAACACTCAACCTGAGGCAGACCGATGTATAAGATCTGGCGCGGTGCCGATCCTCAGCTCGTGTTGCACGGACTGTTCTTCGCTCTCGGCGTGCTCTCAATCGTGCTGCACATCTTTGCGTTCAGCGCGGTGGGCTACCCGGCGTCCGCCAAGGCGAAGTACAACCCGGCAGCCGTCGCGACGCCGTAAGGCGTCTGACCGGGGACGTTGGGCCCGGGCCAGGGTGGCCCGGCCCAGCCCCCCATGCTGAGCCCCTTCATCCTGAGGATCGCGTATGTACCGCATTTGGCTCATGGTGGACCCCCGGCGCGCACTGCCGGCGCTGTACGCCTTCCTGCTGCTGCTGGCCGTCGTGATTCACCTGGTCCTGCTGAGCAGCAATCGCTACGCATGGATCGAGAACGGCACGCTGTCGGCGGACAAGGCTCCCGTGGGGAGTTCCAGTCCGGCCGCGGCCGCGGAGATGGCGCCGCTTCCGCCCAACCGGTAACCGCTCGTTATGGGACAGGTGGTGGCGGCGCGGGCCTCCCGGCCCGCCCGCTGCCTCCGCCCAGCCGGGCCCTCTCCGGGGCCCTTCGCAGGAGCCGCGATGGCCGCCGCTCCCAGGAGACTCTGACCGATGGCGATGCTTTCCTTCGAACGTAACTACCGGGTCCGCGGCGGCACGCTGGTCGGCGGGGACCTGTTCGACTTCTGGGTCGGCCCGTTCTACGTCGGGTTCTTCGGGGTCACGACCATCTTCTTCACGGTGCTCGGGGTGATCCTGATCCTCTGGGGGGCCGCGCTCGGCCCGACCTGGAACGCCTGGCGGATCAATATCGCGCCGCCGGACCTGTCCTACGGCCTGGGCCTGGCGCCGCTGGCGCAGGGCGGGCTGTGGCAGCTCATCACGATCTGCGCCATCGGCGCCTTCGTCTCGTGGGCGCTCCGGCAGGCCGAGATCGCACGCAAGCTGGGCATGGGGCTGCATGTCTCCTTCGCCTTCAGCGCGGCGATCTTCGCCTACGTCACCCTGGTGGTCATCCGGCCGGTGCTGCTCGGCGCCTGGGGGCACGGCTTCCCCTACGGCATCTTCAGCCACCTCGACTGGGTCTCCAACACGGGGTACCAGTACCTGCACTTCCATTACAACCCGGCGCACATGATCGCGGTGACGTTCTTCTTCACCAACTGCCTCGCGCTGGCCATGCATGGGTCGCTGATCCGGTCGGTGACCAACCCGAAGCCGGGCCAGCCGGTCAAGATGAGCGAGCACGAGAACGTCTTCTTCCGCGACCTGGTCGGGTACTCGATCGGCGCCATCGGCATCCACCGGCTGGGGACCTTTCTCGCCATGAGTGCCGCGATCTGGAGCGCGATCTGCATCGTCATTTCGGGGCCGCTGTGGACCCGCGGCTGGCCGGAATGGTGGGGCTGGTGGCTCAACCTGCCGATCTGGAAATGAGGCCCGCACGCCATGCTTGAATACCAGAACATCTTCACCCGGGTCCAGGTCCGGACCGTGCCCGACGCCGGGCTGCCGATCGACACCACGACCGGCGTCCGGATCGGCAAGGGCACCTTCAGCTACTGGCTGGGCAAGATCGGCGACGCCCAGATCGGGCCGGTCTACCTCGGGTTCACCGGGATCGCGAGCCTGCTGTTCGGGTTCATGGCGATCGAGATCATCGGGCTCAACATGCTGGCCTCGGTGGACTGGAGCCCGATCGAGTTCGTGCGCCGGCTGCCCTGGCTCGCGCTGGAGCCGCCCCCGCCGCAGTACGGGCTGCGCATGCCGCCGCTCCAGCAGGGGGGATGGTACCTCATCGCCGGGTTCCTGCTCACGATCTCGATCCTGCTCTGGTGGCTCCGCACCTACCGCCGGGCCCGCGCCCTCGGGATGGGCACCCACCTCGCGTGGGCCTTCGCCTCGGCCATCTTCCTCTACCTCACCTTCTTCTTCCAGCCGCTGCTGGTGGGCAGCTGGAGCGAGATGGTGCCGTTCGGGATCTTCGCCCACCTGGACTGGACCGCCGCCTTCTCGATCCGCTACGGAAACCTGTACTACAATCCGTTCCACGCGCTGTCGATCGCCTTCCTCTACGGCTCGGCCGTGCTGTTCGCGATGCACGGCGCGACCATCCTCGCAGCCTCGCGGGTCGGCGCCGAACGGGAGATCGAGCAGATCACCGACCTCGGGACCGGCGCCGAGCGGGCCGCGCTGTTCTGGCGCTGGTGCATGGGGTGGAACGCCACCATGGAGTCCATTCACCGCTGGGCCTGGTGGTTCGCGGTGCTGACCACCTTCACCGGCGGGATCGGGATCCTGCTCACCGGCACCGTGGTGGACAACTGGTACCTCTGGGGCGTCAAGCACGGCCTGGTGGCCGACTACCCGGCACAGAACACCCTGACCCAGGAACAGCTGCAGGGGCTCCGGGGCCGGTACGCCGGGGTGCAGCCCACGACCACCCCGATGTTCAGCGACGCCGGGGCACCGGTCATCGGCGCAGCCGAGATCGCCGCCGGCCTGGCCGCGACCGGCCGGGTGGCGACTCAGGCGATCCACTTCCCGCTGGGAAGCGAGACCATCCTGCCCTCCTCCCGGGCGCAGCTGGACGAGATTGGCAAGGCGCTGGCGGCCGATCCGGCGCTCCGCCTGGCCATCGAGGGCCACACCGACAACAGCGGAGAGCCCGGTGCCAACCAGGCGCTCTCGCAGCGACGGGCCGATGCGGTGCGCACCTACCTGATTGCCACGCACGGCATCGCCGCAACACGGCTCACCGCGACCGGCGTCGGGGACACCCAGCCCGTCGCCGCCAACGACACTCCCGAGGGACGCGCCCAGAACCGGCGGGTCGAACTGGTGCGGCCATGACCAACGTCTCCAGGAAGGGAACCCTCATGAAGCGGATCCGGGCCGGCGGCCTCCGGGCCACGGTGCTCGGCCTCCTGGTGGCAGGGGCCACGGGTTGCGAGATCGGCGCCAAGGCGTCCAGCCAGACAGGGTATCGCGGCACCGCAATGGCCAATATCTACGATGCCTCGGCGCTGGAGGCGCGGTCCCACGCGGTGGCCGCACAGATCCCGGCGGCGCTGCCGCCCTCCCCCCCGCCGACCCCGGGCGCGCCGCAGTGGCAGAATGTGCAGGTGCTCACGGACGTCGGGGCGGCGGAGTTCACCCGGACCATGCTCGCCATGAGCACCTGGGTGGCGGGAGGGCCCGGGAACTGCACCTACTGCCACAATCTCGCCGCGATGGGGTCGGATACCCAGCCGACGGGGGAGCCGATCTACACCAAGATCGTCGCCCGCCGGATGCTGCAGATGGTGCGGGACATCAACCGCAACTATGAAGGGCACGTCGTGAATACCGGCGTGACCTGCTACACCTGCCACCTCGGGAAGCCGCTCCCCAACGGCCTCTGGTTCTACGGCGGCGCCAACCAGCTCGAGCGGTACTTCCTCGATCTGGAAGGGGTCCGCGTGCAGACCCTGGCGGTGCATGCCAGCAACCAGAACCGGTCCAGCGTCAAGCAGACCGAGTGGACCTACGCGCTGATGAACCGGCTGTCCACCAGCCTCGGCGTAAGCTGCAATCACTGCCACAACAGCCGTGCGTTCAACAGCTGGACGGAGGCCCCGCCGCAGCGCGCGAAGGCCTACCTGGGGGCGCAGATGGTGCGGCACCTCAACAGCGATTACCTCGGCCCGCTGCAGCCGGTCTATCCGCCGTCACGGCTCGGGCCCAGGGGGGATGCACCAAAGGCGCAATGCCTCACCTGCCACAACGGCGCTTACAAGCCGCTGTACGGCTACCCGATGGCGAAGGACTACCCGGCGCTGTGGGGCCGGAGCTCCTGGAACGGCGTACCGTTCCCGGCGATTCCTCCCGATACCACCACCGCCGCTGGTCTCGCCGAGTGGCGGGAGCAGCAGGCGGCGGCCGCAGCGGCGCTGACGGACAGTGCCGCGCAGGCTGCGGGGACTCCGGGCTTCGGGGCCATGGGCGGTCAGGGCCCGACTGGCCAGGATACGACCGGCCGGGTGGCGCAGTAGCCGCGGCCGGTACCGGATGGAGCGGGACGAAGCCCCGGGGCGTGTGCCCCGGGGCTTTCGTGTGCCGCCGGTCCCAGCCGAGTGCTCAGGGCGCGGCGGGTGGCGTGAACAGCTGCTCGAAGGACGCGATCTGGGTCGGACCGAAGGAGTTGACCGAGATGTGCATGCTGGTGAGCGGGTCGTCCAGGGTGATGCGGCCATCCTGCCAGCGCGTGAGGCGATAGGGCGCCGAAGGGTCCGCCTGCGCCACCGTGCGCTTGTATGCCAGCCCGCGCAGCGCGCCGAAGAGGAAGCCGTTCCCCTCGGGAGCCAGCTGGATCACCGGCTGGCCGGACGCGGCGTCGTACACGGTGAGCTGTCCCTCGGAGGTCGGCACGAAGCGAATGCTCCGCTCCACGGCGGGGAGGGCGACCGGCTCCCGGGCCGCGCCCCGCCCGGTGGTCCGGGCGGTGATGGCCAGCCCGAAGACCAGGACAACGAGCGCCGCCGCGGCGATGAGCGGGCCCCGGGGGACGTGGATGGTGCCATCGGAGGCGGTGCCCGGTTCCGGCTCCACGTAGATGCGGGTCATCGGGCCGCCGCGAGCATCGGCTCGGGTGCGGCCGGCTCGGCACTCGCGGGGACCTCAAGGGCCGTGGCGCGCTGCAGGGCCGCGGTGACGTCGGCGGTGTCGGTCAGCCCCCGAAGCAGCGGCTCCGGCCAGCGAAGCCGCCAGGCCCGCGCATGGGGCCACAGGTGGAAGTAGCCGATCCGGTCCGGCGGGCGGATGGCCAGCGCCACCTCGCCGGTGCCGTCGGGGAAGATCCGGCCGGACGCCGATTCCACCTGACGGAGCGGGAGGTTGATCGTGGTGGGCACCACCAGGCCAATCTTGAGCACCACCCGCCGCTCGGTGACGGCATACACCGTGCTGCGGCAGACAAGCGCCGCGTACCCGTGCGCCAGGGCGATCACCAGCCCGGCCAGCGCGGCCTGGGTGGCGAGGGTGGTCGCGATCTGCCCGGCTCCGACACCGTCGCGCACGGCCCCGACCAGCCCGAGGAGGATGATCACGCCGAAGTACCCCGACAGCGCCCGCGTGTGCAGGGCGTGGCGGGCGAGGGCGCGCCGGTCCGGCCGGCCATGCCAGAGCACCGCCTCCCCGGCGGGGAGCGGCTGCGGCACGCCGGGGATCCAGGTTCCCGGGCCGGTCATACGAGCGGCTGCGACCGCTTCGGCGTCGCGTACAGGTGCCCGCCCGCAAAGTAGGCCATGATCCGGTCTTCCTCGAGGAAGGTGATCTGCATCGGGCTCCGGGTGCGGGGCACGTCCCGGAACTGGGCCGCGGTGATCGCCTTGACGAGGACATGATCACTGCGGGTGAAGCCGAACCCGGGCCACTGCACGAACCCGGCCGGGAGCAGCACCATCTGGTCGGTGCCCGTCAGCTGCACCTCGTAGTAGCGCACCTGCGGCTCGGCCTTGTCCACCCACACGTCCTGGATGGTGCCGGCGATCTCCCCGTCACAGGCCTTCACCTTGAGCCCACGCGGGTCGGGATCGCCCTCGGCGACGTGAAAGGTCGGTTCGAAGCGCATGGGAACGATCTTGGCATCCCCATGGGCGGTCCGGTCCGGCACATCGTGCCGCATGGCGTAGGTGGCCGGCCCGACGGCATCCACCAGGGGATTGCCGGTGGGGACGAAGGGTCCTTCAAGATTGCCATCGAGCGGAACCAGCTTGGTGGTGCTCACCGTTCGGACTCCTTTCCGTCATGGCCGATATAGGCCTTCTTGGGCGGGACCACGGGGAAGCCCTGCACCGGGCCGCGCTCGGACTCGAGGGGGTAGCCTTCGCGCTTGTCCTCCTTCCGGAGGTAGTAGACCAGGCCGAAGAAGAAGAGCCAGAAGGCGTACAGGGCGATCTGGGCGCCGTCGAGATGTTCCATGATTCCAGCCTCCACCAGATGGGGTACGTGGCTCAGGCGGGCAGGTCCGCCAGCCCGAGCCGGGACGAGGGGTCACGCCGGGCGCCACGGCCGCGCGGGGCCACCAGGGGACCGAGGGCGATGAGGGTCGCGAAGAGCGCCGCGATCTCGAGGTGATACACCACGCTGTATGGTACCGACGGGATGCTGAGCCCAGGGCCCAGGGTGCCGCGGTTCACGAGATCGGCAACGCCATCCTTGAGGACGCCGCTCAGGGCCAGCGCCAGCCCCTCGGCGGTCGCGAACACCGCTCCCCAGGCGCCGAGGGCGATGCCATGCTGGCGCTCGTCCTTGAGGCTCATGGCCGCGCTGAGGGTGCCCACGCCGAACATCCCCTCGCCCATGCCGATGAGGAAGGTGCCGAAGCGGAACAGCGGCGCCGATTCCAGCGGTGAGGCGAAGATCACCGCCGCGAAGGCGCAGATGCCGATGCAGCCGCCGTAGGCGGCGAGCCGAACGGCGTCCATCCCCCGCTCCAGCCAGTACGCCGCGAGCAGGAACGCCAGGATGGCCCCCAGCGCCATCAGCCCGGTCAGGCCGGTGGTCTGGCCCACGGAGAGGCCCAGGATCTCGCCACCGTAGGGCTCGAGCAGGACGTCCTGCAGGTTGAACGCGAAGAAGCCGAGACCCACCGCCACCAGCAGCCGGACCGCACGGCCCCCCTCGGTGAAGACCCGCCAGGCATCGCGGAAGATCGGGCGGCGTTCGCCCTTCGCGTACGGCGTGACGCCGCGGACGCGGGCTTCCTGCTTCCAGAGGGAGACCGTGTTGAGCGCCATGGTGACGACGGCGCACCCCTGGATCACCTTGATGAGCCCGATCGGCGAGTAGTGCTCGAGCAGGCTTCCCAGGGCGAACGCCGAGATGACGGTCCCGATGAGCAGGGTGACGTACATCAGCGCCACGACCCGTGGCCGGCGGCCCTCGGGGGCGAGGTCGGTTGCCAGCGCGAGCCCCGCCGTCTGGGTGGTGTGTGCCCCCGCGCCCACGAGGAAGAAGGCCAGGGCGGAGCCGACGTACCCGGGCCACCGGAGGGTGGTGGCCGCGTCCGGGGACAGCGACAGCAGGGCGAACGGCATGATGGCCAGCCCGCCGAACTGCATCAGGGTGCCGAACCAGATGAACGGCACCCGGCGCCACCCCAGTACACAGCGATAGGTGTCCGAGCGGAACCCGATGAGGGTGCGGAACGGCGCGATCAGCAGCGGGATCGCGACGCCGAGCGAGACGATCGAGGCGGGGACGCTCAGCTCGAGGATCATCACCCGGTTCAGCGTGCCGATGAAGAGGGTCTGCACCATCCCGACCGAGAGCTGGAACAGGCTCAGCCGCCAGAGGCGGGAGAGCGGGAGCTCGGGGGTGGCGACATCGGCAAAGGGCAGCCAGCGGGTCCCCAGCCGGGACCAGGCAGTGGCCAGCGCGCCGCCGCGGGGGGTGCGCATCAGTCCCGTCCTACCAGACCGGTTCCATCCGGACGTTTGCCGGCAGCGGCTGGCGCCGCACCGGCAACAGGAACAGCCGGAGGAAGAGGGCGGCGTTGGAGGCCTGCAGGGCCAGGGCCCGGAGCTTGGAGCGGCCGGCGTTCTCATTGAGCGCCACGGTGTTCCGGTACATCCGCTCCAGCAGCGCCCAGAACTTCGGGTTGTCCACGTCGATGGTGTCGGGGAACACCTGCTGGCAGATGGTGTTGGTCAGCGCGATGACCCGGCGGTCGAAGTCGTCCACCTCGAAGCCGAGCGAGGCGAAGAAGTCCTTCCGCAGGTGGTCCCGCACGTACATGGTCGCGAACACGGCCAGCAGGAAGAACCGGATCCAGTAGCGGTTCACGCCCCGGAGCAGGTGGGGATTGGCCCGCATCAGGACCGCGAAGGCCTCGCCGTGCCGGAACTCGTCCTGGCACCAGTTCTCGAACCACTTGAAAATCGGGTGGAAGCGGAACTCCGGGTTCCGTTCCAGCTGCCGGTAGATGGTGATATACCGGGCGTAGCCGATCTTCTCCGACAGGTAGGTGGCGTAGTAGATGTACTTGGGCTTGAAGTAGGTGTACTTCTTGGCCCGGGTGAGGAAGGAGAGGTCCACCTTCACGTTGAAGTCGCCCAGGGTGTGGTTGATGAACCCCGCGTGCCGCCCCTCGTCCCGGCTCATGAAGCCGAACAGCTCGCGCACGTCGGGATTCTTCACCCGCCGCTTGATCTCGGCGTAGAGAATGCAGCCGGAGAACTCCGCCGTCACCGAGCTGACCAGGAAGTCCACGAACGACTGGCGCAGCTCCGGCGTCCAGCCGGAGAAGTCGGCGTCGAACTCCGCGTTGCGCTTGAAGTGGTCGCTGTTCGGGTCCCGGCGGAACTCGGCGATCAGCTCATCCCACTGGGCCCGCAACGGCTCCACGTTCAGCCGGTCCATCTCGGCGAAGTCGGTGGTATAGAACCGCGGGCTCAGCGGCGTCTCCTGCTGCGCGGCCCGGGTGGCCTCGTTGATCGGTGCCGCGGTCTGGGTCGGGTACATGGATCAGCCCTCGAAGCCGACGTCGTAGAGATCGGTGACCTGGCTGGTGCCGATCAGCCGGACCAGCAGGCGCCGTGGCAGGCTCACATGGGTCACAGTCGCCTCCGTGGCAATCAGCCGCCGCTCGCCCAGGGGGATGTGGCGTGGGGCGCCATGCACCAGCACCCGGTCTCCCTCGTTCACCTCGGCTCCGTCGAGGATGGCGTGCGCGTGGAAGTGCGCCTCGGTGGCTTCGAGGTCCAGCTGGCAGGGTACCCGCACCCGCCGCCGAAGCAGGAACCAGGTGCCAAGGGCCGTGAGACCGGCGCCGGCGACGAACAGGGGCGTCATGATGTGGCATCCTTCCGGGGGAGAGCCCCAGGCAGCAGCTCCGCCGCCTGGGAGGTATAGAAGCCGTGCTGGATCCGCT
>CAZPER010000108.1:0-12483 GCA_964585655.1 uncultured Gemmatimonadaceae bacterium | reverse complement strand
CACCGCCCCGGCGCTCCCCGGTTCCAGCCGCTCGGGCGGCGGCAGCCTGGGCCGGAGCCAGGGCGCCACGCCGGCGGCCAGGGCGGTGAGCAGCGCGCTCCGGACAAGGTCCGCGGCGCCCCCCCGGTACTGCACCCCCCGGATGGTCGCGGCGTCCCCCGCCGCGAGCCCGGCGGCGGCACTTTCGAGGGTGCGCCCGTTCACGCGCCGGAGCCACTGCAGCGACCAGCCCCCAAGCGTGGCGAGCAGGAGCGCGTAGAGCGTGGCGATCCCCAGCACGAAGGTGAGCTCCGCTCCGGACGCCAGCACCACCGCGCCCACCACCCCCGCCCCATAGTCCGGATAGCGGGCCGCGCCCACCGGCAGGACATCCAGCGCAAAGAGCTCCAGCAGCAGGCCGATCTTGAACCCCGCCTCCGGTTCCCCGAGCACCAGCCCCGCGCCGGCACCCGCAATGAGCGGCCGGGAGAGCAGCGCCTGCGGAAAACTGACCAGATCCACCCCAACCAGGGTGCCCCAGCCCAGCAGGCCGAGTAGCTGCGACCACGAGACCGGCATCAGGCCAGGGCTCCCAGCGTGACGGGCGATGAGGTCGGCAGGTCCTGGGCGGTGACCTGGACCCCCTCCCGCTCCAGCTGCTGCAGCTGCCGCAGGTCGTCCTCCGCAAGGAAGATGAACGGGAGCCGCTCGCTCCGGCCCGGCTTGTGGTGCAGCCCGCCGAGATTCACCCGGCCGACCGGCATGGCGTGGCAGACGGCGGCCATCGTCGCGATGTCGCCGGTGAGGAGGATCGTCGGGCGCGGATCGGCGGCCCACCCCGCCCCCTGGGCCGCGACATCCGCCACGCGGGCAAAGCGCAGCTCGATCTCGGCGGGTACCGCCATCCGGTAGAGCTCCTGTTCCCAGTCGCTGCCGGCGACGTCGTCGTCCACCAGCACGATCTGGCTGATGCCGAGCGGCCGGCCCCACCCGATCACCACCTGGCCATGGACCAGGCGATCGTCCACCCGGTAGAGAACGATGGCCATCAGCCCTTCCGGATGGCCTCGGCGCCCTTCCCCGCGGCGCGACCGGCACTCTCCTCGGGGGGGAGCGCCTTCTGGTTCACGAAATCGAGCAGCATCGGCAGGTTGACCCCGGTCACCACCCGGACATCGCTCCGTTCCCGACCCACCCGCATCGCGGCGAAGAAACAGGAGCCGCAGGGCATGTCCACGAACAGCACCGCCGGCCCGGAGCCAACCGCGCCCCGCACCCGCTCCTCGATCTGCTCCGGCCCGCAGCCGGTGTTCGACACCGCCTGCAGCACGCCGGCCTGGCCGCTGATCCGCTCGGTCTCCGCGACGAGCGCGGCGGCGAGTTCCCCGTGGGCCACCACCACGCCGTGCAGGGATCCTTCACTCATAGTCTTCCACCAGGTATTCGCGGAGCCCGCGCTTTTCCTTCATCTTCTTGATCAGCCGCTCGTTGAAGGCCGCCGCGACGTCCACTCCGGAATAGCGCAGCAGGTGCATCATCGCGACCACTTCGGAGATGACGGTGATGTTCTTGCCGGGATTGAGCGGCACGATCACCCGCGGCAGCACCACGTCGAGGACCGTGGTCTCCAGGGTCTGGAGCCCGGTCCGGTCGGCATCCTTGGCGGTGTCCCACGCCTCCAGCTGGACGATCACCTCGATCCGCTTCTGCTGCCGCACCGACCGCACGCCGAAGAGCGTGGGGATGTCGATCAGCCCCACCCCGCGGATCTCCATGTGGTGGGCCGCGAGCTCATGCCCCATCCCGATCAGGATGTCGCTGCCGCGCCGGGTGACCTGGACGATGTCGTCCGCCACCAGGCGGTGGCCCCGCTCCACCAGGTCCAGCACGCACTCGCTCTTGCCGATGCCGGACTGCCCGATGAACAGCAGCCCCACCCCGTACACGTCCGCCAGCGAGCCGTGCATCGTGGTGCGCGGGGCGAACGCCTCCTCCATGATGGGCTTGATCCGGCGGTAGAACTCGGCCGTCTTGAGCTTGCTCCGGATCAGCGGGATGCCCCGCACCCGGGCCAGGTCGAGCAGTTCGGTGGGGACCTCCTGCCCCTTGGTCACGAAGACGCAGGGCAGCTCGAAGGCGAAGAACTTCTCCAGCCGCGACCGCCGCTCCGACGCCTCCAGCTCCCGCAGGTAGCTGATCTCGGTCTCGCCGAGCACATGCAGCCGGCGGGGCATGAACCGGCTGGTGTAGCCGGCCAGCGCGAGCCCGGGGCTGGCCACCTCGGGATCCGGGACGGGACGGTCCAACCCCAGCTCGCCGGTCAACGGCTCGAGCTGGAGGGGATCGCCCCGGCGGGAGAGCAGGTCGCGGAGGGTGATCGTCACACGGCGTCCCGGGCACTCCGGCCACGATGGACCGGCGCTTCCTTCTCCAGCTGGCGCCGGATCTTTTCCTCGGCGCGGTCCAGCGCGGAGCGGTGGTCCTTGGCCTCTCCGGTGGCGATCACCGCGTCGCCCCGGCCCGCCTTGAGGCGGATTTCCGCGGTGGCGCTCCCCGCCTCCAGGTCGAACACCACCGTGCCGCCCTCGATGGGACGGCTGGCCACCGTGCCCAGCCGGTCCAGCACCGACTTCGCCCGTTCCTTGAGCTCGTCGGAGATTTCGCAGTGGCGGGCCGTGATGGTGATGGGCATGACGCTACTCCTTGCAGGTTCGATGGTTAGCGGGCGACCGCGGGTGCGGCGAGCAGCCCGGTCATCCAGCGTTCGGTCTCGAGCGCGGCGCGCTCCCAGCTCAGCTGCTCCGCGAAGCGCCGGGCCTGGCGGCCCAGCCGCTCCACCAGCGCGGGATCCGCCCCGAGTTCCAGCATCCGTGCCGCCAGCGCGGCGACGTCCCCATGCGGCACCAGGTAGCCGGTCTCCCCGTGGCGCACCGAGTCCCGCAACCCCGGGCTGTCGGACGCGAGCGACGGGGTGCCGCACGCCGCCGCTTCCACGTTGGTGATCCCCCACCCTTCCTTGGGCGAAGGGAAGATATTCGCCCACGCCCGGCGCAGCAGCCCGAGCTTGGCGTCCTCCGGGACAAACCCGAGGAAGCGGATCGCCTCCCCCTGCCCGAGCTCCGCCGCCAGCCGCTCCAGCCGGGGCCGGTCCACTCCGGAACCGGCGATCTCCAGCCGGAGCTCCGGTCGCGTCCGCCGCGCCTCCGCCACCGCGCGGATGGCGTACTCCACCCCCTTGTAGCGCCGCAGCCGGCCGATGTACAGGAAGCTCGGCGCCCCCGCGCGGGCCCCCGGCGTGGCAGCCGGCGTGAAGCGATCGGCGTCCACCCCGGGATAGATGACCTTGATCCGCTCCCGGGCCACGCCCCGCGCCACGAGGTCATCCCGGGTGCTCTCGCTGATGGCGTGAAAGCCGGCCCGGCGGTAGGCCGCGGGGATGGGCCGCTCCAGCAGCCAGACCAGCGACGCCATCGGCCAGCTCGCCTCCTGGAAGACGGTGCCGCCGAAGAGGTGCGGGATGATCACCCCGAGTGGCGCCCGGGTCAGTCCCGAGAGAAAGAGCGGGACCTTGTTGATGTCCTCCACCAGGATGTCTGGGGGTTCGGCCGCCAGCGCCCGCCGCACCGCCCCCCGGCCCAGCAGCACGAAGCTGTTCCGGTTCCCTACCCGGGTCACCTCGATGCCATCGACCGTCGCGCGGGCCGGGCCCTCCGCCCACCCGGAGCAGACCAGCCGGACCCGGTGCCCGCGCTGCACCAGCCGGCCGTAGATCTCGTGCAGGTGGATCTCGGCCCCGCCGGCGTGCGGGTTCTCCCGGTCCTGCCAGTTCACCAGCAGGATGTTCACAACCGGCCCAGCCCCCGCGCCACGCTGTCCAGCACCCCGTTCACGAAGCCGGGCGCCTTGGCGCCCCCGAACCAGTGCGCCAGCTGCACCGCCTCGTCGATGGCCACCTTGGGGGGCACCTCTCCCTTGAGCAGCTCGTGGATCCCGATCCGGAGGATGTTGCGCTCCACCGCCGCGATCCGGTCCAGCCGCCAGTTCTCCGCCGCGCCGAGCGCCAGACGGTCCAGTTCCGCCTGCTCCCGCACCACCGCCTCCGCCAGCGCTTCCGCCTGGTCGTAGACGGTGGGATCGGGACCGGTGAGCTGCGCCAGGCGGGTGACCGCATCCACCAGCGGCAGCCCGGCGGCGACATCCATGGAGTAGAGGATTTGCAGTGCGCGTGCCCGGGCCTTGGTTTCCGGTCGGAGCATCAGGTTCCCTTGAGCTGGGCCAGGGCGTCCGCGGTGCGGAGCGCCGCTTCGGTGGCCTCGTAGCCCTTGTTGCCGGCGTCGCCGCCAGCGCGGGCCATCGCCTGGGCCATGGTATCGGTGGTGAGCACTCCAAAGGCGACCGGGAGCCCATGGCGCACCGCCACCTCGTTGAGCCCCCGGGCCGCTTCGCCGGCCACGAAGTCGAAGTGCGCCGTCTCGCCGCGGACCACGGCGCCCAGCGCCACGATCGCCGAGTACCGCGCGGTCCCCGCGAGCACCGCCGCGGCCCCGCCCAGCTCGAACGCCCCTGGCAGCCAGACCACGTCCACCCGGTCCCGCGGCATGCCGGCGGCATCGCAGCACTCCAGGGCGCCCTCGAGGAGGCGGCTGGTCACCCGCTCATTGTACTGGCTGACGAGAATGGCCACCCGGCCCTGGGCCCGGAGCTGGCCGCGGTATTCTGGCATGCGATCAGTGGGCGAAGAAGTGACCGAGCTTGTCGCGCTTGACGGCCAGGTAGGCGCGGTTCTCGGCGTGAGGATCGGTGACCAGCGGAACCCGTTCGGTGATCACCAGCCCGTAGCCCTCGACGCCGACCAGCTTGCGCGGGTTGTTGGTCATGATCCGGATCGAGGAGAGCCCCAGGTCGCGCAGGATCTGCGCCCCGATGCCGTAGTTGCGGAGGTCCGGGGGAAAGCCGAGCCGCTGGTTGGCCTCCACGGTGTCGTCCCCCTCATCCTGGAGCGCGTAGGCCTTGACCTTGTTGAGCAGGCCAATGCCCCGCCCCTCCTGATCCAGGTACACGATGACGCCCCGGCCCGCTTCGGCGATGCGGGCCATCGCCGCCTGGAGCTGCGGGCCGCAATCACAGCGCTGGGAGCCGAACACGTCCCCGGTCAGGCACTTGGAGTGCATCCGCACCAGGATGTCCTTCTGGCCCGCGACATCGCCCATGACCAGCGCCACGTGCTGCGCCCGGTCCACGTCGTTGGTGTACGCCTTGATCCGGAACTCGCCGAACTCGGTCGGGAGCCTCGCCTCGGCGGCGCAATGCACCAGCTGCTCGGTGCGCAGCCGGTACGCCACCAGCTCGGCGATGGTCACGAAGGTGAGTCCGTGGGTCGCCGCGAACTGCTCCAGCTCGGGCCGGCGCGCGGCGGAGCCGTCGGCCTGCAGGATCTCGCAGATGACCCCGGCGGGGTAGAGCCCCGCGAGCCGGGCCAGGTCCACCGCGGCCTCGGTGTGCCCCACGCGCTGGAGCACCCCGCCCGGACGCGACCGCACCGGCTGGATGTGCCCCGGCCGCCGCAGGTCGGTCTCCACGGTCTTGGGGTTGATGGCGACGTGAATGGTCTTGGCGCGGTCGGAGGCGGAGATGCCGGTGGTGACCCCGAAGCGGCTGTCGGCGTCAATCGTGACGGTAAAGGCGGTCCGCTGGGATTCGGTGTTCTGGGCCTGCATCTGGGGGAGGCCCAGTTCCTCACACCGTTCCGGGGTGAGCGCCAGGCAGACCCACCCACGGGCGTGGGTGATCATGAAGTTCACGACTTCCGGCGTGACCAGTTCGGCGGCACAGATGAGGTCGCCCTCGTTCTCCCGATCCTCGTCGTCCGCCACGATGATCGGCTTGCCGCTCCGCAGGTCCTCGATGGCCCGTTCGATCGTCCCGAAGGTCATGTGCGCCCATTCTGCAACAGGGAGGCCACGTACTTCCCGATCGTGTCCCCCTCGAGGTGAACCCCATCGCCGGGCTGCCGGCTCCCCAGCGTCGTATGCTCAAAGGTAAACGGAATGAGCGAGAGCTGGATGATTCCCGGTCCCGGTACCGCGTTGACCGTCAGGCTCACCCCATCCACCGTGATCGAGCCCAGCGGAATCGAGACCCGGGCCACCTCCGCCGGCACCCGGATGTTCACGAGCCAGGCGTCTCCCGCCTGCCACACCCGCTCCACCCGCCCCACCCCGTCCACATGGCCCTGCACCAGGTGGCCTCCGAGCCGGTCCCCCACCCGGAGCGCGCGCTCCAGGTTCACCTTCCGGCCCCGCTGGTACTGTCCAAGGTTGGTGCGCTCCAGCGATGTGGACACCACGTGCACCGTGAACCATCCTTTGCCCATCCGCTCCACCGTGAGGCAGGCGCCGTCCACCGCGATGCTCTCCCCCCGCCGCACGCCGCGGTAGGGGGCGCCGATCTTGAGGGTGAGCCCGTCGGCGCCGTGCTTCGCCTCCCGCACCGTGCCCGTGGCGGTGACTATGCCGGTGAACATGGCTCCCGATCCACGACCAGCAGGGTGTCCTGCCCCAGCGGCCGGCGCTCCACCACCGACCACCGCTCCGCCTCCACCAGCGTGGTGCCCGGAAAGCCGCTGATCGCCGGAATTCCCTGGTCCCCCAGCCAGACCGGAGACTGGATCCAGTAGTACCGGTCCACCAGCCCCGCCTCGAGCAGCGCCCCCGCCAGCCGCCCGCCCCCTTCGACCAGCAGGGAGTCCACCCCTTCCAGGCTGAGCGCGGCGAGGCCGTCGGCGAGACTCGCGACCCGGTGCACCCGGACGCCGGCCTCCTCGAGATCCGCGAGATGGGACGAGGGCCCGGTGACCTCGGTGAGCAGCACGGTGGGAATCTCCTTCGCGGTGCGGACCAGGTCGAGCCCCGGAGTGAGCTCCACATGCCGGCTGAAGACCACCCGCGTCGGCACGCGACGGGGCGTCACCGACCCTCGCACGGTCAGGCTGGCGTTGTCCACCCGTGCCGTGTGCCCGCCCACCGCGATCCCGGCGAAGCCGGCCCGGAGCCAGTGGACGAAATCGCGGGATTCCTCGCCGGAGATCCAGCGGCTGCGGCCGGAGTGATCGGCGATCCGTGCGTCAAGCGAAGTAGCCAGCTTGAGTGCGACGAAAGGCCGCGCCTTGCCGGACCAGCGGTGGCGGAAGCTAGCATTCTGCGCCTCCGCTTCCGCCCGGCGCAGGCCCACTTCGACCGGAATGCCGGCGGACTGCAGCCGCTCGGCCCCGCCGCTGGCTACCGGGTTCGGATCCGGGGCGGCGGCGATCACCCGGCCGACGCCCGCCGCAATCAGCGCCTCGGTACATGGCGGCTGCTTGCCCTGATGGTTGCACGGTTCCAGGGTCACCACGACCGTCGCGCCGCGGGCGGCGGGGCCGGCACCCGCCAGCGCCGTTGCCTCCGCGTGCGCGCCGCCGAACTCCGCATGCCACCCCTCCGCCACCACCGAGTCTCCCTGGAGGACCACGGCCCCGACCAGCGGGTTGGGCGCGACCCTGCCCCAGCCCTTCCAGGCCAGTTCCAGGGCCCTGCCCATGGCGTCGAAGTGATTCACGGGTGGGAATTTACGCCGGAAGGCAGGGGGGGCGGTAGGAGACCACCCTGAATGCAGCGCGGCCCCCCGCTCCGGGGGGCCGCACCCTGGTTCCGGGCCCTGACGGGCGACCGCCCGCTAGAACGAGAACCGGAGGCCGGCGCCCGCGAAGAGCCGGCTGTCCGCCGGGTCGTTGTTCTGGAAGGTGGTGCGCAGGTTCTGGTCCTTGCCGCTCTGGTAGCCGACTTCAGCGCCGATCTTGAACACCGGGAGGTCAAGCGCGCCGGTGAGGAAGACCATGGTGCGGCTGTTGTCCAGCTCAAGCGAGACGGGGATGACGGTGCCGGGCAGCGCCTGGCTCTCGAAGGAGATGTCCACATCGCCGGTGTACTTGTCGTAGCCGAGGCCCGCGCCGAAGGTGAAGAGCGCCACCTTGTAGCCGGCGATGGCGCGGAGGTTCGTGGCGGTCAGGTCGAGGCCGAACTCGTAGGTGTCGCCCCCGTTCTGGTCGCCGTAGGTGATCTTGGGGATGCTGCGCCGCATGGCGGAGACGGTGACCGTCGGGACGAACCCGCCGCCCCGGAGCACGCCCACCCGGGCGCCGTAGCCGAGGCCGAGGGCGACGTCGCCGATCTTCCGGGCGTCCTTGTCCACGCTGAGGTTGTCAATCTGCGTGGTCGGCAGCAGCTGCGCCGAGCCCAGCAGGTCCACCGAGAGAATCCCCGTCGGGCCGAAGCCCTTGAGGACGCCGATCGCGGCTTCCACCAATGGCGCGGGGGCGAAGATCTCGTCGCCCTCGGTCACGGTGGTGCCAGTGCCGTCATAGCCCAGGTCGGGGACCGAGAGCTTGGTGGCGTTGACCCGCGCGGTGAGCGAGATATGGGGGAAGCCGCCGAGGGTCTGGGTGCTGCCGAGGACGGGGTTGCCGCCGCTCACCAACAGGCCGAGGACGGGGTGGAAGACCTTGGCGCCATCCACGGCGGCGTTGCAGATATTGATGTTCTGCTGGGAAATGGTCACCAGCGGCTGGTTGCATTCGGAATACGGCTGCTGCGCGGAGAGCATGGCCGGGACGGCCAGCGCGGCGAGAGAGAGCAGAACGGTGGAGCGACGCATCTCCGACTCCTGATTGGGGTGACTAACTCGTGAAACGTACCCCCGTCGCGCCGCGGCGAATCTCGCCCAGCACCCACGTGGGGACTCCTGCCGCCCGGGCACTCGCCTGGGCGTCGGGCACCTGGTCCCCCGGGAGCACGGCGATCAGCCCTACCCCGAGGTTGAAGACGTCCCGCATCTCCTCGGTGCTGACCCGCCCCGCTTCCTGCAGGAACTTGAAGAGCGGAGGCCACTTCCAGCTGCCGGCCTCCACCACTGCCTCACATCCCGTCGGCAAGACACGGACCAGATTCCCGGGGATGCCGCCGCCGGTGATATGTGCGATCCCATGCAGCCGGGAAATGACCGGCATCACCGCCGCCACGTAGCTCTGGTGCACGGCCAGCAGGGCGTCGGCCACGCTCTGGCCCGTATCTCCAAGTGGGTCGCCAAGTTGGAGCTTCATGACGTCGAACACGACCCGCCGCGCCAGGGTGTAGCCGTTGGTGTGCAGCCCGGTGGATTGATAGGCAAGAAGCGCATCGCCGGGCTGGATGCGATCCCCGTGCAGCGCCTCATCTTCCTCCACCACCCCGATGATGGTGCCGGCCAGGTCGAAGTGGCCTGTCTGGTAAAGTCCCGGCATCTGGGCAGTTTCCCCGCCGGCCAGCGCCATCTGGTGCTGCCGGCAGCCCCGGGCCACCCCCTCCACGATCCCCGCGATCTGCTGCACCGTGAGCGCCGCCCCGGCCACATAGTCCATGAACGCGATGGGCCGGGCGCCGTGGACGAGGATGTCATTCACGGAGTGATTGACCAGGTCCTCGCCCACTGTATCGAAACGCGATGCCTGCAGCGCCACGAGGACCTTGGTCCCCACGCCATCGGTGCTCATGACCAGCACCGGCTTCCGCATCCCGGCGGGGACCCGCACCATCCCGCCGAAGGCGCCGACGTGGCCCACGGAGAGGGGGGTACGGGTGCCGGCCACCAGCTCACCGATCCGCTCCTTGGCGGCATCGGCGCTGATGAGATCCACCCCCGCCTGCGCGTACTGGCGCTCGGTCATGCCACCGCCTCCGCGATCTCGAAGTGGGTCAGGTCCTTGAAGCTGGTGACCCGCTGCTGCAGCTGCGCCGGCGTCACCCCGTCGAAGCCGCCGATCCCGAAGCTCGAGACCGCGAACGAGCCCATCGCCGAGCCGAAGACCATGGCTCGCCGCAGTCCTTCGCTGGAAGTGTCCCCGGTGCGGGCGATGTAGCCGAGGAACCCGCCCGCGAAGCAGTCGCCGGCGCCGGTGGGATCGAACACCTCCTCCAGCGGATAGGCGGGGCAGTAGAAGCTGCGGCCGGTCTCCACCAGCAGCGCGCCGTGCTCGCCGCGCTTCACGATGACCCGGCGAGGCCCCTGTTCCAGCACCCAGCGCGCCGCGCGATGCACGTTCCAGTCGCCGGAGAGCTGGCGAATCTCCTCGTCGTTGACGATCAGCAGGTCCACCCGCTTGAGCACCTCGAGCAGCCGGTCGCGGGCGCTGTCGATCCAGAAGTTCATGGTGTCGCACGCCACCAGCCGCGGCGCGGCCATCTGCTCCAGCACCGAGAGCTGCAGGTCGGGGTGGATGTTCCCCAGGAAGACGTACGGCGTCTCGCGGAAGGAGGCGGGGATCTTCGGGTTGAAGTCGGCGAAGACGCCCAGCCGGGTCTCCAGCGTCTCCCGGCTGGCCAGGTCAAACGAATACTTCCCCTTCCAGCGGAAGCTCTCCCCCTTGGCGTGCTCCACCCCGGCCAGGTCCACCCCGCGCGCCGCGAGCCGCTTGAGGTCCGCCATCGGGTAGTCGCTGCCGACCACGCCGACCATGCGCACCCCGGTCAGCACCGAGGCGGCGACGCTGAAATAGACGGCGCTCCCGCCCAGCGCGTCGTTCACCTCGCCGAACGGGGTAATGATGGAGTCGAGGGCGACGCTGCCCACCACGAGGAGTCTCATCGGGTCACATCCGGTCAGGGGCAGTGAGGCCAAGCAGGCGGAGCCCATTGGCGAGCACGGTGCGGGCGGCACGGGCCAGCGCCAGGCGGGCGGCTTCGGTCGCGGGCGGTTCCCCCAGGACGCGGCACTTGTGGTACCAGCCATGGGAGATGCGAGCGAGGTCCTCGAGATAGTCGGTCACCTTGTGCGGCTCCCGGCTCCGCGCCGCCCGGGCCACCACCTCGGGAAAGACCGCCAGCTTCTTGAGCAGTTCCAGGTCCTCCGGGGCGGGGAGCGCCTCCAGCGACACCTCCCCGCCGGCGGACTCGGGGGTGCGTTCGGCCACCCGGAAGATCCCGCTCATCCGGGCGTGCGCCATCTGCACGTAGAAGATCGGGTTCTCGTCGGTCTGGCGGCGGGCCAGGTCCACGTCGAAGGTGAAGGGCGACTGACCGGGGCGCATCAGGAAGAAGTAGCGGGTGGCGTCCACCCCGACCCAGTCCACCAGGTCCCGCAGGGTCACGAACTCCCCCGACCGCTTGGACATGCGCACCTCTTCCCCGCCCTTCATCACCTTCACCAGCTGGACCAGCGCCACCTCAAAGTAGTCCTCGCCGTAGCCCAGCGCCCGCAGCACCCCACGCATCCGCGGGATGTAGCCGTGATGATCGGCGCCCCAGACGTCAATGACCCGCTCGAAGCCGCGATCGTGCTTGTCAATATGGTAGGCGATATCGGGGACGAAATAGGTCAGGCTGCCGTCGCTCTTCCGCAGCACCCGGTCCTTGTCGTCGCCAAAGTCGCTGGTCCGCAGGTAGAGCGCGCCGCCCTCCTCGAAGGTCAGGCCACGCTCCGCCAGCAGCCGGAGGGCGGCGTCCACCTTCCCCTGGTCCCGGACCGCCTGCTCGCTGCTCCAGGTATTGAAGACCACGCCGAGGTCCCGGAGCAGGTCCTCCTGCTCCTGCCGGATCCGGAGCGGCGCCACCCGGCAGGCGGCGAGCCCCTCCTCCGGGGTGGCCTGCGCCAGCGCGGGCTGCTCCCGCAGCAGCACCTGCGCCAGTTCCACCAGGTAGGCGCCGTGGTAGCCCCCTTCGGGGATCTCCGCCGGCCGGCCCAGTTCCTGTTCCACCCGGGCCCAGAGGCTCTGCACCACCCGCTCGATCTGCACCCCCGCGTCGTTCACGTAGAACTCGCGGGTGACGGCGTGTCCGGTCCACTCCAGCAGCGCCGCGATGCCATCGCCGGTGGCGGCGCCCCGGCCGTGGCCCACATGCAGCGGGCCGGTCGGGTTGGCGGAGACGAACTCGACGTTCACCCGCTGCCCGGCGCCGAACTCCTGGCGGCCGTAGGCGGGACCGGATGTGATGATGGTCTGGAGCAGGGTGGCGAGGGCGTCCTGCGCCAGCCAGAAATTGATGAAGCCGGGGCCCGCGATCTCGGTCTTCGAGACCACCGAGGCCGGGATCTCGAGCATCCCGATCACCCGCTCGGCCAGCGCCCGGGGACTGGTCTTGAGCGCCTTGGCCACGACCATGGCCAGGTTGGTGGAGAGATCGCCGTGGCCGGCGCCCCGCGGCCGCTCCAGCACAAAGGCCGCCTCCGGCAGCTCGAGCGCCGCCGCCACGCGCGCCAGCTCGGCGCGGATCAGCGCCTCACTCACTCCGCGGCCTTCTTGCTCGACGACTTGGCGGCCGCGGGTTTCTCGACCTTGGACGGCTTGGCATCCGGCTTGGCGCCCGGCTTCGCGTCTGATGCGGCGGGGGCTGTCGGCTCGACGGCGGGCGCGGGCTTGTCCGTGTCCTTCCGCGGACCCTTGCCGTCCTTGCCGTCGTCGGTGATGTTGAAGCCGGAGCCCTTGAAGTGGAGCCC
>CAZPER010000107.1:0-12853 GCA_964585655.1 uncultured Gemmatimonadaceae bacterium | reverse complement strand
TTGGTCGGCGATGCGCTCCGCGACCACCTGGACCGCCGGTGAGACCATGAACCTGCTCTGTGACGTCGCCGCCCGTCCGGTGATCGGCCACCGGGGAGCGGCGGCCTACGCCCCCGAGAACACCCTCGCGAGCCTCACGCTGGCGCCCACGCTCGGCGCCGAAGCGGTCGAGTTCGACGTCCGCGCCTCGCGGGATGGCGTCGCGGTGGTTTTCCACGACCCGGTCCTCGACCGCACCACGAACCTCACCGGCCCGGTCGGGGCGCGGAGCGCGGCGGAACTCGCCGCCGCCGACGCCGGCTATCGCTTCACCGACGACGACGGCGCGCTGGCGTTTCGGGGACGCGGGGTGGGAGTGCCCACGCTGGCCGAGGTGATCGAGGCGCTGCCCGGCCTGCCGCTCCTGATCGAGATCAAGGAGGCGGCGGTATCGGAGGCGGTGGCGCGCACCCTGCTGGAGCATGAGGCCACGGCCCGGGCGGTGGTGGCGGGGAATGACTGGCGCTGGCTGGTTCCCTTCACCGCGGCCCCCTTCCAGCTCGGCGCCAGCCGGCGGGACATCACCCGCGCCTTCTTTGGAATCGGCGCGCCGCATCCGGCCTGCCGGGTCTATTCGGTGCCGGAGCGGTGGCACCGCTTCCATGTGCCGAGCCGCCGGTTCATCGCGGGGGCACGCCGCCGCAATGCGACCACCCATGTCTGGACCGTGGATGACGCGCGCAGCGCCATCCAATGGTGGCGGAACGGCGCCAACGGCATGGTGACCAACCGGCCCGACGTCATCCGGGTGACGCGGGACGCCTTCAACGCGGGGCTGTAGGACTCGCTACGGGCCCGCGGTGGCCATGCACTCGATTTCCACCCGGGCGCCCAGCGCCAGGCCGCTGCCCGCCATGGCGGAGCGGGCCGGCGGTGCGGCGGGGAAGAAGGTGGCGTACACTTCGTTCATCGGCGCGTACTCGGCCATGTCCGCCAGGAAGACGGTGCACTTGAAGATGTTGTCCATGGAGCTGCCGGCGGCTTCCAGGACGGTGCGGATGTTCTCCAGGGTCTGCCGAGTCTCGGCGCGGATGCCGCCGGGCACCACCTCGCGGGTTCCGATCCGGTTGCCGATCTGGCCCGAGAGGTAGATCACATTCCCGACGCGTACTGCCGGGGAGAAAGGCAGTCCGGCCACGGCGCCCGGCACCTTGAGTACTTCCTTCTCCTGCGCCACGACACCCGGCACGACCACGACGCTCGCGATGACGATCCCGATCCAGCGCATCCGATTCCCCCACGGCTGATGGTGACATGACGGCACGCGCACACCCCGACCTCGACCTGCTGGACGCCGCGCTCACCCGGCTGGAGGCGGGCTTCGCGGAGCTGCCGCCCGCGCCGGCGCCGGCGGACCCCCGCCTCGCCGCGATCCTCATGGAGACCGCGGAGCGGCTGCACGACAACTTCCCCTACTTCCATCCGCTCTACGCCGGCCAGATGCTCAAGCCGCCGCACCCGGTGGCTCGGCTGGCCTACATGCTCGCGCTGGGCATCAACCCCAACAATCACGCCCTGGATGGGGGGCGCGCCAGCTCCGCCATGGAGAAGGAGGCGGTGGCGGCCATCGCCGCCATGCTGGGGTGGCCCGAGCACCTGGGGCATCTCACCAGCGGCGGCACCATGGCGAATCTGGAGGCGCTGTGGGTGGCGGGCCAGCTCCGTCCCGGGGCGCGGATCGTGGCGTCGTCGCAGGCGCACTATACCCATTCCCGGATCTCGGCGGTGCTCGGGCTCCGGTTCGAGGGCATCCCCGCCGACCGGTACGGGCGGATGGATCTCGAGCGGCTGCGTGCCGAGCTGGCGAAAGGCGACGTGGGCACCATCGTCGCGACGCTCGGGACCACGGCCGTCGGCGCGGTGGACCCGCTGGCGGAGATCCTGGCGCTGGCGGGGCCAGCGGGGGTGCGGGTTCATGCGGACGCGGCGTACGGCGGCTACTTCACCCTGGCCGGCAATCTGCGTCCGGAGGCAAGGCGCGCCTTCGACGCCGTGGGGGAGGTAGACAGCTTCGTGCTGGATCCGCACAAGCATGGGTTGCAGCCGTACGGGTGCGGGTCGGTGCTCTTCCGGGATCCGGGGGTGGGGCGACTGTATCGGCACGACTCGCCGTACACCTATTTCAGTTCGGGGGACCTGCACCTGGGGGAGATCAGCCTGGAGTGCTCGCGGGCGGGGGCGGCGGCGGTGGCGCTCTGGGCGACCCAGCGCCTTCTCCCCCTGACTGTCGGTGGCGAATTCGCCGCGATGCTGGACCGGGGCCGCGAGGCGGCGCTGGAGCTGCACCGGCGGCTGGCGGCCGATCCGAGGTTCGTCGCGGGGCTGGCGCCGGAGCTGGATATCGTGGTCTGGGCGGTGGCGGCCGGGAGCGTGAGCGAGGCGAGCGCCCGGGCGCGCCAGGTCTTCGACGCCGCGGCGGCCCGGGGCCTGCACCTCGCGCTGGCGGAGCTGCCGGCGGACTTGGTGGACCCGACCGGTTCTCTGGCCCGGGACCGGGAGACGCTTACCTGCCTGCGGTCGGTGCTGATGAAGCCGGAGCATCTGGCGTGGTTGCCGGAGATATGGGAGAGGTTGGATCAAGCGAGCCGGGTGGTGCTCGGGGAGATGTGACTGGGGGAGTGGGGCCACATCGCGGGACAGTTCAACAAATGGCTCCGGGAAAGGCTCGTGTCCCTGGACTTGGAGGAGTGCTACGAGCGGGAGCCACATTGGTGCACTTCAAAGTTGATATCTCATACACGACAGGAACCGCACTCGGACCCATACCGCCACGTTTCATGGCGTTACAACCAACCAAAGTCCGATCGACACCGAGTCGATGCAGTTCCCATGCATCCCGAGCGAGATCAACGACACCAGCGATGACGATCCGATCACCTCCATCGACGGGATTCTGGATGGAGGCCTGAAGAGCGCGACTGAATCCGGGAATACGGGTCAAAGTGACATCGTAATCCAAACGCGGCATGAAATCCAGAAACCATAAACGGCACATGACTGCGTTGATGTGTATGGGGTTACGTGCGTCTATTGTGAATTCAAGGCCCCCTGACAGCCGACGACGGGATGGATCAGCCACCCCAAGCTCCTCGGCCCGGCCGAGGACGATGGCTCAGCTAGCTCGTCACCCCTGGTGACTCAGAATCCTTGACAGGTTCCGGCACGGGCCATAGTATGACACAGTTCCCTCAATGGCAGACACGTAGAAGTCGCCCCACACGGTCATCGCCTGCCTGATCGCGCCCCGATCTGCGAGTCTTTGATCGCCTCCGTAGTAAGCTCCCCCAACAAACTGAACCGTACCCGGAGGCCTTATGGTCGCCACCGCACACACCGTGCGCCAGCTCGCGTTCATGGCAATGCCCCTTGAATGCCCGGAACTCAACACAGTGTACGCGCACTTTGTGCGACCGGGGCTAACAGATCGCTGTGGGCTGGAGTGCCTTCGTGCGGACGAGATGCACGGCAGCACGCCGATCGTCGGTGAGATACGAGTTGCGATTGCAACGGCGGCGATCGTAGTGGCGGAACTGACGGGCTCCAACGCCAACGTGTTATATGAGATCGGGCTTGCCGATGGCATCGGCACGCCGGTGCTCTTGATTGCCCAGCGGATTGAGGACGTCCCATTTGATCTACGCGATCGCCGGGTCGTGCTCTACACCTATTCGCCTGCGGGCTGCCGGACTCTAGAGATCGCGCTTCCTAGGCACGTGCGAGCGACCATCGGACGCGCGGTGGGCGGCTCGGCCAGTGGTGGGGCGATGCTGTGAGCTGCCTCCCACCCGCACATGCCCAGCGTGGCTCGGCTAGATGTGGGGGACTAACCCGGCGAGGGCCGGTCGTGCCACCCTGCGCACGAACGGACGCCTAGAGCGCTAGGCAGTTCCCGTCGCAACAGGCGCGCTCCCTTCCAGCCGCTGCGCTTGCGTAAGACTTTCCCGGTACTCGAGTGCGTCCGCCACATCCTGAAACTGCAGCAACTCACCCGCCAACTCAGCAAGGTGTGTCTTTGCTTCGAGGGGTGTTGCCCGGAAGAACTCGCGTCGCTGATTTACCAGGTTTACCCGTCGAGCTCCGAGCCGCTCGTGCATCGCGGACTCGATCCCGACGGCGTCCTTTGAGAAGAACAATGCGTGAACGTCGAAGTCAAAAGGGACCGAGGCGTCGCTGAGCTCGCGGATTCTGTCCATTGGATCCAGTCGGCGCGTCATCCCCACCTTAACCATCTCCTCACCGAATGAACCGCGATTCGAAATCACGTACACGTATCCTGCGCGGATATTGGCCGCTCGGTAGTCTGCGTCCTCGATAGCCCGCTGAACATCGCTCAGCTGTTCGCGGAGTCTTCCCGCGCCAGCATCGTCACCTTTCGCCACGAGGACCTCGAGCGCGTTGGAGTAGTGCTGACGCTCCTTCTCCAGTCGCGCACGCTCCCTCTCGATTTCCTGCTGCACCTTGCGCTCCTCGCGCAGGCGCTCACGTTCGACACGCTCAGCTTCCTTCTCCTCAGCCTCCTTCTGGAGGAAATCAGCGGTCAGCTCAAGTTCGCGTACGCGCACCGTTAAGTACGGCACAGACACCTTGATGTGCATCGTCTTGCCAAGACGCTCGATGACTTCTGCGACTTTCATGAGTCTCTCGATTGCCGCGCCCAGCTTATGCGGTTTCAGCCCCCTGACGAGATTGTCTGCCTCAGCGTTGAATGCGCGCAGCAGCAACTTCGAGAAGTCGCGGACCATTGTGCGACCTTGCGTGACCGACCCGTTGACAGTCCAGTCGGTGGTGGCGAGCACCGCGCCACCGGCCTTTACCATGGCCTTGATCGCCTCCTCAATACTGGCAAGTTCCTTCTGGTACGCGACTGCATCAGTCAACGGGTGCCTATACCTGTAAATGCCTGCTTCCTGCAGCAGGGCGAGATCCTCTGTCGCAACAATCGCCCTACGCGCCTCATCAAGCTGCGCCTTGGTTGAGCGAAGCGCTTCCGCGGCATCCGCTCGCTCTCGTTGGAGTCGCGCCGCTTGCTCGGCGATCTCGCGCTCAAGGTCGGCTCGCTTGGCTTCCAGTTCAAGAACCGCAAAGGCGCCGAGCTTCGTGAGCTGCGCTTTCAACTGCTCACGCTGGGCGTTGAGCGAGTCAACCTCTTCAAGGAGTGCGCGCGCCATCTTCCGCGCCCCGAACAGCG
This sequence comes from uncultured Gemmatimonadaceae bacterium, assembly GCA_964585655.1. Lineage (GTDB taxonomy): Bacteria > Gemmatimonadota > Gemmatimonadetes > Gemmatimonadales > GWC2-71-9 > JADJOM01. Next base: position 7,626 of record CAZPER010000107.1, on the reverse strand, counting down.
GGATTGTCCGGCTGGCTTGGTCGGCCATTGCTCCCCTCGTTTCATGGGCTCGGCGCTGATGGGTCAAGTGCTCCGGAGCCGTCTAGCGTACGATGTCGTTCGACTGCGCGGCCTTGCACGGGATCCCGTCATGTGGCTAACGCCACGCATAAGCTGCCGGCCGAGGCCATATCGCGCAAGCCTGCGCGACGGAGTAGGTGGTGCCTAGCCTAAGGAGCTGTTCCGGCCGCGGCCGTGCAGCGTCATCCTGAAGTCGTGCGGCGTAAGAGCGGCTAGGAGGCGGCTGTGGCCCGCAAGCGCGGCGACGCCTCAACGAGCGTGATTATGGAGTGGATGTGCTCGTACAGCTCCTCGATGCCCACCGACACTAGGCCGGCGTTCACCGGCGGATAGCGGCCCACATATGGATGCTTGTGGACTGAGTTTAAGAGGTGACACCAGTACGGAACAGAGTCCTCGATGGCAAGGCCATTCTCCACCGCTGCCAACCAAGCAACCTCAAGATCATGACTCACCTCCTTCCTTACCCTCGACTCATCCCATCCGCTGGCAAGCAGGAATGACTTCAGGCATAGCTCCAACGCGTGGGCCGCCAGAATCATGCACGGGCGCAGAGGTATTCCCTCCCTGTTACGTGCCAAGATTAGTAGGGGATATGTGAATTCTTTGGCTCCAGCCAGAAGACTCCCAGCTGACACAGGGTTTGGAGACATATGTGGCTAGCAGCGTAAGTGACCACCCAGGAACTAGGTAGGCGATGGCATGGGTGGAAGGCTGCCTCAGCCACCTAACTCGAAACTATCCTGCGCGCCAACTACCACCCACCAACACCTCTGACTCAGTATCACCCATCCTCCCACGTCTGACAACCACACCCACCCCGCCGCCATGTCAAGGAGCGCCGCTTACCGCCCCCGGCGGAGGCTCCCCCAGGGCCGGCTGCTCCCTCCGGGGGTCCGCCCCCTGCCCTAGTCGGTACGCGTAAGGCGCACGCGGCACCTCGACTCCTCTTCTGGGATCAGGTTCCTATATGGGGACGAATCATGCTCTGACCTGAAAGCGGACACGGGCACCGATCGTCCTGGGGAGGCTCCGTCACTCCCCGTAGTCGCCCTGGTCGGCCCCCCGGGTTTAGGCCCTCTTCCGCCGACCCTCTACCATTTCCCACCCGCCCTCAACCGTTCCCCGATTGCCCTCCACCGTTCCCCGCCGGTGCTCCACCATTTCCCGCTGACCCTCCGCCATTTCCCGATGGCTCTACACCATCTCCCACCGGCTTTACACCATTTCCCGCCGGCTCTACGCCATTTCCCACCGGCGCTACACCATTTCCCGCCGGCTCTACACCATTTTCCGGCGGCCCTACACCATTTCCCGCCGGCTCTCCACCATTTCCCGCCGGCTCTACACCATTTCCCGCCGGCGCTACACCATTTCCCGCCGGCGCTACACCATTTCCCGCCGGCCCTACACCATTTCCCGCCGGCCCTACACCATTTCCCGCCGGCTCTACACCATTTCCCGCCGGCCCTCCACCATTTCCCGCCGGTCCTCACCGGTTTCCCCGCCCCCCGGCCCGGCACGAAGGCCGGGCCTACTCCGCTCCCCCCCCACCGATCCGACCCCGCCCTTCCGCCCACATCAACCCATTCCGTGAATTCCGTGAATTCCGTGCTTCCGTGGTGAATTCCCCGGCTTCGGCCCGGCACGGCGGCCGGCGCTGCCGCGTCAATCGCTGCCCTGCGTCCACTGGTATTGGGCTCCATCCCACCAGAGATAGCCGCTGGCGGACTCCGGTTTCTCCACCAGGAGGACATCCCGGCCCCGGCGACCGGCCATGGCTTCGTCTCGGGGCGTCTCCACCCGCCATACCCAGAGCCAGGACCAGTCGGGACCCCCATTCCCCACGGCGACTCCCGCCCCGAGAATCTCCACCGTCCCGGTGCCCTGGTGGATCATGGCAACGCCGCGCCGATCCCCAACCCGTTCGCGAATCTGCACCGCCACGTCCAGCACACTGTCCCCGTCGAACCAGCCGGTGAGGAAATACGGGTTCAGGTCGGTGAAGAGCTCGTAGCGATCCAGGTAGCCACCCGCACGGAGAAGACCGGCAGCCTGACGCGGCAGGTTCCAGGAGGTGTACTCGTTCGGCGGACACGGCTTGAGGGTATCGGAGGAGAGGACGGGAGATGAGGCAGCGAGCGCGGGATGAGAAGCGGTGTCGGTCACCCCGGACACGGGCCTCCCCGCCGGCAGCTCCCTGCCGTCGCCGCAGGAGGGACCGGCCGCGAGAACCATCAGGGCGATGAGGGATCGGCTGGTTCGTGGCATAGCCGGTAAGTTAGCGACAAGTACCACGAACGGGGCAGCGTTCCCTTCGTGTTCCTGGTGCCCTTCATGGTTGAATCCAGCGGGGCTCGGTCAGCGGTCGGCCAGGGAATTGACCACAAAGAACACAAAGAACACGAAGGGTGCGCCGTCCCCTTTGTGCTCTTCGTGCTCTTCGTGGTTGAATCCTGCCTATGCCCCTACGCCGGCAGGCGCATCTGTTTCCGCAGGCTGCTGTCGAACGCCGACTCGGGAACGAAGCGCCGAAGCAGGGTGATCTGGCGGGCCACCCGACCCGCGGCGTAGCGGCGGTGCGGCCTTGCCGCGGTCGCGGCCTTCACCACGGCGCTCGCGACCAGCTCGGGCGAGTCGGCGACGCTCATCGCGTCCCGCACGACTCCCTCCGCGTTGGTGCGGCCCGACTGGTAGTGCTCCAGGGGCTGGTCCGCCTGATAGACATTCCCCTCGAACGAGGTCCGGGTGTACCCCGGCTCGACCAGCACCACCCGGATGCCCGCGCTCCTGATCTCGTGGTCCAGCGACTCGGAATAGCCCTCCAGCGCGTGCTTGGTGGCCGAGTACAGGGCCATGAACGGGGCCGGAATGAGGCCCAGGACCGAGCTGATGTTGACGATCCGTCCCGACCCCTGCCGGCGCATGATCGGCAACACCGCATTCGTCATGCGAATGACGCCGAACACATTGACGTCGAAGAGGGACTTCGCCTGCTCCACGGACGACTCCTCTGCCCCCCCGAGCAATCCCACCCCGGCGTTGTTCACCAGGAGATCGAGGCGGCCGGCCTTCTGCAGCACGTCCGCGACGGCGGCCCTGGTGGACTCGTCACTCGTCACATCCAGCGTCAGCGGCTCGATCCCCGGCGACCTGACCGCCGGTGGCCGCCGGGAAGTGCCGAACACGCGATAGCCGGCCGTGTGCAGCGCCCGCGCCGTCGCCTCACCGATTCCTCCGGATGCGCCCGTGACGATCGCGACCGGCCGTGTCTGCTGCTGCTGCATCCCTGGCATACCCTGCTCCCGTTCCGTTGAGGTCAACTGCCGTTCATATATGATGGACGTCATACTGCTGCGCACACGCAAGCTCCGGCACTGGCGCACGGAGGATCAGGCCTTGGGGGTGAGGTGGTTCAGCGCCGCCTTGCGCAGCGCAGTGGAGAGCTCGGGATCGTCCACCGCGCGGGCCAGGACCAGCGCGCCGAGGGCGGTCGCGACGGTGACGAGCGCCCGGTCGTATGCGCCCGGCTGGTGCCAGTCGGGCGACTGCCTCCCGACCAGGTCGATCATCTCCTTGATCCGGCGGGTGGCCGCCCGTCGCACCTTCGGCGCCTGGCGCGGCATTTCCGAGCCCAGTGCCGCGATCGCGCACCCCGTCTCCATGCCGTGCACATGTTCCTCGGAGAGATAGGTGCCCAGCACAGCAGCGAGCGCCTTCTCAGGGGGTGCCGCGGCCGCCGCCCGCGCCAGCACCTCCATCCCCTCGGCGCCTGCCCGGTCGGCCGCCTCCGCCAGCATCCCGTCGCGCGAGTCGAAGTGAGCGTAGAATCCGCCATGCGTGAGGCCGGCTTCCTTCATGATCGCGGCCACGCCCGTGCCACCGTAGCCGCTGCGCCGGATGGCGCGGGCGGCGGTCTCCACGATCCGGTCGTGGGTGGCTTCCTTGCGGCTGGGGGCGGGTCGCCCTGAGGGAACGGATCTCATATGACGACCATCATACCACCGTGGCGGCCCGGGCGCAAGGGCAGCCCCGTGGGCGGGCTTGGCGGTCATGGCGGTTGAATCCTGCGGGCTCGGCGTGAGGCGGTCGGCCAGAGAACTGACCACAAAGGACACAAAGAGCACGAAGGGTGCGCCATCCCCTTTGTGCTCTTTGTGCTCTTCGTGGTTAAATCTTGCGGGCTTGGCGTGGGGCGGAACTGGCACTCCGCCCCTACCGGCACAACCCCGCCCTTCCGCCCACATCAACGGTTTCCGTGAATTCCGTGTATTCCGTGTTTCCGTGGTGAAGCAGTTGACTCGGGGCTCGTGACGGGCGGAGCTGGCGCTCCGCCCCTACTCACCCGCCCTACTCCTCCCGGAGCGCCTGGACCGGCGCGATGGCCGCCGCCCGCCGCGCCGGGAGGTAGGAGGCCAGCGCGGAGACACCGAGCAGCACCACCGGCACCCCGGCGAAGGTGACCGGATCCGTGGGAGTGACGCCCACCAGGTAGCTGCTCACGATCCGGGTCAGCGCCAGCGACGCGGCCAGGCCGAGCACGATCCCGGCCCCCGCCACCACCAGCCCGTGGCCCAGGATCAGCCGGCGGATGTCCCGGTCAGTGGCGCCCAGGGCGACCCGCACCCCGATCTCCCGGGTGCGCTGCCGCGCCGAGAAGGCCACCACGCCGTAGAGGCCCAGCACCGCGAGCACCAGCGCCAGGCCGGCGAAGGTGCCCGTGAGGGCCACCAGGAACCGGGTCTGCGCCATGGCCTCCGTGACCCAGGACTCGAGGGTCGCCAGGTCGGCGACGGGCACGTCCTTGTCCAGCCCGTCCACCTCGGCCCGGATCGCCGACATGAGGCCGGCGGGGTCGGCGGTGGTGCGCACCACGAAGGTGAGCGGCAGGAACGACTGGAAGACGTAGGGGAAGTAGATCGTCTCCCGGCTTTCCGTGGCGAGCGACGTTGACCGCACGTTCGCCACCACCCCCACGATGGTCATGGGAAGCCGCTCCAGCGAGAAGGTCTGCTCGTTGAAGTGGTCCACCAGGATCTGGGCGCCCACCGGATTCTCCCGGCCGAAGACCCGGGTCGCGAACTTCTGGTCCACCACCGCGACGTCGAGCGCCGCCTGCTCGTTGTCCGAGCGGAGCAGGGTGCGGCCCGACACCAGCCCGATCTTCATCGCCTCGAAGTATCCCGGCAGCACCGCCTTGTAGTCCGCCTTGTTGGCGCGGTACTCATCGTCCGAGCCGCCGATCCGGCCGTAGGAGCCCACGGCGTACTGTTCGCCGCCGGCCAGCGGCAGGGGGGTGACGCCGCCCACCGTCTCGACGCCCGGAATGGTGGCCAGGCGGTCGCCCAATTGGTTGACGAACGTCGCCCGCGACTGCGACGACAGGTACTTGATGAACGGGAGCGGTGCGGTGAACGTCACGGCGTTCCTGGGGTCGAAGCCGGGGTCCACCCGCTGGACCGCGGCGAAGCTCCGGAGCATCAGTCCGGCGCCGATCAGGAGCACCAGCGACAGCGTCACCTCGGTGACCACGAGGGCCGTGCGGAGCTTGTTGCCCCGCGCGCCGCCGGTGCTGGTGCCGCGGTCCCGGAGGCCGTCCGCCAGGTTGCCCCGGACCGCGCGCAGCGCCGGCGCCAGACCGAACAGCAGCGCCGCCACCACGGTGACCAGGGCGGCGAAGGCAAAGGTGCCCGCGTCGAGCGACACCAGCTCCATCCGCGGCAGGTTGGCCGGGCTCAGCGCCTTGATCACCCGGATCCCCTGCCACGCCAGCAGCAGTCCCAGCAGCGTGCCGACGGCGGCCAGCGCGAGGCTCTCGGTGAGCATCTGGGCCACGATGCGGCCCCGCCCGCTCCCGATCGCCGCCCGCACGGCGATCTCGCGGCTCCGCTCCGACGCCCGCACCAGGAGCAGGTTGGCGATGTTGGCGCAGGCGATCAGCAGCACGAAGCCGACCGCGCCGAGCAGTGCCAGCAGCGCGGGCCGGGCCTGCTCGACCACGTCGCGGTGCATGCCGGCCACCCGGATCTGGAGCTTCTGGGTCGCGTGGAAGGCGTGGGTGTCCCGCAGGTGTGTCGCCAGGCGGTCCATGTCGGCCTGGGCCTGGTCCAGGGTGACGCCGTCCTTGAGCCGAGTCACCACCGTGAGCCACGCCGCTTCCCGTTCGAAGTCGCCGATATTGCTCGGCAGCACCCCCCAGGCGTCGATGTTGGTGGGCATGGCGGCGTCGGCGGGCAGGTAGATGCGGAAGTCCGGCGGCAGCACGCCGACCACCTCCGAACCCCAGCCATCCAGCTGGATGGTGCGCCCGAGGACCGAGGGATCGCCGCCGAACCGCCGCTGCCACAGCCCGTAGCTCAGCACCACCTTGCCGGGCGGGAGATCGGGATTGGGACTGCCGAACTGCTTGGGATCAATCGGAAAGGCGTCTTCGGCGATGTGGGTCCGGCCCAGCGCCGGCTGCACCCCGAGGAGGCTCAGCAGGTTCCAGGTGACGTAGGCGTTGGTGACCCGCTCGGGCGCCCCGTCGCCGGTGAGCGTGCCCGCGAGGGCCACCGCCCCCGCGAACTCCTCGAACTGGGAGGTCTCGTTCTGGTAGTCCTGGAAGTCGGGCCCCGAGACCAGCGAGCGCGTCACGTCGGTCGCGGGGAGCCGGGTCCACACGAAGGCCAGCTCGTGAGGGTCCTTGAAGGGCAGGTCCCGGAACAGGACCCCGTTCGCGACGCTGAAGATCGCGACCGTGCTGCCGATGCCCAGCGCCAGGGTGAGGAGGATGACGGCCGTGAAGAGCGGCCGCCTGACGAAGGAGCGGAACGCGTACTTCAGGTCACGCAGGACATCCTGAGTCATGGCCACAGGGGGTGGTCCTCTCGCACACTGTTAGCGTCGGGGGATTCCTGCCTAGTACTTCACCTTAGCGATTTCTTCGTTCGGCGTGAAGCCCTCACCGAAATCCTCGATATCCATCAGCTTGCGGATCTCCACCACCGTCTCGCCGTTCGGAGCGAGGTTCGGGGCGCGCTTCACCCACTCGATCGCTTCGGCCAGCGACTTCACCTGGATGATCGTGAAGCCCGCGATGAGCTCCTTCGACTCGGTGAACGGGCCATCGATGACGGTGCGGTCCTCGCCGCTGAACTTCACCCGCGCCCCCTTCTTGCTCGGGGAGAGCCCCTCGGCGGCGAGGAGGATGCCGGACTTGATGAGCTCTTCGTTGTACTGCTGCATCGCGGCGATCGCGTCGGGCTTCGGAAATTCGCCCGCTTCGGATTCCTTCGTCGCCATGCCGATGAGCATGAAACGCATCGTGCGCTCCTGGATTGGGTTCGTGCCGGTCTGCGCCCTTCACGGCCTCACTGATACGTCGAACGAGACCGGCCAAAATCGACACGGGCTTCGAGGGAACCGTAAACTGTTGAGGTCGGGCAGCTTAGCCGATTCCTGGTCGGTCGGTTCTCCCGTTCCCCGTTCCCCGTTCCCCGTTCCCCGTTCCCCGTTCTCCCGTTCTCCCGTTCCCCGTTCCCCCGTTCCCCCGTTCTCCCGTTCCCCCATCGTCCCCTACCCCCC
>CAZPER010000106.1:0-12880 GCA_964585655.1 uncultured Gemmatimonadaceae bacterium | reverse complement strand
CCGCCGCCGCCGTGCGGGATGCAGAACGTCTTGTGCAGGTTGAGGTGGCAGACGTCGGCGCCGAAATCCCCCGGACGGCACAACCCCACCTGCGCGTTCATGTTGGCGCCGTCCATGTACACCTGTCCGCCCGCCTGGTGCACGACCTCGCAGATCTCCCGAATCGAACTCTCGAAGACGCCGTGGGTCGAGGGATAGGTCACCATCAGGCAGGCGAGGGTATCGCGGTGTTTCGTCGCCTTGGCGCGGAGGTCGCCGACGTCGATGTTGCCCTGGGTGTCGGTCGCGACCGGCACGACCTCGAGCCCCGCCATGACGGCGCTCGCCGGGTTGGTGCCATGGGCCGACATCGGGATCAGGCAGGTGCGGCGGTGGCCCTCGCCGCGGCACTCGTGATACTTGCGGATCACCAGCAGCCCGGCGAACTCCCCCTGGCTGCCCGCGTTGGGCTGGAGCGAGACCCGGGCGAAGCCGGTGATCTCCGCCAGGGCGGTCTCCAGCTGGTTGAAGAGCTGGAGGTAGCCCTGCACCTGCGACTGGGGCTGGAACGGGTGCAGCCGGTTGAACTCGCGCCAGGAGACCGGCATCATCTCGGTGGTGGCGTTGAGCTTCATGGTGCAGGAGCCGAGCGGGATCATCGCCGAGGTGAGCGAGAGGTCCTTCGCCTCCAGCCGCTTGATGTAGCGCAGCATCTCCGTCTCGCTGTGGCAGCGATGGAAGACGGGATGGGTCAGGAACGGCGTGGTGCGCCGGAGCCCGTCGGGGATGCCGGGCCGGACGTGGGTCGTGGTGTCGCCCAGCATCATGGGGAGCGCCACATCCAGCGAGAAGATGGAGATCAGGTCCGAGAGGTCCGCCACCGAGACGCTCTCGTCCAGCGCCACCGTGAGGTGGTGGGGGTCCAGGACCCGGAGGTTGATCTTCCGCGAGCGCGCCGCGTCGAGGATCCGGGGCAGGTTGGAGGGCCGCACCTCGACGCAGACGGTATCAAAGAAGTGGTTGTGGACCACGTGATAGCGCAGCTGGCGCAGGGCGGCCGCCAGCATGGTGGCCTGGGTGTGGACCCGCTCCGCGATCCGCCGGAGCCCCTCGGGGCCGTGGTACACCGCGTACATGCTCGCCATCACGGCAAGCAGCACCTGCGCGGTGCAGACGTTGCTGGTGGCCTTGTCGCGCCGGATATGCTGCTCGCGGGTCTGGAGCGCCATGCGGAGCGCCAGGCGGCCGCTCGCGTCCTTCGAGACGCCGATGATCCGCCCCGGCATGTGCCGCTTGAAGTCGTCCCGGGTGGCGAAGAAGGCGGCGTGGGGCCCGCCGAAGCCCATCGGGACCCCGAACCGCTGGCTGTTCCCCACCGCGATATCGGCGCCCCATTCCCCGGGGGGGGAGAGCAGGGTGAGGGCGAGCAGGTCGGTCGCCACGGTCACGAACGCCCCCGCGGCGTGGGCCCGCTCGCAGACCGGGCGGTAGTCGTGGACGCCGCCGTCGGTTGCGGGATATTGAATGAGGCAGCCGATCACGTCCGGCCCGAACTCGAAGGCATCCGCATGGGCCCGACGCACCGTGATGCCGCGGGCCCAGGCGCGGGTCTCGACCACGGCGATGGTCTGGGGGTGGCAGCGCTCGTCCACCAGGTAGACCGGCGTCCCCGTCACCTTCTTCATGGCGAGGGTGAGCGCCATGGCCTCCGCCGCCGCGGTGCCCTCATCCAGCAGCGACGCATTGGCCACCGGCAGCCCGGTGAGGTCCGACACCACGGTCTGGAAGTTGAGCAGCGCCTCCAGCCGGCCCTGCGAGATCTCGGCCTGGTAGGGGGTGTAGGCGGTGTACCAGCCCGGATTTTCCAGGATGTTCCGCTGGATCACCTGGGGCGTGAAGGTGCCGTAGTACCCCATGCCGATGTAGTTGCGGCAGAGCCGGTTCTGGCCGGCGATCCCGCGCAGCGCGACCAGCGCCTCCCGCTCGCTCCGGTTGGGCGGCAGGTCCAGCGGCTGCTGCAGGCGGATGTCCGCCGGGATGACCGCGTCGATGAACTGGTCGAGGCTCCCGTACCCGAGCAGCCGCACCATCTCGGCGATGTCCTCGTGCCGGGGGCCGAGGTGCCGGTGGACGAAACGGTCGGTGCGGAGCAGGGTGTAGGAGGCGTTGGACTGGCTGGCGGGTTCGGTCATGCGGATGGCGGCCTGGGAGCATGTCGGGAGAACGGGGCGGCACCATGCCGCGCTCCGCGTGGATCTCGCAGCCGACGGCTCACCGACCAACCGGCCTATGGATGGAGCGGCGGGCCGCTCCCGAGCGGCGCGCGGATCCCGGGACATTGCCGCGGGAGCGCGCGCCCCTGCCGGTTCAGCCGGCGATCTTCGCGCTGTAGCCCTTCGGGTCGAGCAGCGTACCCAGTTCGGCCGGGTCGCTGAGGCGGAGCCGGACCATCCATCCGCCGCCGTACGGCTCGCGGTTGATCAGCGCGGGATCGCCGTCCAGCGCGTGGTTGCTCTCCACCACCTCGCCGCTGACCGGGCAGAACAGTTCCGACACCGCCTTCACCGCCTCCACCGTGCCGAAGACGCCCATGCGGCTGAAGCTGGCGCCGGGCTTGGGCAGGTCCACGAAGACGATGTCGCCGAGCTCGCCCTGGGCGAAGTCGGTGATCCCGATCTCCACCACCTTCGGGTCGCTGGTCTTGCGCACCCACTCGTGCTCAGGCGTGTAGAGCAGGTCGGCGGGGATGTTGGCCACGAGGAGCTCCGGGGAGTTTGCGTGCGGCAACGATAGGCGGCGGCGGACCGAGTATCAAGGGAGGGGCGGCGGCCCGCCCCCTCCTGCATATCCATTCATGGGAATCCCGCCCGCGCGCGCAGTGATTCCCAGACGGCGCGGGTCCGCTGCTCCAGCGTCGCGGCGTCGGCGTCGTTGTCGATGATCAGGGGACCGGCGCCGGTGGAGCTGCGCCAGGACCGCTTCCCGGCGGCCGGCAGCTGGGCCGCCAGGAGCGCCCGCGCCTCCCCCTCCGGGAGCCCGCTCCGCCGTTGCAGCCGGGCCAGCCGGAGCGGCTCCGGCGCATCCACCAGGATGACGGCGTCGAAGGCGGCCGGGTCGAGCGCCTCGAAGAGGAGGGGGATGTCACTCACCACGATCCGGGCTCCCTGCCGCGCCGCCTCCGCCACCAGCTCGGCCCGCCGCCGCTGCACCGCCGGGTGGACGATCCGTTCCAGGGCGCGTCGCCGCTCGGGGTCCGCCAGCACCAGCGCCCGGAGCCGGCCCCGGTCCAATGCTCCCGCAGGGGTGAGGATCTCCGGGCCGAACGCCGCTGCGATGGCGGCGAGGATCGGGGATCCGGGGGCCTGCACCTCGCGGGTGAGCTGGTCGGCGTCGATCACGGTGGCGCCCCAGCTGGCCAGCAGCCCGGCCACCGTGGACTTCCCGGCGGCGATGTTGCCCGTGAGCGCGACGTTCAGCATGGGAGGGCCGAACCAGACGGCGCCGGGGCAGGGGCAACCGGCCGGTCGCCCCTACAGCAGCGCCGTCTGGTCCTCGTCCTTGCGTGGCACCCGGTGGCAGTGGCGGCAGCGGGCCTCGTAGGACTCCCGGCCGCCCACCAGGATCGTGGGGGAGTCGTACCGCGCGGGCTTGCCATCCACCAGCCGCTGGTTCCGGGTGGCCAGGTCGCCGCAGATCACGCAGATCGCCTGCAGCTTGTCCACCGACTCCGCGATGGCGAGCAGGTTGCCCATGGCGCCGAAGGCCTCGCCCCGGAAGTCGGTGTCGGTGCCGGCCAGGATCACCTGCACCCCGCGGGCGGCCAGCGCGCTGGCCACGGTGCCGATCTCCGGGTCAAGGAACTGGGCTTCGTCAATGGCCACGAGCTCGGTGTCGGGGCGCACCAGGCGGAAGATCTCGGCCGCCGAGTCCACCGGGGTGCCTTCGATCTCGCGGCCATCGTGGGTGGAGACGGAGTAGAGTCCGGCGTAGCGCGCGTCGAGGTGGGACTTGAACACCTGCACCCGGCGGCGCGCGATGATCGCCCGGCGCACCCGGCGGATGAGCTCCTCGCTCTTGCCGCTGAACATCACGCCGGTGATGACCTCGATCCAGCCGGGTCGCGATCCGTGGTACATCCGGCCAGCCTCGAAGGGATGAAGGGTGGGGGCGCGTCCGAGCGGTGAGGATACGGCGGGCGACTGGCGGGGTCAAGCGAGCGCGTCACACCGCTTGCGACGCGTTGGAAGCCGGGGCTATTATGTCCGCCCTTCACCCTGCGGAGCCCCCCCGTGACCAAACAGCAGCTGGTGCGCGCGCTGGCGGCGGAACTGGGCCGGTCCAAGGCCGACGCCGGTCGCATCGTCGAGGCGCTGTTCGGGGCCGAGGGGCTGATCGCCGGGGAGCTGCGCCGGGGCCGGAAGGTGCAGATCACCGGCTTCGGCAACTTCGAGACCCGCAAGCGGACGGCGCGGACGGCGCGGAATCCCCGCACCGGCCGCGCCATGACGATCAAGGCCTCGGTCGCGCCGGTTTTCCGCGCCGGATCGTCTTTGAAGGACCGCGTGAATCGCCGCTAGGAGAGGGCCGGGCCTGGTCGACCTTGGCCACCACCTGCCGCTTCCGGATCGTCTTCCCCGAAATCGCCCGCGCGATCGTCTCCGCCTCCGCCGCGGGCACCTCCACCAGGCAGAACATCTCCCGGATCTCGATCCGGCCGATCTTGTCGGCCTTGACCCCCGCGTCGCGGGTGAGCGCGGCCACGACGTCGTTGGGGCCCGCCCCGTCCTTCTTCCCGACGCCGATCCAGACCTTTGCCGGTGCGCCGGTCGGCACCGCGGCCGCGGCGGGCGCCGCCGGGGCCTCGACCGGGAGCGGCTGGGCCTGGGCCAGCCGGGACAACGCGGCCGCCACCAGCGCCGGATCGTGCCGCTCGAAGAGTGGCGCCAGCGCCAGCAGCTCCCCTTCCAGCGCGCCGCGACCGATTTCTGCCTCGATGGCAACCCGCCGCCGCGCCGCCCCCTCCCGCGCCAGGTCCGCGGCCCCGGCGAAGCGCACCCGGGTGCGCTTCTCGGTGACCCGCTCGACATAGGGAAGGGCGTGCGGCGGGACCAGGAGGACGACCTCGCCCTTGGCCCGCAGCGCAGCGAGGGTGGCCGGGTCGGGCAGGTCCCAGGCGACGATCAGCGAGCCCTCCCGGGCTTCGCCGGTGGTCACTTTCACGGAATCGTCCGCCACCGGCAGGGCGGCGGTCGCCTGGGCCGCGCTCCGGGCATCGGCGCACCAGACCGTCACGGTGGCCGGATCCTCGGCCTCGAGCAGCTGGCCGAGCACCTGGCCCCGCTGGCTCCAGCCGGTGAGCGCCATGCGGACCGCCGGCCGCGCCACGAGGGGCTGCTCCCCGGCCAGGGTGCCGAGCAGCAGCGCCCGCCGGGCATAGCGCTCGAGCACCGGGTGCGCGGCCCGCGACTCCGCCAGGATCACGATGCGCTGCGCTTCGGCGGGGAGGTCCTGCATCAGCGCGGCGAGCGCCGCGTCGTTGGTGAAGAACTCCGGCCAGGCCAGCACCACGTGGCCGAGGCGCTCGGCCTTGAGCGCGCTCCGTTCGAGCAGCGCCAGGGCGGTGTCGGGGGTGGTGAGGAGGAGGCGGAGCCGGCCTTCCCGGAGGCGCCGGGTGGCGCGGGCCGGTTCCCCGGTGCTGGCGGCCGGAAGGCCGGCCGCCTGCACCAAGGGGAGGAGGACGGCGGCCCACTCTTCCAGCGCGTGGGGTGGGACGAGGATCAGCGCCTGGCGGTCGGTCTGGGTGAGGTGGCTCACCAGGCCGGCAAGGGCCGGCACCGCGTAACGGGCCGCCGGGGGACAGGCCAGGGCGAGGTTGGTGCCGCGCGCCGCGGGGGGTACGACGTCCCGCACCGCCGCGTCCGTTGCGCCCAGCCCGAACGACTCCAGCACCCCCGCCACGGCGGGGGCAAGCGACAAATCCGTCAATCCCGACATCGCCGTCCTCAGTTGTCAAAAAGCCACGATGACTCGCGCGCTCAAGGTAACGGGCGGGAGGATAAATGACCAGTTGACAGGGCCTCTCCCGAGGGGGATTTTCCCCCGTCGCCCAGCCGCACTCGATGGTCTCCCTCCATCCGCCGGCCCCCGTTCACCCCGAGCAGGACCCTGGCATGTCCGAAAGCCTGTCGCCCAACCTGGCGTACCTGAAGCCATCCGAAACCGTCGCCATCAGCAACGAGACCAAGCGTCGCCGGGCCGCGGGCGAGGATATCGTGGACCTGAGTCTCGGCGAACCGGACTTTGACACGCCGCGGCTGGTGTGCGAGGCGGGCATCCAGGCGATCCAGAAGGGCTACACCCGCTATCCGCCGAACGCGGGCATCGCGGAGTTGCGCACCGCGGTGGCGCGGAACCTGTCGCTCCTGTCCGGTGGCCGGGCGCTCAACCCCGACCAGATCATCATCAGCAACGGCTCCAAGCAGTCGATCTTCAACACCTGCTTTGCGCTCTTCGGAGCCAAGGACAAGGTGCTGATCCCCAGCCCGGCGTGGGTCTCCTATCCCCAGATCGTGCATCTCTGCCGGGCGGAACCGGTGGCGGTGCCCGGGGACCCGGAATGGGGGCTCAAGGTCAGCGTGAAGGACCTCGAGGCGAAGTACGACAAGCTGGTGAAGGGACTGATCCTCTGCTCCCCCTGCAACCCGACCGGCGCCACCTACTCGGCCACCGAGATCAAGTCGATCGCGGAGTGGGCCCGGGCGAAGGGGGTGTGGGTGATCGCCGACGAGATCTACCGCCGCATCTACTACGGCAACGGCCCGGCGCCGTCGTTCCTGGACCTGCCGGATGAGCTGCTGGAGCGGGTGGTGCTGATCTATGGCGCGGCCAAGGCGTATGCCATGACCGGCTGGCGGATCGGGGCTGCCTACGCGCCGATGCCGGTGGTGCGCGCCATGGCGGCGCTCCAGTCCCAGACCACCACCGGCGCCAACCACCCCGCCCAGTGGGCCGCGGCCACCGCGTTCGGCGACGACCGGGTGGAGCCCGACGTGGTCAAGATGGTCGCCGCCTTCCGCCGGCGCCGGGACCTGGTGGTCTCCCGCTTCCGGGCCGAGGCTCCCGGCGTCGAGTTCGTGGAGCCGACCGGGGCGTTCTACTTCTTCTTCCGGGTGGATGGCGTCACCCGCCTGCACGATTACACCGGCAGCGCGTTCTGTGAGCGCGCCATGGCCGCCGGCGTGGCGCTGGTGCCGGGCGCGGCCTTTGGCGATGATCGCTGGGTGCGGATGAGTTACGCGGCGTCCGACAAGGACCTGGAGCTCGCGCTGGGCCGGCTGCTGAACCTGATCCAGGTGCTCGGAGACTCGTGAGCACCCGCGCGAGCGGCTGGACCCGGCTCCGGCGCGCGGTCGCGGCGCGCGGCTTCACTCCCGCCACCTGGATTCCGGCGGCGAGCGAAGGCCGGGCGGAGGAGGCCACGATCCGCCCCGCGCGCCTGCTGGAGGATCTCCGGATCGGCGGGCATCCGGTGGGCGCGCCGGAGCCCTGGCCGGGCACGGTGGCCTTCCTCGATGGCACGCAGCGCTACGAGGTCATGGCGTACGCCGGCGCCAGCCCGGTGGTAGTGGCGGAGATCGCCGCCGCGGTACTGGAGCGCCGCGATCGCCAGATGCATGTCGCTGAGGTGGCCCGGCGGCGGCTGGTGATCGCGCGGCCCGAGGTGCTGGGGGACCTCGAGGACGCCATCGAAGGGCACGGCGCCATCGAGATCCCCGAGGACGATCCCCCGCACCCGGTGAAGGACTTCCAGCTGGCCCGGCGCGAGGTGGACGCCGCGCGCGGCCGGCTGGAGGTGGAGATCGGGCACCGCTACCGCAGCGCCTCCAACGCCTGGATGATCGTCGACGGCGCCCTGTCCGAGAGCCCGCAATGGGCCCGCGACGAGAAGATGCTGGGCGTGGCCAAGAGCCACGCGACGCTGCCCTTCGGTGGCGGGGACCTGGAGCACTACCTCCGGCTGCCGGCGGGAATGCGGTCGCCGGTGTTCCAGCCGGCGGGCAACGAGGTGGCGCCGGTCTTTTCCTGGGCGCTCCGGCTGTGGCCCTGGCAGGGGCTCAACCTGCTGCACGGCCTGATCCGGGTGGAGGCGGCCCCTACGCTGGAGACCCTGGCGCGGGCGGACCAGCTCTCCCGCTGGCTACTGGCCGAGCGGGCGCCGGTGAGCACTCCCGATCCCCGGTGGGACCGCCTGCTCTATGGCATCCGCGCGGTGGAAGAGTACCTGCGCGCGAGCGGCGAATGACCGCCCCCATCGGTCGCGTGGTCGCGACCGAGCTGAAGCCCTCCACCCCCCACCAGTTCCACTTCTGGACCGCCCGCGAATCGCCCGTCGGGATCGGGGCGATTGTCCGGGTGGAGGCGCCCGCCCGCACGGTGTTCGGCATCGTGACCGACGGCTTCGCCTATTCCGACCTGCTCACGCCGATCCACGACGTCATCGGCTCCGACGGCGATCCCGCGCTGGCCGGCTTCGCCCCCACCGAGCGGGCGCAGATCCGGCTCTACACCGCCGCGGTGCTGCGCCAGCTCCCCGAGGAGCCGCTCCAGCCGGTGCCGCTCGGCGCCGTCCACCTGGCGAGCGACTCGGATGTGGTGACCGCGCTCCGGATGGATGCCTTCCTCACCACCGCCGCGCCGACGGGCATCCCGTCCGGGGTGTACGCCGCGGGCGGGCTCGAGGCGCCGATCTACCTCGACGCCGACTTCCTGCTCGGCCCCGAGGCGGCGCACCTGAACATCACCGGTGTCTCCGGCCTCGCCACCAAGACCAGCGCGGTGGAGTTCCTGCTCTCGAGCATCTTCCAGACCTTCCCGGCCCAGAAGGGCAGCGTGGCCGCGGTCTGCTTCAACGTGAAGGGGCCGGACCTCTGCTTCCTGGACCAGCCGGCGGAGCTGTCCGAGGAGGACCGCCGGCTCTACGCCCGGCTCGGGCTTCGGGCGGAGCCGTTCGGGGATGTCACCTACTACGCCCCGTACAAGGCGGATGGGGTCAACCTCAACACCCTGCGGAGCCATGAGGCGCTGGCCGCCAACACGGTGCCGCTGGTGTGGGGGCTGCGGGAGGTGCTGGACTACGCCGAAGTGCTGCTCAACAAGGACGACGTGGATGCCAAGGCCGACGCCTTCATCGGGTTCCTGGGCGAGCGGGTCGTGGGACGGGAGTTCCGCGACATCACGCTGTCGGACCAGCCGCTCGAGGTGAAGAGCTTCGCGGACCTGGAGGACTTCTTTCGCCGGATCTTCGACTTCATGGAGGTGCAGGCCAAGTCGAGCGAGGTGTGGCGCAACCATCACATCGCCACCATCCGGAAGGTGCGGAACCGGCTGGGCAACATCAGCGTGCGCGCGAAGGGGCTGGTCACCGATGACGGCCAGGCGAGCGACCTTCCCTGGGGCAAGTTCGCCGACCGAAGCGTGCACGTCATCGATGTGGCCGGGATCGATCCGCTGGCGCAGGACCTGGTCTTCGCCCGGGCGGTCTCCAAGCTCAAGGAACACCTGGAGCGCCGCGACCTGGGGGTCGACCACGTGGTGGTCTTCGTGGATGAGCTCAACAAGTACGCGCCGGCGGACGGGCAGGACACCTACGTCCGCCGCATGCTGCTCGAGCTGTCCGAGCGGGGCCGCTACCTGGGGCTGGTGCTGTTCTCGGCCCAGCAGTTCCGCAGCCAGGTGCTCCGCCGGGTGGTGGGGAACGCCGGCACGGCGCTCTTCGGCCGGATGGACATGGACGAGATCTCGACCCCGGGCTACGCCACGCTCTCCCCGGCCACCAAGGCCAAGCTGGCGGCGCTGCCCAAGGGCGAGCTGATGGTGCGGCATCCGCACTTCACGCAGCCGCTCTTTGTGCGCTTCCCGCGCCCCGCAATGCTCCCGGGCCGGGTCGGGGTCGAGCGCTTCCCGCCGGCGGTGGACCTGCCGTTCCCGCAGGCGGTGGCCCGCCAGCTGCGCGCCCTGGACCCGGCGGTGACCGCGCCGAAGGTGGAGGCGCTGATCGACGGGCGGCGGGAGGAGGATGTGCGGAAGGCGCTGCACGCCACCCGCCGCACCCGGCCGGACAATGTGCTGGCGTTCTTCACGGCGCAGCTGGGCAAGCGGGTGGAGCGGGAGGTGGCGCCCGCCCGCGGGGTGACGGGACTCAAGAAGACCAGCGATCCGTACGGGTGAGCTACTTGAGCTCCACGATCAGCGAGGGCTAGGCCGGCGGCTCCTCGAGCGTCAGCAGGTGGCCGCACCCGCCGCACTTGACCTCCCGGGGTAGCTGGAACGCCGAGCCGGTCAGTCCGAGGCTCTGCTCGCGGTCGCAGCGGGGACAGGTGCCACGCGCCGTCAGGAACAGCTCCCGGGCCAGTCCGCGACGGATCCCGATCACGAATCCCGCGACGATCGCCGCGGGGGGCACCATGAAGTGCACGATCGGAATCGGAAGGACCAGCACCGCCACCGCGAGCCCCACGGCGGGGGTCACCGCCGCGCGCCGGATCCGCTCGCCGCCGCCCAGGCGCCGGACCTCCGCGTGCGCGGGGCCGGCGCCGGTGCCGAAGCCCCGGAGCGACAGTCCAAGGCTGCGCACGGCGGGCGTGGGGGGGGCGGGCATGGCGGACAAAGTAAGGGAGGAAACGGGCCACCCGCACCTTGCGGGCAATCAACGGCCCCCGATTTCAATGCTCCGGCGCATCCCGCAGGCGCCGCAGTCGAACCGATAGATGAATGGCCACCAGCCGAAGCCGGCAAAGCGGCTCTGCCCACGGCAGGTGGTGCAACGGACGGGGAGCAGCCGGAGGAGCAGGCCCAGGGCGACTTGGAGCAGCGCAAACCCGGCGATGGCTCCGAGGACCAGCAGGACGGTGCTGACGCCTTGCTCATGGAGGTACGGCACCAGGCCGCCCAGGCCGAGTAGCAGCGCGATGAACTGGGTCATGAAGACCAGGAATATGACGCAGCCTGCCCGGGCGGCGGGGCGCACAGGAGTTGGGGGTCCGGAGTTCCGCGGCATGCGCTTCATGCCCCGCTGTGCGCAGGAGCGCGCCCAAAACCGTCAGCCTTCCCGTTTCCCGTTCTCCCGCCACCCTTACCTAACCCCTCTCCCCCCTTAGAATTAGGGCGTGAAGCTCGCCCATCTCGCCGACCTGCACCTCGGCTTCCGCCAGTTCCATCGCCAGACCTCGACCGGGCTCAACCAGCGCGAGGCCGATGTCGCCCATGCCTTCCGGCGGGCCGTGGACCAGGTCATCGCCGCACGGCCGGACGCAATCTTGGTGGCAGGCGACCTGTTCCATTCCGTGCGCCCCACCAACCACTCGATCCTCTTCGCGTTCCAGCAGTTCCACCGGTTGCGGGAAGCGCTGCCGGACGCGCCCCTGGTACTGATCGCGGGCAACCACGACACCCCGCGCTCCACCGAGACCGGCTCCATTCTCGGGCTGTTCGAGAGCCTCGGCGCGGATGTCGTGGCAGACGAGGCGCGGCGGCTGGCGTTCCCCAAGCTGGGGCTCTCGGTCCTCGCCGTGCCCCATAACGCGCTGATCAGCCCGGAGCGGGTCGCCCTGCGTCCGGAGGGTGACGAACCCTACCAGGTGCTGATGCTCCACGGCGAAGTCGAGGGGGTCTTCCCCAGCGACCGCTCCGCAGCCGAGTACGGCGGCGCGCTCCTCGATCAGGCCGAGCTGGCGCGGGGCGGCTGGAGCTACGTGGCGCTGGGGCACTACCATGTGCAGCGGGAAGTGGCGCCGCGGATCTGGTACTCCGGCGCGCTGGAGTACGTCAGCCCCAACCCCTGGGGGGAGCTGGCCGACGAGCGGGAGCATCAGGTGGCGGGAAAAGGCTGGCTGCTGGTGGAACCGGACGCCGGCACGGCGACCCCGCAGCCGATCCCCCTGGCCCGCCGGGTGGTGGACCTCCCGGTGCTCGATGCGGCCGGCAAGACCGCGCAGGAACTGGATGCCGCGCTCGCGGCCGCGCTGGCGGCAGTCCCCGGCGGCCACGCCAACCAGGTGCTGCGCCAGGTGGTGCGCAACATCCCGCGCCACGCCGGCCGCGAGCTCAACCACGCCGCGATCCGGGGCTTCAAGGCCGAGGCGCTGCATTACCAGCTCGACCTCCGGCGACCGGAATCGCATCGCGAGGTCGGGGTCGGCGCGCCGGGCCGGCGCCAGACGCTGCCGGAGATCGTGGCGGAGTACCTCGGCCGCCGGGTGCTGCCGCCGGAGATCGACCAGGCGGCGTTCCTCCGGACGGGGACCGAGGTAATGGCGCAGGTCGAGCGCGAGTGGGCGGAGGGCTGATGCAGATCGAGCGCCTCCGGCTGCAGAACTTCCGCCAGCACGAGGACACCGAACTGGTGCTCGGCGCCGGACTCACCGGCATCATCGGCCCCAACGGGGCGGGGAAGACCACGCTCCTGGAGGCGATCGCCTGGGCACTGTACGGCACCGAGGCGGCGCGCGGCACGCGGGAAACGATCCGCCGCCGCGGGGCGGGACCGCGGGCCCCGGTCCGGGTGGAACTGGACTTTGTGCTCGGGGCTCATCGCTTCCGCGCGGTGCGCACGCTGAATGGCGCCGAGTTGTTCCAGGACAACGACCCGGCGCCGATCGCCAACAGCCTGCAGACCGTCACGGAGCGGGTGGGGCGGCTGCTGGGGATGACCCGGGAGGAATTCTTCAACACGTACTTCACCGGGCAGAAGCAGCTGGCCGTCATGTCCGCCATGAAGCCGGTGGAACGGGCCCAGTTCCCCTCCCGCCTGCCCGGGTTCGACCGGCGGCAACTTGCCCAGGAACCCCCGCCCGGAGGCCGGCGCCCGGACCCCGCCCACCCGCGCCCCCCCCCAAACCCGCCC
>CAZPER010000105.1:0-12909 GCA_964585655.1 uncultured Gemmatimonadaceae bacterium | reverse complement strand
CCCGCACCGCAGCGGCGTGACGGCATCGCGGCCGGCGCGACCACGGCGGCAACACCGGCCACCGCCCCCGCAGCGGCACCGCCTCCCGCGTCCGACGCGCCGCCGGCGCGCACTGCCAGCCCGCAGCCCAACCCCGGCAGGAACAATCCCCCGGCAAGCACCCGATCGACACCGAGCACCTCGCCGCGGCCGAACCCGCCTGCGCCCAAGCCCGCGACCACGTCGAATCCGGCTGCCACGTCCAGCGCCTCCATTCCAGTCTCCCCCCGGTTCCGCGCCGTCGGCAGCGGCGAGGCGAGCCTCCGGCTGGGCGGGCGCCTGCGCCTACTCAGCGGACTCGAGCCGGATCACGTGGAGATCGGGCCGGCGTCCGCCGTGCCCGGGGCCCAGCGGGGGCTCGACGTGGTGCGCGTGGTGTACCGGGCGCCGGACGGGGGGCGGATCCTGGTGGACCAGCAGCTCATTCCCGCCGACTCCTCCGGCTTCCGGCCCATTGATGACCCGGCGCTCGAGAATGGCGAGACCGCCTACGGCACCTCGTCCACCGGCGTCAGCGTCGCGACCTGGCTGGATGAGGAGGGATACCGTATCTCGGTGGTGGTCCAGGCCCCGGTGGACTCCCTCAAGCGCCTGGTGCAGCGGGTCCAGTAACCCTCCGCTGGTGATCCATGCCGTATTGTGACTCCGGTTACGGCGGCGCCCCTCCCGCACCGGCACCGTGGTACCCTCGACTCCTCAACCGAGGTGTGCCATGCGCCCCCGCTTCTCACGGGCAGCTCTCCTGTTCCTGCTGCTGCTGCCCGCCGCCGCCCACGCCCAGGGTGATATCCGCCTCGGCCTCGGGGGCGGCGTCACCGTTCCCCTCCGCAGCTACGGCGATGTCGTGGATCGTGGCTGGATGGGCAACGCCAGCCTGTCGTTCTTCCCCGCGGCGAGTGCCTCCCTTGGCCTGCGGCTGGACGGGTTGTACGCCCGCAACAGCCTCTCGGCCATCTCGGGACGCCAGACCCAGGTCGGCGGTCTCGCCAGCCTGGTATTCCAGTTCGGTGCCCGGCGCTCGCCCAACCGATTCTATGTCTTCGGGGGAGGCGGGTACCTCAAGACCACGACCTCGAGCCCCAACTTCGGGGACGTGAGCGACACCAATCCCGCGATCAACGCGGGGGCGGGATTCTCCTTTGGGGGCCGGGCGATCGCCTTATACGCCGAGGCCCGGTACGTCAATGTCTACACCGATGGCCAGAAGCCGCAGTTTGCGCCGGTCATGGCGGGCGTGACTTTCGGTGGATTCTGACAGTAGGCTAGATTCCACAGACCTGACCGCCAGCCATAGTGGCTGGACGTGCAGGCGGATTCCACAGAGGAGCAGGACCATGAAGCGCCTTGTGCTTTCTTTGTTCGCCGTCGCGCTTGCCGCGCACGCGTCGACCAGCTCGCTGAACGCCCAGTCCAGGGTGAGTGCCGGCGTGGGCGGTGGACTCACGGTGCCGCTGGGCGATTTTGGCGACGCGGCCAAGCTCGGCTGGCACGGCACGGCCCACCTGGGCTATGGACTCCCGTCGGGGCTCGGGTTCCGCGGCGAGTTCTTCTACGGACAGAACAAGGTCGACGCGAACGTCGACGCGAAGTTCAAGCTCGCCGGCGGCATGGGCAGCGTGACCTACGACTTCCAGACCGCGGGCGGGCTCAAGCCGTACATCCTGGGTGGCGTGGGCTACTTTCAGGTCAAGGCTGAGGGCGGTGGCGGGAGCGTCAGCGAGTCCAAGGTCGCCTTCGGCGGCGGCGCCGGCCTGAAGTTCAAGGCGGGCAGCGATGCGAACATCTTCGTCGAGAGCCGGTACCTCTCGGTCTCCACCAGCGGCAGCAGCACCACCTTCATTCCGCTGACGGTCGGAGTGTCATTCGGCTTCAAGTGAGCCGGGCGGAACTTCTCACCATTGCTCCGACGCGGGGCGGGCCATCCGGCCCGCCCCGCGTCATTTTCTGGCGGCGGCCAGCCCCGCGGACCGGCCGGTCGCCCAGGCCCAGGCAAAGTTGTACCCCCCGATCGGGCCGAAGGCATCCAGCACCTCACCGGCGAAATAGATCCCCGGCGCCCGGCGGCTCTCCAGCGTGGCCGGCTCCACCTCCCCCAGCGCCACGCCGCCGCCGGTGACCTCGGCCTTCTTGTATCCCTCGTCAGAGGTCCAGGGGAGCTCGTACCGGCAGAGTCGCTCGACCAGGGCGCGCCGCGCCTCGCGGGGCAGCTGCGCCAGCTGGGTATCCGCCGGCACCCCGCTCTCGGACAGCAGCCGCTCCACGAGGCGGGCCGGGAGTTCCTCCCGCAGGACCGTCGCCACCTGCTGCGGGGAGCGGGCGGTGAGGCGCGCCTCCCAGGCGGCGGCGTCCAGCGCGCACCACTGCACCCGGATCCGGGCCCGATCGGGACCGTCCCGGTGCCGGGTGGCAACATGGGAGACGTCGAGCACCGCCGGGCCGCTGTAGCCGCGGTGGGTGAAGAGGAACCCGTCCCGGGCCAGGGCGGTGAGGCCCCCGCCCCGGGCCTCGATCGTCGCGGTGAGCGAGACGCCGGCCAGCGCTTCATGCGGAGCCGCCGCGGCGAGGAGCGGCGTCAGCGCCGGGTAGGTGGGCTCCACCCGGTGACCCAGCTCGCGCGCGAGGTCCAATCCGAAGCCGTCGCTCCCCGTGGCCGGAACCGACAGGCCGCCGGTGGTGATGACGACCGCGCGGGCGGGGATCACCTCACCGCCGTCGAGCCGAACCTCCCAGCGGCCGCCCCCGCCCGTCACCCCCAGTACCCGGCGGCCGAAGCGGCATTGCACGCCCCGCTCCCGCGCCGCGGTGACCAGCCGGTCCCGCACCTCCCGGGCGCGGTTCGAGGCGGGAAAGAGCTTGCCGGTTTCCTCCTCCTGCACCAGGCGGATGCCCAAGTCCCGCTCGAAGAACTGTCGCTGTTCCCGGAGCGGCCAGGCAGCGAGCAGCCGGCGCACCAGGTGCGGCGGGGCCTCCGAGACGAAGCGTGCGGGATCGAGGAGGGAGGGCAGGATGTTGCAACGCCCGCCGCCGCTGATCAGGATCTTCCGCCCCCCGTCCGAGGTCCCCTCCGCCAGCACCACGGGGCGGCCCGAGAGCGCGGCGTGCGCCGCGGCCATCAGGCCCGCGGCGCCGGCACCGATGACGACGACCGCGCGCTCGTCGGCGTCAGCGGGCATGGCGGGTCCGGGGCTCGGCATGGGGGATCACGGAGGCGGAATATGCCGGAGTCGGGGGCGACACTCCATATTTCACGCCCCTGCCCTTCCTCCCCCGCGCCTGCGAGTCACCATGCGGACCATCATCGAGCCGTTCCGGATCAAGTCGGTGGAGCCGATCCGGATGACCACCCGGGACGAACGCGAACAGCGCCTGCGGCAGGCGGCGTACAACGTGTTCCAGCTGCACTCCGAGGATGTGCTGATCGACCTGCTGACCGACAGCGGGACCTCGGCCATGTCGAGCGAACAGTGGGCCGCGATGATGCGGGGAGATGAGTCCTACGCCGGGAGTCCGTCCTTCTACCGGTTCGAGCGCGCCATCCAGGACATCTTCGGCTTCAAGTATGTCTTCCCCACGCACCAGGGGCGGGCCGCCGAGCGGATCCTGTTCTCCGTCATGTGCAAGGCGGGGGACGTGGTGCCGAGCAACACCCACTTCGACACCACGCGCGCCAACGTGGAGTTCACCGGCGCGCGCGCGGTGGACCTGGTCATTCCGGAGGGGCGCCAGCCGCAGACGGTGCACCCGTTCAAGGGCAACATGGATGTGGGGGCGCTGGCGCGGCTGATCGCGGAGGTCGGGCACGAGCGGATTCCGCTCTGCATGCTCACCGTCACCAACAATTCCGGCGGCGGGCAGCCGGTGTCGATGGCGAACATCCGGGAAGTATCCGCGCTGTGCCGGGCCCAGGGCATTCCGCTCTACATCGACGCCTGCCGCTTCGCGGAAAACGCCTACTTCATCAAGCTGCGGGAACCGGGCTACGCCGCGCGGACCCCGCTGGAGATTGCCCGGGAGATGTTCTCCCTCGCCGACGGCGCCACGATGTCCGCCAAGAAGGATGGGCTGGCCAACATCGGCGGGTTCATCGCGAGCAACGATGCCGGGGTGGCCCAGCAGGAGCGGAACCTGCTGATCCTCACCGAGGGCTTCCCCACCTACGGCGGACTGGCGGGACGCGACCTCGAGGCGATCGCGGTGGGGTTGCACGAAGCGCTGGCCGAGGACTACCTGCTCTACCGGATCACCTCGACCACCTATCTCGGCCGGCACATCTCGGAGCAGGGCGTGCCGATCGTCCAGCCGCCGGGGGGACACGCCATCTACATCGATGCCGCGGCGCTCTTCCCGCACATTCCTCCGGCGGAGCTGCCGGGCCAGGCACTGGTGGTCGAACTCTACCGGGAGGCGGGCATCCGGGCGGTCGAGATCGGGACGGTGATGTTCGGGCGGCGGGACCCGGCGACGGGCGCCGAGTCCACCGCGTCCATGGAACTGGTCCGGCTGGCGATCCCACGCCGGGTGTACACCCAGAGCCATATCGACTACGTGGTCGAAGCGATCCTCAACGTCCACGCCCGGCGCGCGGCGGTGCGGGGCTACCGTTTCGTCGAGCAGGCCCCGTACCTGCGGCACTTCACCGCGCGCTTCGCGCCGCTGGAGTGAACCGGAAGCAACGCCGCCTCACGACTTCTTGCGGTACAGCCCGTCGAACACCGCCTGCCAGGTGGCCCCGCCGTCGGCGGAAGATTCCCAGAGCTGCCGCACCGTGCCGTCCGGATTCTTGAAGAAGGTGAGCCGCTGCGCCTGCGGCGTGCCGCCGGGGCCCGGCGCGGTTCCCGTCAGGGTGAGCTTGCCGTCGGCGTACGTCCCCGCGAGCTGCAGCCCCGTGCCCTGGCTGTCCACCCATACCTGGTGCCACCGCCCGGCGGCCCGGTCGTACCAGTTGAAGCTCTGCCCCGTCCCGCCCTTCGAGCCGACCCAGTGCTCGTGCAGGACGCAGCCATCCTCCTCCAGCGTGATCTCGTTGGTGCCGGCGGCCTGTCCGGACACGGTCACATCCCAGTGCCCCAGCCAGAAGTCGAACTGGCGATGCTCGGCGGTGGTGCAGCCGGCCGGTGGAGTGGCGCCCTGTGCCTCGACGGCGAGGGGCGCCAGAATGGCGAACCCGGCGAACACGACCCAACGTGGAACGCGTGGCATGAGTGAACTCCATGGTCGGGGATGGTGGGGGCGTGGTGACCGACCTACGGGGAGACGTCTTGGCGGGGTTTCGACCCGACATGGCGGGCGCGACGGGCCCCCGCGAACCGGACCGACCCGCCGCGCGGAGACGGTGCTGCTCGCCTACCTTGTCTGCATGACCAACCGTCTTGGCGGGTCCCCCTCTGCCTACCTGCAGTCCGCCGCCCACCAGCCGATCCATTGGTTCCCGTGGGGTGCGGAAGCGTTCGCCCGCGCCGCGGCGGAGGACCGGCCGGTCCTGCTCGACATCGGTGCGGTGTGGTGCCACTGGTGCCATGTGATGGATGGCGAGTCGTACGAGGACCCGGCCCTGGCCGAGCTCCTCAATGCCAACTTCGTGTGCGTGAAGGTGGACCGGGACGAACGGCCCGACGTGGACACCCGCTATCAGCGCGCGGTGCAGGCCATCACCGGTCAGGGAGGGTGGCCGCTGACGGCCTTCCTGACCCCGGACGGCGAGGTGTTCTACGGCGGGACCTATTTCCCGCCTGACGGCAAGTACGGCCGGCCCGGCTTCCGCGCCGTGCTGACCCAGATCCTCAACCTCTACCGTACCCAGCGGGACCGGGTGGCCCAGCAGGCGGGTACGCTGCGCCGGGTGCTGGAGGAGCATCTCGACGAGGCGGCGCCCGGCGAGCCTGCCGCGTCGCAGCTGGCCGAGGCGGAGACCGCGATGGCCCGGCTCTTCGATCCGGTCAACGGCGGGTTCGGCACCCAGCCCAAGTTCCCCCACCCCGGCGCCGTGCGCCTCCTGCTGACCCGCTGGCGGGACACCGGGAGCGGCGCAGCCCGGGACATGGCGGCCCACACCCTCGCGGCGATGCTGCGGGGCGGCATCCACGATCACCTGGCGGGGGGCTTCCATCGCTACTCGGTGGACGCCCGGTGGGTGGTGCCCCATTTCGAGAAGATGTCCTATGACAATGCCGAACTGCTGCGGGCCTACGTGGATGGCTTCCTGGCGCTGGGCGATCCCGAGTTTGCGGACACCGGGCGCGGCATCGTGCGCTGGGTGCGTGAGGTCCTGGCGGATGATGCCGGCGGTTTCGGCGCCAGCCAGGACGCCGACGTGGGCCTGCACGATGATGGCGACTACTTCACCTGGACCCTGGACGAGGCCCGGGGCGCCATCGCGGACGATGCACTGCTGGATGTCGCGGCGGCCTGGTACGACATCGGCACCGCGGGGGAGATGCACCACAACCCCGGGAAAAACGTGCTGCATGTGACCGAGCCGCTGCCGGCCATCGCCGCCCGGCTCGGGATCACGCCGGCCGAGGCTGCCCGACGGCTGCACCAGGCGGAGGACCGCCTCCGCGCCGCGCGAGCCGGCCGTACCGCGCCGTTCATCGACCGGAGCAGGTATACGGCGTGGAACGGGATGCTGGCTGGGGCACTGATCCCGGCCGCGGTGGCGCTGGACGAGCCCTGGGCGGGAGCCCAGGGGCTCCGCACCCTCGAGCGGATCCGGCGCGAGCAGCAGGACCCGCATGCGCTGGCGCACCTGCCTGGTGGGGTTGGCGGCCTGCTGGACGACCAGGTCCAGGTGGCCCTGGCGGCGATCGAGGCCTTTGAAGCGACGGGCGAGCCCGCCTGGCTCGAGTGGAGCGTGGGCATCATGGAGCGGGTCTGGGCCGACTACCTCGACCCGGTGGCGGGAGGGCTGTTCGACACCGCGAGCCGCGAGGGCCCCGGCCTGCTGCCCGCGCGCGCCAAGCCGATCCAGGATGCGCCGACCCCATCGCCCAACGGCATCGCGGCCCTCTGCCTCGCGCGGATCGCGGAGCACACCCAGGGGCCGGAGTGGTATGCCCGGCGCGACGCGCTGCTCCGGGCGTTCGCGGGGGCGGCGAGCGGTCTTGGCATCTTCGGATCGGCGCTGCTCGCCGCCCTCGACTGGGCGGTGCACCCGGCGACGCACCTGGTCATCGTGGAAGGCGGCGAGCCGGAGAGCGCCACACGGGCCGCGACCATGCACCGGGCCGCGCGCCGCACCTTCCTGCCGCGCCGGGTCGTCCGCCTGGTGCGGGCGGCGGACCGGGCCGGGGCCACCCTTGCCCCCGCCATCCGCGGCATGCTCGGGGATGGGACCGTCACCCGCGGCTTTCTCTGCGTGGGGGCATCGTGCCAGCTCCCGGCGGAGGATCCCGCGGACTGGCAGGTCCGGCTGGCGGATCTTGCGGCCGGCCCGGCGGACGGCTGCGAGGGGTGAGGCCAGGGGGCTGGCGCCCGGGGCCCCCGGGGGATTGAGGGAACCCGGCCGGGCGGCTTACTTGTGGCGCCATCACGCCCATTCCCGACCCCCCGAATCCGCGGACGACCATGAAGACCGCCACCATCGAAACCATCCGGGGCCGCATCGTCGCGGAGCTGTTCGACGAGGAGGCCCCCAAGACCGTCGAGAACTTCGCGAAGCTGGCCAATGAGAAGTTCTACGACGGGCTGCGCTTCCACCGGGTGATCAACAACTTCATGATCCAGGGGGGCTGCCCGAACTCCCGCGACCCGAACGATCCCCGCGCCGGCACCGGCGGTCCCGGCTACAAGATCAAGTGCGAGACCCACCGCAACGTCCACAAGCACGCGGCGGGGAGCCTCTCGATGGCGCACGCGGGGAAGGACACCGGCGGCAGCCAGTTCTTCATCTGCCACGCCCCGCAGCCCCACCTGGACGGGGTCCACACGGTGTTCGGCCAGGTCACCAGCGGAATGGAGATCGTGAACGCGATCCGGAAGAACGACGAGATCACCTCGATCCGGGTGAGCTGACCCTGCAGCTCGATTTCGCGGTGCTGGCCGACTACGCCCTGATCGACCAGCAGGGGAAGCTCTCGGTGCTGGGGCTGTTCCAGCACATCTGGGTGCAGCAGTTCCCCACCGTCCACACCCGGGCCCATCTGGTGCTCCGGGTGCGGGGGCGGCGCACCGAAATCGGGAGCCACAGTATCCGGATCCGGTTCGTGGATGAGGCCGGCAACCGGCTGGTCGAAGGCGAGGGGGCGGTCAGCTTCGGCGAGCCGCCGGCCGGGGTCACCGACGTGGAGGCGGGGGCGGTGCTGGTCTTCGACCTGCCCCTGCCCGCGCCGGGACACTATGCCTTCGAGATCGTGCTGGACGGCGCCGAGGAGTACCGGGTGCCGCTGTCCGCGGGGCAGATGCCCGGCCCGGCCGGGGAGCACCCCACCCTCCACTGACCCGCCGCCTCCGGCCGCCGGTCAGCCCCCCCAGTTCACGCCCGGCGCAAGCCCATGCCGGACAGTCGCGTATCCTTTTGACAAAGTTGTGACCGGGCCCTAGACTGACTACCAGTCTCCGCACCACCCTGTTCCTCCTCAACGGCAGTCTATCCTTATCGGAGTTACTCTATGCGGCGGTTTCCGGTCTGGCTCGCCGTCAGCGGGCTGGTCGTCCTTTCGGGCGCACCGGCAGGGCTGAGGGCGCAGGGGTACAGCGTCAATGAGCATGGGTCCTGCGCGATGGGCCGCGCGGGAACCGCGGTGGCCGCGCCCTGCGCGGACGGCTCCGCCCTCTTCTACAACCCGGCCGGCATCGCCGGCACGAAGAAGGGTGTCTGGACCATCTCCGCCGGCGTGACGGCGATCGCCCCGAGCGGCGGGTTCACGGACGATGCCACCGGCCTGAGCACCGACTTGAAAGACAAGGTGATCCCGGTGCCCGCCCTGTATGCCATCGGCGGCCTCACCGACAAGCTGAGCGTCGGCATCGGCGCCTTCGCGCCCTACGGGCTGACCACCGAGTGGCCGGAGAATTCCCAGGTCCGCTTCCTCGGCTACCACAGCACGATCCGCGCGATCTACATCCAGCCCACCGTGG
The DNA here is from genome assembly GCA_964585655.1 of uncultured Gemmatimonadaceae bacterium. Classification (GTDB taxonomy): domain Bacteria; phylum Gemmatimonadota; class Gemmatimonadetes; order Gemmatimonadales; family GWC2-71-9; genus JADJOM01. Next base: position 3,795 of record CAZPER010000105.1, on the reverse strand, counting down.
GCTACCAGCTCCACAAGATGGTGAAGGTGGGCGCCGGCCTGGACATCAACATGCTGTTCCTGAAACTGGAACGGCGGGTGGATCTCTCCACCCAGTTCGCGGCGCCGGGGGTGACTTTCGGTATGCTCGGGTTCCCGGTCGGGACCGACATCGCCGACGTGAAGCTGAAAGGGAACGGGACCGGGGTCGGGTACCACGTGGGGATGATCTTCGAGCCCACCGACCGGCTGAGCTTCGGGGTGCGGTACCTGTCACGGCAGAAGGTCGAGGTGAACGACGCGGAAGCCGAGATCAACCAGGTCTTCACCGGAATCGCCCTGCCGCGCAACAACCCCCTCGGCGCGCCCACCGGCACCCCGCTCGACAGCATCCTGGCGCCGCAGTTCCGTGGCGCCGGCCCGCTGCAGGACCAGGGGGGCCGCACCGCGCTCCGGATGCCGGAGCAGCTGACGGCGGGCGTCAGCGTGCGCCCCATCGAGAAGCTGCGCCTGCTGTTCGACGTGACCTACACCAACTGGACGGTGTTCGACACGGTCGCGATCATCACCGACCTGCTGCCCCAGTCCAACCTGGTCGAGAACGCCGGCGGCACCACCGCCTGGCGCTACGGCGCGGAGTACGCGATCAGCCCCACCACCACCCTCCGGGGCGGCTACCTGTTCCACGACGCCGCGCTGCCCGACGGCTCGATGACGCCGAACCTGCCGGAAGGGAAGCGCTCCGAGTTCACCATCGGCTTCGGCACCCGGCTGGGCAGCAAGCTGCACGTGGACGCCGCGTACCAGTACATCGATCAACAGAACCGCCGCGGCCGCACCGTCGAGTTCGGACAGCCGGACAACGGGCTCTTCGAATTCAAGGCGCACCTGTTCGGCGCGACCCTGACGTACACCTTCTGACGCTCCCGGAGCCAGACCATGCAGATCAAGCGACTCGTAACCTCCCTGCTCGTCGCGCTGCCGGTGCTCGCGGGATGCCGCACCGACGAGAAGCTCAACGCCCCGCCGGTCGTGGACCCGCTGTTCCAGCGGTACGCCTCACTCGGCAACAGCATCACCGCCGGCTTCCAGTCGGGTGGGATCAGCGACAGCACCCAGCTTCGCTCCTACGCCCAGCTGCTCGGCGCGGCCATGGGCACCAGCTTCAACTATCCGCAGCTCGCCGGCCGGGGCTGCCCGCCGCCGTTCACCAACAACGTGACCCAGGCCCGGGTCGGCGGCGCCACCTCATCCACCTGTGACCTGCGCGTCCCGCGCCATGGCCCGTTCAACAACGTGGCCGTCCCCGGCAACGTCGTGGCCAACCTGTACACCAACTTCGGCCCGCCGCCGTCCTCGTTCGACCCGCTCAAGACCATCTTCCTGGGCGGCCGGACGGAGCTCGACCACCTGAACGACCTCAAGCCCACGTTCATCACGGCCTGGATCGGCGCCAACGACGTGCTGGGCGCCCTCATCTCCAGCACCAACGCGGGCGACAGCGCCCAGATCACCCCGGCCGCGGCCTTCAATGCCGCCTATGACAGCGTGGCCACCGTGCTCGCCGGCACCGGGGCGCGGGGGGTCGTGCTGGTGAACGTTCCCGACGTCACCATCATCCCCTTCGCCTCGCTGGCGGCGATCTACTACTGCGCCAAGAACGGCGGCTGCCCGCCGCCGTTCCCGGCGCAGAACCCGCTGCTGGCCGCGGTGCCGACCTTCACCGTCAACGCCAACTGCTCCCCCCTCGGCATCGGGACCACCACGCTCGTTCCCTGGCCGGTGGCGCTCACCAAGCTGGGCGCCGCCCAGCTCGGCGTGCCCTCGACCATCGACTGCACGGTGGCGGCGGAGGTCATCAGCGCCGCGGAGATTGCGGCGATGCAGACCGCCGTCGCGGGGTACAACGCCCACATTGCGGCGGTTGGGGCGGCCAACGACTGGCCGGTCGTGGACGCGAACGCGACGCTGGCATTCCAGCGGGCCAACGTGCCCGGTGCCATCCTGCCCTTCCCGGACGTGAGCCTGCTCCCGGCGGGTCCGATCGCCTTCGGCACCCTGTTCTCGATGGACGGCATCCACCCCAGCACCCTGGCGCACCGGCTCATCGCCGACTCGGTGGCGTCCGCCATCAACCTGAAGTACGGCACCACCCTGCCGGTCCCGGTCTGCGGCGGCATCAACTGCCCCAACTGAGGTCCCCGGACGGCTGGACCGCCCCCCGTTGCCACCGGCGACGGGGGGCCGTTCATTGTATGGCATGACCTGGACCCGGGACCGCGCCCTGGCGCTGATGCAGGAGTACACCCGATCGGAACCGCTCCGGCGCCACATGTACGCGGTCGAGGCCGCCATGCGGGCGCTGGCGGCGCGCCATGGCGCCGACCCGGAGGTGTGGGGGCTCGTCGGCCTGCTGCACGATTTCGACTACGAGCGCTTCCCCAACGATGCCCATTCCGCCACCGAGGAGCACCCGGCGGAAGGCGTCCGGTTGCTGGCCGCCCGGGGATTCCCCGAGGAGCTGCAGCGCGCCATCCTGGGCCACGCGAGCTACACCGGCGTGCCGCGCGACACGCTGCTCGCGCGCGCCCTGTTCGCGGTGGATGAACTGTGCGGCTTCCTGGTGGCCTGCGCCCTGGTGCGGCCCTCGAAGAGCCTCGCCGACCTCGAGGTGCAGAGCGTGAAGAAGAAGCTCAAGGACAAGGCCTTTGCCCGCGGGGTGAACCGGGACGACGTGGTGCAGGGCGCCGCGGAGCTCGGGGTCCCGCTGGACGAGCACATCGCCTTCGTGCTCGAGGCCCTCCGCCCGGTGGAACGCGAACTCGGGCTGGGGACCGGATGACCGTCGTCCCGGATCGCCAGGGGCGGCTCCCGCTCTCCGGCCGACCGGTGGTCCAGCGGGCGATCGACCGGGCCGCCGCCGCGCGGCCGATCCCCGGTAATCGCGTGGTGCTGCTGCAGGACGGTCCCGCCGCCTACGGCGCCATGCTGGCGCTGATCGAGGGCGCCACCCGCTTCATCCACTTCGAGAACTACATCATCCGGGACGATGCCACCGGCTGGCGCTTCGCCGAGGCGCTGGCGGCCCGGGCCCGCGCCGGGCTGCCGGTGCGGGTGCTCTACGACTGGCTGGGCTCGATCGCCACTGGGGGCGCCTACTGGCGCTTCCTGCGCCAGGCCGGCTGCGAGGTGCGCTGTTTCGGCACCCCTTCGCTGTTCAAGCCGCACCGGTTCATCGCCCGGGACCATCGCAAGCTGGTCGTGGCGGATGGCAGCCGTTCGGTGGTGGGGGGGCTCTGCATCGGCGACGAGTGGGCCGGCGATCCGGCGCGCGCCATCCCGCCCTGGCGCGACACCGCGGTGCTCATCGAGGGCCCCGCCACCCACGCCCTCGGCGTGGCCTTCGCGCGGGTGTGGGGCCGGGCCGGACCGCCGCTGCCCGAGGACGAACTGGTGCCGGACGTCCCCTCCATGGGCGACGCCGCGGTGCGCGTCGTGATCGGTGAGCCGGGGAAGCAGCGGGCCTACCGGGTGATCGAGTACCTCGCCGCGGGGTGCCGGCGCCGGCTGTGGATCGTGGACGCCTACCTGGTGCCGCCCCCCCGCCTGTTCGAGGTGATGGCCCTGGCCGAACGGGACGGCGTGGACATCCGGCTGCTGGTCCCCGGCGCCAGCGACGTGCCCATGGTGCGGAACCTCACCCGCATCGGGTACCGGGACATCCTGCGCGCGGGGCTCAGGATCTTCGAATGGAACGGGGCCATGATCCACGCCAAGACCATGGTGGCGGACGGCCGCTGGACCCGGGTGGGGACCA
>CAZPER010000104.1:0-12978 GCA_964585655.1 uncultured Gemmatimonadaceae bacterium | reverse complement strand
GGGTGCGACGTGGTGGTTGCGGCGCGGAGCCGGGACCAGGTGGAGCGGGTGGCGGCGGAGCTGGTGGCCGGCGGCCACCGGGCCCGGGCGGTGGTGTGCGACGTGACCAGTGAGGAGAGCATCCTCGCGCTCCGGCGCGAGGCGGGTGCGCTTGGGCCGGTGGCGGTGCTGGTGAACAACGCCGGGGCCGCGGCCTCAATGTCGGTGACCAAGACCTCCCTTGAAGAGTGGAACCGCCTGATGGCCGTCAACGCCACGGGCGCCTTCCTTTGTACGCGTGCCCTGCTGCCGGGGATGCTGGAGCGGAAGTGGGGTCGGGTGGTGAATGTGGCCTCCACCGCCGGACTGCACGGCGCCCGGTACATCGCCGCCTACGCCGCCGCCAAGCACGCGCTGGTAGGGTTCAGCCGCTCGGCCGCGGCGGAGGTGGAGGGAACGGGGGTAACGGTGAACGCCGTCTGCCCCGGCTTTGTGGACACCGAGATGACCACCGAAACGCTGGACCGGATCGTCGCCAAGACCGGCCGGAGCCGGGCCGAGGCTCTCGCGGCGGCGCTCGCCTCCGCCGGCCAGCCTCGCCTCATCCGCGCGGAAGAGGTGGCGGCGGCGGTGGTGTCGCTCTGCGCCGATACGGCGGCACCGCCCAACGGCAGGGAGCTGGTCCTGGACGGGAGCGAGGCGATGAGCGGCCGATTCGAGATCATCAACCCCGAGGCGCTCGGCGCCCCCCGCGGCTGGAACAACGGCCTGCTGGCCCGGGCCGGGGGGCGGGTGCTGTTCGTGGCGGGACAGACCGCACCGACGGGACGACGGACCGACGGACCGACGGACGGCGCGACAGCGGAATTCCTGGGGCAGTTCGAGGGGGCGCTGGAACGGGTGCTGGCGGTGGTGCGGGAGGCTGGAGGTGAGGCGAGCGACATCGGGCGGTTCACGATCTACGTCACCGACGTTGCGCAGTACCGCGCCAGCCTCAAGCCGCTCGGCATCGTGTACCGTCGGCTGATGGGCGGGCACTATCCGGCGATGGCGCTGGTGGAGGTGACGTCGCTGGTGGACGAGCGGGCACTGGTGGAAATCGAAGCCACAGCAGTGGTGGGAGCGCATTGATGGCGGTTACCCCGAAGTCTTTCCTCTATAGTCATGACGCCGCCACCTCCGTCGCGACGATCACGCTCAACCGTCCCGAGCGGCTCAACGCCCTCACCTTCGAGGTGTACACCGAACTGCGCGACACATTCCGCGCCCTCAACACCGAGCCCGGGGTCCGCGCCATCATCATCACCGGGGCCGGCCGCGCCTTCTGCACCGGCGGGGACGTGCAGGACATCATCGGCGCGCTGTTCTCCCGCGACCACGACGGCCTGCTCGAGTTTACCCGGCTCACCTGCGATCTCATCCTCTCCATCCGCCAGTGCCGGCGGCCGGTGGTGGCGGCGCTCAACGGGACCGTGGCGGGGGCGGGGGCGGTGATCGCCGCGGCCAGCGATTTCCGGATCGCGGCGGAATCCGCCAAGATCGCGTTCCTCTTCACCAAGGTGGGTCTCGCCGGCGCCGACATGGGCGCCGCCTGGCTCCTCCCCCGCATCGTGGGGCTGGGCCACGCCACCGAGCTGCTGATGCTGGGCGAGTTCATCACCGCCCAGCGCGCCCTCGAGATGGGGCTCTACCACCGCGTCGTCCCCGCCGAGCGGGTGCTGGCGGAGGCGACCGACGTCGCCCAGCGGCTGGCGCGGGGGCCCTCCGAGGCGATCGGAGTCACCAAGGAGTCGCTCAACCTCGAGGCCTCGCTGGACCTGGTCTCCGCCATGGAGGCGGAGGCCCGGGCCCAGGCCGCCTGCATGCTGCATCCCAATTTCCGCGAAGCCTACGAGGCGTTCCGCGCCAAGCGCGACGCGCGGTTCGAGTAGCCGATGCCGGACACCAGGCTGGTCCGCACCTTTCTCGAGCTCGACCATCTGGCGCTCGCCGAGCAGGCGGGCGCCTTCGCCCGGGACACGATAGCCCGCCGCCCCGATCCCGCGGACGATGCCGCCGCCCGCCTCGAGGCGCGCGCCCTGCTCCGCCTCCTCGGCGAGGGCGGCTGGCTCAAGCCGATCTTCGAACTCGACCTCCGCGGCTGCTGCCTCCTGCGTGAGGCACTCGGCGAAGCCTCTCCGCTCGCGGATGCGGTCTTCGCCCTCCAGGGGCTCGGCACCATGCCGCTCCTGCTCCATGGCTCCGAGGCGCAGAAGGCTCGATGGCTCGGCCCGATCGCCGCGGGCAGGGTGATGACCGCCTTCGCCATGACCGAGCCGGAGGCCGGCTCCGATGTCGCCAATATCACCACCACCGCCCGGCGCGACGGCACCGGCTACATCCTCGATGGCGCCAAGACCCTGATCTCCAACGCCGGCATCGCCGACCTGTACACCGTCTTCGCCTCCACCGACCGCTCCCGGGGGCCCAAGGGGATCAGCTGCTTCCTGGTCCCGGCGGATACGCCGGGACTCCGCTTCGCCGGGGCGCAGGTGCTGAGCGCGCCGCACCCGCTGGGGGAGCTGGCCTTCGAGGGCTGCCGGGTGCCGGCCGACGCGCTGCTCGGGGAGGAGGGGCGCGGCTTCGGGATCGGCCTGGCCGCCCTCGACCGGCTCCGCCCCACCGTCGCCGCCGCGGCCTGCGGCATGGGCGCACGGGCGCTGGCGGAGGCGCTGTCGCATGTGAAGCGACGGCAGCAGTTCGGGAAGCCGCTGGCAGAGTTCCAGCTGGTGCAGCAGAAGCTCGCGCGCATGGCCACCGAGCTCACCGCCGCACGGCTCCTGGTCTACCGGGCGGCGTACGAGAAGGACCAGGGCCAGGCGCGGATCACCAGCGAGGCCGCGATGGCCAAGTCCTTCGCGACCGAGATGGCCCAGCGGGCCGTGGATGACGCGGTGCAGCTGATCGGCGGGCGGGGTACCCTCGCGGACCATCCGGTGGACCGGCTCTACCGGGCGGTGCGGGCGCTCCGGATCTACGAGGGAACGACGGAGATCCAGCAGCTGATCATTGCGGGGGAGCTATTGAAGTAGGCGGCGTTACCTTTCCCCCCCATGTGGCACCCCGAGCCGTTCATCAAGCACCCGATCCCCGTCACCCGCTGGCCCACCGCGGCCGAGGCGGCGGGGTCGCTCTGGTTCAGCCCCCTCCGGGTGGGACGGCTCGAGCTGGCGGAGCGCACCTGGGTGCCGGCCATGGTCCCATGGCGGGCGACGGACGACGGGCTGGTGACCCCCGAGGTGCTCGCCTGGTACGAGCGCTTCGCCGCGGGGCAGCCGGGGGCGCTGGTCGTGGAGGCCACCGGCATCCGCGACATCCCCAGCGGGCCGCTGCTCCGGATTGGCGACGACCGGTTCATCCCCGGGCTGGCGGAGCTGGTGCGGACGGTGCGCCGGGCCAGCGGGGGACGGACCCGGCTCTTCATTCAGATCATCGATTTCCTGCGGATCCGGCGGCGGCCGGAACCGGCGCGCTACTTCTGCGAGTACCTCGCGCTCACCGACCGGCATCGGCGACTCTTCCCGGGCAGCGACGCGGAGGTCCGTGAGGCGCTGGCGACGCTGCCGGAGTCGGAGTGGCCGCGGGTGCTGGATGAGCGGGAGTTCGAGAGCCTGGCCTACGGCGAGCGGGAGCGGGTCACCGACACGCACCTCCCCCACATCCGGGAGCTGCCGCAGGTGCTGCCGGAGCTGTTCGCCGGCGCGGCCTCCCGGGCCCAGCAGGCGGGGTTCGATGGGGTGGAGCTGCACTGCGCCCACGCCTACACGCTGGCCTCCTTCCTCTCGGCGCGGAACCAGCGAGCGGACGGCTACGGCGGGACGCGGGAGCGGCGGGCGCGGCTGCCGCTCGAGGTGTTCGGGGCGGTGCGGCGGGCGGTGAGCGGCCGGTTCGTGGTCGGTTGCCGCTTCCTGGCCGAGGAGTGCATCGAGGGCGGCAGCACGGTGGAGGATGCCGCCTGGTTCGGCGCGGCATTCGCGCGGGCGGGCATGGACTACCTCTCGCTCTCCCGCGGGGGCAAGTTCGAGGACGCGAAGCAGCCGCGGGTGGGCTGGGCCCGCTATCCCTACACCGGACCCAGCGGCTATGAATGCATGCCGACCGTGCGCTCGGACGCGCGGGGTCCCTTCGGCCGGAACCGCGAGGCCACGCAGGCGGTGCGGGCGGCGGTGCGCGCCGCGGGCCGGGAGACGCCGGTGGTGCTGGCGGGCGGGATCTCCACCCATGAGCAGGCGGAGGAGCTGCTCCGCTCCGGGGCGGCGGATATCATCGCCTCGGCGCGGCAGAGCCTGGCGGACCCCGACTGGTTCCGGAAGCACCGGCTGGGCCGGGGGGCGGAGGTGCGCCGCTGTGTGTTCACCAACTACTGCGAGGGCCTGGACCAGGTGCACAAGCCGGTGACCTGCAAGCTCTGGGACCACGAGGACCTGGACCAGCCCGACACGCCGCGCACCGCCGACGGCCGCCGCCGGCTGGTGGCGCCCCCCTGGGATCCGGACGCCGCGTGAGGGTCGCGATCGTCGGGGCGGGTCCGGCCGGCCTGTACCTCGCCATTCTCCTCAAGCGGGATGACCCGGGCCACCAGGTCACGATCTTCGAGCGGAATCGGCTGGAAGACGGCTTCGGCTTCGGCGTGGTGTTCTCCGACGAGACCATGGAGAACGTGGGGGAAGCCGATCCCGAGACCAATCGCGCCATGGCGGAGGCGGCGGCGCACTGGGATGACATCGAGATCCACTTCCGCGGCAGCGTCACCCGCTCCACCGGGCACCGGTTCTCCGGCGTCGAGCGGAAGACCCTGCTCGAGCTGCTCGCCCGCCGGGCGCGGGCGCTCGGCGTCGAGATCCTGGGGCAGCGGGAAATCCGGGAGCCGGCCGATTGCGGCCCCGCCGACCTGGTCGTCGCCGCCGACGGCGTCGCCAGCCTGCTCCGCGACCGCCTGGCCGACCAGTTCCAGCCCCAGCTCGACTGGCGCACCAACCGGTTTGTCTGGCTCGGCACCACCCGCCCCTTCCCCGCCTTCACCTTCTATTTCAAGCCCTCCCCCGCCGGACTCTGGCGCACCCACGCCTACCAGTACGCAGCCGGGCGCTCCACCTTCATCGTCGAGGCGCGGGAGGAGACCTGGCAGGCGAGCGGGCTCCGGGAGGAGGACGAGGCGGGGACCATCGCCTACCTGGAGCAGCTCTTCAAGGAAGAGCTCGAGGGCCACCGGTTGCTGGCCAACCGCTCCATCTGGCGCCGGTTCCCCACGGTGCGGAACGCCCGCTGGCACGCCGGCAACGTGGTGCTCCTGGGAGACGCCGCGCACACCGCGCACTTCTCGGTGGGCTCGGGGACCAAGCTCGCGATGGAGGACGCGATCGCGCTGGCGGCGGCCCTTCGCGACGGGAAGCCGGTGCCGGAGGCGCTGGCCGCGTATGAGGCGGCACGCCGCCCCGGGGTGGAGAGCCTGCAGCGGGCGGCGCAGGCGAGCCTCGAATGGTTCGAGTCGGTGGAACGGTACCAGGAGCTCGACCCGCTGCAGTTCGCCTTCACGATGCTGACCCGCAGCCTGCGCATCACCCACGAGAACCTGCGGCTCCGGGATCCGGCGCTCGTGGCCCAGATGGACCGCTGGTTCGCCGGGGTGGCGTCGAAGCAGAGCGGACGTCCCGTCTCCCGTGATCCCGCCCCCCCGCCGATCTTCACCCCGTATCGCATCCGCGACCTGGTGCTCACGAACCGGATCGTGGTCTCCCCCATGTGCCAGTACCGGGCGGAGGATGGCTTCGTCAACGACTGGCACCTGGTGCACCTCGGCAGCCGGGCCATCGGCGGCGCGGGCCTGGTGATCACCGAGATGACCGACGTGTGCCGCGAGGGCCGGATCACCCCGGGCTGCGCGGGGATGTATCTCGACGGGCATGTCGCCGCCTGGCGGCGGATCGTCGAGTACGTGCACCGGGAGACCGACGCGAAGATCGGCATCCAGCTGGCGCACGCCGGCCGCAAGGGTTCCACCCGCCCCCAGTGGGAGGGGCACAACGAGCCGCTGGCGACGGGCAACTGGCCGCTCCTCGCCCCGTCCCCCATTCCCTACCTGCCGACCTGCCAGACGCCGCGGGAGATGACCCGGGCCGACATGGACGAGGTGCGGGATGCCTTCGGCCGCGCCGCGCGGATGTCGCTCGAGGCGGGGTTCGACCTGATCGAGCTGCACCTGGCCCACGGCTACCTGCTGTCGACGTTCATCTCCCCCCTCACCAACCGGCGGACCGACGAGTATGGCGGCACGCTCGCCAACCGGATGCGGTTCCCGCTGGAGGTCCTCAAGGCGGTCCGCGCCGAGTGGCGCACCAGGCCGATCTCGGTGCGGATCTCGGCGGTGGACTGGGCCCCGGGGGGCCTGGAGGCGGCGGACGGGGTGGAAGTGGCGCGCCTGGCCGTCGCCGCCGGGGCGGACATCGTGGACGTCTCCGCCGGCGGCACGGTGGCGGAGGCCAAGCCGGTGTACGGCCGCCTGTTCCAGACGCCGTTCAGCGACCGGATCCGGCACGAGGCGCGGGTCCCGACCATGACGGTCGGGAACATTTCCAGCGCCGCCGACGCCAACACCATCCTCGCCGCCGGCCGGGCGGACCTCGTGGTCCTGGCCCGCGCCCACCTCTGGGATCCCTACTGGACCCGGCACGCCGCCCATGACCTGGGCCATCCGCTTCCCTGGCCGTCGCCCTACGCGAGACTCGACGGCTACACCCCCCGACCGCGCTAGCGCCGAGACGCCGGTATGCCGTCCTACAGCGAGTACCTTGCGATTGACGAGCTGCTCACCCTGCAGCGCCCGCTCTCCGACGGCCCGGAACACGACGAGATGCTCTTCATCGTGATCCACCAGGTCTATGAGCTCTGGTTCAAGCAGGTGCTGCACGAGCTCGACTACCTGGAGCAGCTGCTGGAGCGGCGGGACGAGTCGCGGGCGCAGCACACCATGAAGCGGGTGCTCACCATCCTCAAGGTGATGGTGGCGCAGATCGACATCCTGGAGACGATGACCCCGCTCGAGTTCCTCTCCTTCCGCGACCGGCTGGATTCGGGGAGCGGGTTCCAGTCGGCGCAATTCCGGGAACTGGAGTTCCGGCTGGGGCGGAAGCACGCCAGCGCGCTCGACCGCTACGAGCCCGGGACCGCGACGCGGGCGCGCCTGGAGCGGCGGCTGGCGGCACCGACGCTGTGGGACAGCTTCATCCATTACCTCGCCGCCCATGGGGTGCCGATTCCGAGGAGCGCGCTGGAGCGGGACGTGACCCAGCCCATCGAGTCCACGCCCGAGATGCGTCGCGCCCTGGTCGACGTCTACCACCACCGCTCCGCCCTGGCGGGCATGTGCGAGCGCCTGGTGGACCTGGATGAGGGGATCATGGAGTGGCGCTACCGGCACGTGAAGATGGTGCAGCGGACCATCGGCACCCGGCGCGGCACCGGCGGCAGCGACGGCGCGGCGTACCTGATGACCACGCTCAACCAGCCGCTGTTTCCGGACCTGTGGGCGATTCGGGCGGAATTGTAGGGCGGTAGGGCGGACGGGCGGAAGGCGGCCACCACCTGTCACACGCCGAGCCGGCCGGGGTGAAGCGCGCGTCAGTGAGCGGTAGGTCAGTATTGCGCCCCTGCCCCGGTGAGCGAACTGCAGCGCGCGGAATCCCGGCCGGCTCGGCGGCGGCAGCGCCTACTCACGAAGGGGCACCTGGTCCTGATGACGACTCCCGCAACGCTCTACGCCTCCCCCAACGCCCTGGCGCCGCACTATTCGCGGTTCCGGGTCGCCGAGCGGCTGCTGCTCACCGGCCACTCGCACCAGGCGTGGCCCGACGTGGGCTTCGAGGCCCAGGCGGAGTCCTGGCTCGACGCCGCCCGGCACGTGGATGACAAGTGGGAACACGCCTTTGCCAGGGCCGAGGCGGTCAAGGCGGGCTTCGCCCGGCTGCTCGGGGAACTGGGCGGAACCATCGCACTGGCGGGCAACACCCATGAGCTGGTCGTCCGGCTCCTCTCCGCGCTGCCCCTGGCGCGGCGGCCGCGGCTGCTCACCACCGATGGCGAATTCCACACCATTCGGCGCCAGCTCGACCGCCTCACGGAGGAAGGCATCGAGGTGGTCCGGGTGGCGGAGGCCCCGGTGGACAGCGTCTGCGCCAGGCTGGCGGCGGCGGTGGATGACCGCACCGCGCTGGTGCTGATGTCCGCGGTGTTCTTCGACTCCGGGCGGATCGCCCCTGGGCTGTCGCAGGTGGCAGCCGCCTGCCGCCGGCACGGCGCGCGGCTGCTGGTGGACGCCTACCACGCGCTCAACGTGGTGCCGTTCTCGATCGCGGCGGAGGACCTGGGCGATGCGTACGTCACCGGTGGGGGCTACAAGTACTGCCAGCTCGGCGAAGGCAACTGTTTCCTCCGGATTCCCCCGGATTGCGATCTCCGGCCGGTGATCACCGGCTGGTTCAGCGAATTCACCGCCCTCACCTCCCGCGAGCGGGACGAGCGCACCGTCTACGGCACCGGCGGCGACCGGTTCGCCGGCGCCACCTATGATCCCGCCAGTCACTACCGCGCCGCCCGGGTGTTCGAGTTCTTCGCCGAGCGGGGCCTCGACCCGCCCCTGCTGCGGGAGGTGAGCCAGCACCAGATCGGGGTCCTCGCGGCCGGCTTCGACGCCCTGGACCTGGACCCGGCGGTGATTGACCGGGAGCGGGACACCCCGCTGGCGGAGATCGCCGGATTCCTGGCGCTGCGCGCCCCACGCGCGGGGCAGCTCGCCACCCTGCTGCACCAGCGCGGGGTGCTGGTGGACGCACGCGGGGAGGTGCTCCGGTTCGGGCCGGCGCCCTACCTCTCCGACGAGCAGCTGCAGCAGGCGATGGCCACCCTCGGCGCGGTGGTGCGGGCCGGCGATGCGTGAACTGAGCTTCCATCACAGCTACACCGACGGCGCCGCGCCGCCGCCGGTCTGGGCGCCCCCCGACCCGGCGCTGTCCGCGGCGGGCGTCGAGGGAGAGCTGGTGGTCGCGCGGGTGCGGGTGGTGGCGATGGGGCTGCTGATGATCGCCCCCACCTGGAATATCACGCACTACGCCGATCAGCCGATCCACGTTACCGGCTTCACGGTGACGCTGGCCGCGAGCCTGGCGGCGCTGGCCATCTGGCTGCTGCTGCGCCGGGGGCAGTGGCGGCCATGGGTGGGCTTCGCCTCCAGCGCCTTCGACGTATCGATGGTGACCACCGCGCTGGTGAGCTTCCTGGTGGTCGGCAACCCGCTGGTCGCGCTCAACTCGAAGGTCACCTTCGAGATGTACTTCCTGGCGATCGTGGCGACGAGCCTGCGCTACGACGCCCGGGTCTGTATCGCCGCCGGGGCGCTGACCCTGACGCAGTACGGCGGGCTCTGGCTCTGGTCGGCGCTGCGGTACAACCTCTACGACCCGGCCTTCGACACGGTCTCCGGCCCCTACGACCCGGTGGATCTCGCCACCCGCCTGATCCTGCTCGCCATCGCCACCATCCTCGCGGTGACCATCGTGCGCCGGGCCCAGCGGCTGCTCTACCTGGCGTCGCGGGACCGGCTCACCGGCCTGTTCAACCGGGGGCACTTCGACCGGGCCCTGGGCATCGCCATGGAAGGCGCGGCCCGCAGCGGCCAGCCGCTCTCCCTCGCCATCCTCGACATCGATCACTTCAAGCAGATCAACGACGTCCACGGCCACGCCCACGGGGACCGGGCGCTGATCCAGGTGGCGCAGTTCCTGGTGCGCGCCATGCGCCGCACCGACCTCGTGGCCCGCTACGGCGGCGAGGAGTTCGTGATCCTGATGCCGGGGACGCCCCGGCAGCCCGCGCTGCTCCGAATGGAGGCGCTGCGCCAGGAGATCGCGGCCACGCCACTGGACCTGGGGGACGGCCAGAGCCTGAAGGTGGACTTCAGCGCCGGGATCGCGGGCACGCACGCGGATCCGGCCGCCACATCGCCCAAGGGGCTGCTGACAACCGCCGATGCCCGGCTGCTCGCGGCCAAGCGCGCGGGACGAGGGCGCTGCGTGGCGGAGGGGTAGGGCGGCTACCGCCCTACCGCCCCATCACAATCGGCAGATCCCGCACCCGCCGCCCGGAGGCCGCGAAGACGGCGTTGGCCACCGCGGGCGCCACGGTCGGCACCGGGTGCTCCCCGAAGCCGCCCGGCGGCGCGTCGGAGGGAAGGATCAGGGTGTCCACGGCTGGCATCCGGTCGATTGTCATCACCCGGAAGTCGTGGAACCCACCCTGCACCGGGGCCCCGTTCCGGAAGTCCATCTTTCCGAACAGCGCGGCGGAGAGCCCCCAGGTGATGCCGCTCTCGGTCTGGGCGGCGACGCCAAGGGGGTTGAGCACCAGGCCGCAGTCGACCGCGGTAATGACGCGGTGCACCCGCAGGTCCGAGAAGTCCCGGGCGACGCTCACCTCCGCCACCATCGCCAGGTACCCTTCGGTATGGTACACGTTGGCGGCGACGCCCCGGCCCCACCAGCGGGTGGCGGTGTGGGGCAGCGGCGTGTCCCACCCGGAGCGGTGCCGTACCGCGCGGAGCGCCGCGGCCAGTCGGCGGCGGTCGATCCGCTGCCCCCCCACCGTCCTCACATCCGGCGGCAGCAGCGCCAGGCGATAGTCGATCGGGTCCCGCCCCGCCGCATGCGCCAGCTCATCCAGGAACGACTCCCGCCCGAATACGGTCGCGGGGTACATCACCGCGCGCCACGGCCCCACCGGCACCGGGCTGGTGACGTCCACGCAATCCACCCGGAGCGCCGTGAACTCGTAGGGATTGTCATACGCCCCCCAGGGGATCGCATCCTCGGCGTAGGAGTTCTCCGCCCGGGGCTCCTTCGGCGGGCCGGTCCAGATGTTCCGGCCCCCGTGGATGTCGTAGATCGTCAGGTCGGACAACGAGGTCTGGTGCACCAGCGCGGTGGGCGCACCGTCGGCGGCCAGCGCCGCCTCGAAGCGCTGGATCGTGGCCGGCTGGAAGTAGCCGTGGCGGGTGTCGTCCTCGCGGGTCCAGAGCACCTGCACCGGTTTCCCCGCCCCCTTGGAGAGTTCCACCGCCTCGGCCACGTAGTCGGCAAAGAGCCGGCGGCCGAAGGCCCCGCCCATCAGCATCGGGTGGATGGTGATGCGATCCTCCGGCAGCCCCGAGGCCAGCGAGGCCTGCCTCAGGCTCCGGACATCGGTCTGGGTGGACACCCAGACCTCGGCGTGATCGCTCCGGACATCGGCGGTGCAACCCATGGTCTCGAGTGGCGCATGGGCCTGGAAGGGATAGGTGTAGCTGGCGCTGAGCCGCCTGGCGGCGCCGGCGAGCATCGCGCGGGCATCTCCTTCGTGGCGCACCGGGTACGGCTTCCCCGACAACGCGGCCGGCAGCTCTGCCAGGTAACGGTCGGAGTCGAACGGCGTCCCCGGACCAGCGGCCCACTCGACGGCGAGTGCCGCCCGGCCCTTGAGCGCCGACCAGGTGTCGTCGGCCAGGACCGCGACGCCGGGGTGAATGCCCCTGGTCACCGGGCTCACCCCACGCACCCCGGGGATGCGGAGTGCGGCGGCGGCATCGTAGCCCACCAGCCGGCCGCCAAGGGTCGGCGCCCGCACGATCGAGGCGTAGAGCATGCCGGGGAGCTTGAGGTCCATGCCGAAGCGGGCGGCGCCGGTAACGATCGCCGTCCCTTCGGCCCGGCGCATTGGCCGGCCCAGCAGGGTGAAGCTGGCGGGCGGCTTGAGCGGCGGGTCCTTCGGCACCGGGCGTGTCGCCGCGCGGGCGGCGAGTTCACCGAATCGAAGCCGGCGGCCGCTCGGCGGGTGGCGCACCACCCCCCGCTCGGCCCGGCAGGTGGAGGGGTCCACCCGCCACTGCTCCGCCGCGGCGCCAATCAGCATCTCCCGCGCGGCGGCGCCGGCCTGGCGGAGCGGGACCCAGTTGTCGGTGATGCTGCTGCTGCCGCTGGTATGGAACCGGACGCCCTTGAACTTCCCGCCGGTTGAGGCGCGCTCGATCCGCACCCGGCTCCAGTCGGCCTCCAGTTCCTCCGCGAGGAGCATGGGGAGCACGGTGCCGACTCCCTGCCCCATCTCCAGCTTGGTCACCCAGAGTGTGACCGTGTCATCAGGGGCGATTCGGAGAAAGGCGTTGGGCTCGAAGTCCACGGGCGTCGCATCGGCCGCACCCGGCGGCAGACGGAAGCCGAGCGTGAGCCCGGCGGAGGCGGAGAGGGCGACGAAGCCCCGGCGGGTGAGCGGCATCAGGCACCTCCCCCAAGCTCGGCGGCACGGTGGATCGCGGCGCGGAGGCGGTTGTAGGTGCCGCAGCGGCAGATGTGCGTGCCGAAGACCTGATCGATCACCGCGTCGGTCGGACGGGGTGCGGCGCGCAGCAGCGCCACCGCTTCCATGATCATCCCCGCCTGGCAGAAGCCGCACTGGGCCACGTCATCTTCCAGCCATGCCCGCTGGCAGGGGTGACTGCCGTCGGCAGAGAGTCCCTCGATAGTGGTGATCTGGCGGCCGGCGACGGCAGAGATCGGCGTGACGCAGGCGCGGACCGCCTTGCCGTCGAGGTGCACGGTGCAGGCGCCGCAGACGCCGTTGCCGCAGCCGTAATGAGTGCCGAAGAGGCCGAGGTGATCGCGGAGCGCCCAGAGCAGTGGCATCTCGGCATCGACGTCCAGGCGCTGCCGGCTACGATTGACGGTCAGTTCAACAGGGGGCATGGAGGACTCCGCCGAGGGGATGGTGCGGGTGCTTAGGTTGACGGAGGGTGCAGGGTGGGTGTTTCAGGGGGCGGTAAGGCGGTAGGGCGGTAAGGCGGTAAGGCGGTGGGGCGGTAGGGCGCTAAGGGCGGTAGAATAGTATGGCCGCTCGGTCACGCGCTCCTGCCGTGGACCTGCGGCGCGCGAGCCGAGAAGG
>CAZPER010000103.1:0-13012 GCA_964585655.1 uncultured Gemmatimonadaceae bacterium | reverse complement strand
CCGGCTCGGGCCGGCGGGGAGCACCCGCCCCTCCGGTTCGGGCGGCGGCGGGGGGGGGCCCGGCTCCCGCACGAACAGCGCCCGCGCCCGCTGGGCGTATTCCGCCGGGGCGAGGGTCCAGTCGCTGCCGGCGAAGTCGTCCCCCCGGAGCATGTGGCGCCGCGACAGGTCGGCGACAATCAGGTCGCGGATCCGCTCGTCCTTGTCATAGACCACCCGCGCCCCTGCCAGCGACGCGAAGTTGCCGCCACCCTGCTGCCGGTAGCTGGTTAGCGCGAGGGTGAAGCTGTCCTCCGGCGCAACCGGCCGGCCCCGCACCTCCAGCCGGGTGATCCGGGCGCCGGGACGCTGGCTCAGGTCCAGGGTCCAGGTCGCGCCCCCCACCAGGTCGAAGTCCTCTGCGGCGACGAACCGGTTGGGGGCGACCCGGCCGGTCGAGTCCGCGTAGTAATAGCGCGCGCTCTGCTCCAGGAACGCCCGGAGCTGCGCCCCGCTCAGTTTCACCACCCGCAGGGTGTGCTCCACCGGATAGAGCCGGAACACCTCCGCCATGGTGATCTCACCGGCATCGAAGCCGGCGCGGAGGTCCGGGGCCGCGAGCGCGGAAAGCTGTGCCCCCGAGGCCCGCCGGATCACGGTGTGCAGGTAGCGCAGCAGCGGCGTGTCCTCGACCCGGGCCGCTGCCAGCGTGAGCCGCTGGTCCGACTCGGCCATCGCGCCACCGACCCAGCCGAGAACCGCACGGTGAATCTCCGCCAGCCGGCGGGCCAGCCGGGGGGCGGGCCGCACATCCTCCAGCGACACCTGCTCCCCCCGGATCCGCACCGGCACCAGCTTCCCGCCCTGGGGCACCAAGGCGATGTGCACGACGGCGACGGACCGGCCCTGCGGGCGGGGCTGCACGAAGTGGACGCCGGACAGCACCGAGTCCACCATGGTCTCGTGGGAATACCCCACGACCACCAGGTCGGGGCGGCTCTCTCCTTGCGCGAGGCGGGCCGCGCCATGCTCGGCACCCAGTCCGGTGGTGTCGTAGGTGGAGCGCCCATCCATCCCGCTGTGCGCCAGCACGATGACGAGGTCGGCATCCTTGCGGGCCTCCCGCAGCATGCGGGTGATGCCCGGCTCCACCCGGTCCACCCGCAGCCGGCCGGCCAGCCGGCTCCGGTTCAGCACCGTCGCGGCGGGCGTGGTGAAGCCGGTGATGGCGACCTTCACCCCGTTCCGCAGGAGGACCGTGTACCCCGCGAGGGCGAGGGTGTCCTGCGGCAGCACCCGCAGGTTGGCGCTTACCCAGGGAAAGCCCGAGCCCGCCAGCGCCTGGTTGAAGCGCTCCATTCCGAAATCGAAGTCGTGGGCACCCGGCGTGGCCGCGTCATAGCCGAGGGTGTTCATCGCGTCCACGATAGGATGGGCCGGTTCGGTCGCGCGGACCGCCCAGGCGGCGAGCGGACTGCCCTGCAAGGCGTCCCCCGCATCCACCAGGATGACCTGCCCGGGATAGCGTTCCCGCAGCGAGTCCACCACGGTCGCCACCCGGGTGAGGCCCCCGGGCCACGGGGCATTCTGGAGGTAGTCCCAGTCGGTGACGTGGCCGTGGACGTCGGTCGTGGCCACCAGCACCAGGCGGACGGTGTCGGGGGCACCGGCACCGGCGAGCAGGCCGGCGAGCGCCAGGGAGGAGAGCATAACTTCAATATCCGCAGGCTTCTTCCAGCCGCGCAATGCGGAGCGTCACGCTCCGGCTTGCGTTTCCCGGTCCGGCCATGTATTCGTTTTGCCGCATATGTCGCCCCCCCTTTCGCTGGCCGACCTGCTGCAGGCGCTGGGTGAGCCCACCCGGCTCCGCATCCTCAACTGCCTGCAGGCGGCGCCGCTCTTCGTCTCCGACCTGGTGCTGATCCTGGATCTGCCGCAGCCCACGGTCTCCCGCCACCTCAAGGTGCTGCGGGACCTGGGCCTGGTCCGGGACACGCCGATCGCGCAGTTCGTGCTGTACCGGCTGCGCCGCCCCGCGGAGCCGCTGGGGCGGGTGTTCGCCGACGTCATGGAGGCGAGCCAGGCCGATGCGGCCTACCGCGAGGAGCGGGAGAGTGCCATCCAGCGCAGCCGGCGGCACGCCCGGCTCCGCACCGACAGTGAACTGGAAGGACGCCCGGCATGAGTCATCGCATCCTCGTCGTCGACGACGAGCCGGATATCACCGCGCTCGTCGCCTACCACCTGGCCAAGGCGGGCTATCGCGTCTCGACCGCGGCCAACGGCCCCGACGCCCTCAAGGCCGCCCGGGAAGAGCGGCCGGACATCGTGATCCTGGACGTGATGCTGCCGGGCGTCTCCGGCTACGACGTGCTCGCCGAACTCCGGCGGCGGGAGGAGACCCGGGATGTCGGCGTCATCCTGCTCACCGCCCGGCGGGAAGAGCCGGACCGGATCCGGGGTCTCTCGCTCGGCGCCGACGACTACCTGACCAAGCCGTTCTCCCCGGCGGAGCTGGCACTTCGGGTGAACGCCCTGCTCCGCCGGCTCGCGGCCCCGGCGGTCTCCAGCGGCTCCACCCTCGCGGCCGGCCCGATCGCCATCGACCGGTCCGCCCACCGGGTGGCGGTCGAGGGAAAGGACGTGGAGCTGACGGCCACCGAGTACAAGCTGCTGCTCACGCTGGTGGAGCGCCGCGGCCGGGTGCAGACCCGCCCCCAGCTGCTGGAAACGGTGTGGGAAGCCCAGCCCGACATCCAGACCCGCACGGTGGACATGCACGTCCAGCGGCTCCGCACCAAGCTCGGGGAGGCCGGTGACCTGATCGAGACGGTGCGCGGCTTCGGCTACCGCTTCCGCGGCGCGGAGCGGGGAACCCGCCGCGCATGAGCTTCGCCACCCGGCTGGTGTGGGGCACGATCCTGGTCATCATCGTGGCGATCGCGGTGCACGTGGTCGGGGCCGAGCTCGCCCTGCGGGGCGACCTCGAGCAGGAAAGCCGCCGGACCCTGGAGCGGGAGGCGCTGCTGGTGTCCCGGGCGCTCCCCACCGACTCCACCGCCTGGCAGGCAGCGGTGGAAAGCATCGCACGCGAGTCGGGGCTCCGGGTGACGCTGATTGCGCGGGACGGCCGCGTCATCGCGGAGAGCGAGGAGGCGCCCGACGGCGTGCCGCGGATCGAGAACCACGGCGAGCGGCCCGAAGTCCGCGCGGCGCTGGCGGGCCGGGTGGGCAGCGACCGCCGCCTCAGCGCCACCGTGAACCGCCCGCTGCTCTACGTGGCGGTGCCCGGCGGGCCTGGGGTGGTGCGGCTCGCGGCTCCCCTCGCCGGCAACGATGCCATCCTCATTCACGTCCACCGCGCCTTCCTGGGCGCGGCGCTGGTGGCGCTGCTGATCGGCGCCGGGCTGGCCTTCCTCGCGGGGCGGTCCATCGCCCGGCCGCTCACCACCATCAGCCAGGCGGCGCGCTCCATCGCGCAGGGCGCGCCACCCCGCTTCCCCCGTTCCGGCGTGCCGGACATCGATGAGCTGATCCGCGCCCTCCGGGAGATGCACGGCCAGCTCGACCAGCGCTTCAACGAACTGCGACGCGAGCGGGCGGAGAGCGCGGCCCTGGTGGAGGCGATGATCGAAGGGGTCATCGCCTCCGATCCGCGGGGCCGGATCGTGACCGCGAACGCGGCGGCCCGCCGGCTGCTCGGCTACGAGCCGGACGCGGCCCTGCCGGACCTGGAGCAGATCTTCCGGGTCAAGGCGGCCCGGGAAGTCGTGGACGCGGTGCTCGGCGGCCAGTCGGTGCTGGAACGGGAGCTGGAACTCGATGGCCAGAGCGTGCTGCTCTCCGCCCGGCCGCTGGCCCATGGGGGCGCCCTCCTGGTGCTGCACGACGTGACCGAACTGCGCCGCCTGGAGACCGTCCGGCGCGACTTCGTGGCCAACGTCTCGCATGAGCTCAAGACGCCGCTGACCTCGATCTCGGGCTACGCCGAGACGCTGGTGCAGGAACCGGCAGACGGCGAGACCACCCGGCGGTTCCTCACCGTGATCCTGAGCAACGCCCGGCGGATGCAGCGGCTGGTGGATGGGCTGCTGGATCTCTCCCGCATCGAATCCGGCGGGTGGCGCCCCGCCCCGGAGCCGCTGGATGTGGCGGCCGTGGCCCGGGAGAGCTGGGGGCTCCTCGCCGACCGCGCCGAGCAGCGGCAGATCGGGTTCTCGGCACAGGTGGCGCCGGAGGCGGGCACCGTCACCGCCGACCCCGACGCGGTGCGCCAGGTGCTGAGCAACCTGTTCGACAACGCCATCCGGCACACCCCCGCCGGCGGCCGGGTGACCTTCAGCGCCGCGCGGGACACCGGCGGCGTGGTTCTCGAGGTGCGCGACACCGGTGCGGGCATTCCGGGGGAGCACCTGCCCCGGATCTTCGAGCGGTTCTACCGCGCCGATCACGCCCGGGCCCGCGACGACGGCGGCACCGGCCTCGGGCTCGCCATCGTCAGGCACCTCGTCGAGGCGCATGAGGGGCGGGTGGGCGCGACCAGCCAGGTGGGGCGGGGCACGGCGATCACCTGCTGGTTCCCCGATGGAGGCGCGACCACTTCGTGACCTGACCCGTGCCCGGCCGTGATGCCCGCGGGCGATGATTCTCCCCAACCGGAGGAGGATCACCTGCGAGGCATGCTGCACCGGCTCACCACTCACGATCACCGCCTGCTGGCGGCGCTGTCCCGGCGCGAGGCGCCCGGCTGGCTCGATCGGATGCTCCGGGTGACGACCCACGCCGGTGGCGCCACCGCCACCATCGCCGGCTCGCTGCTCCTGCTCGCCCTGCCGGACACCCGCCGCCTCGGCCTCGTGACCGGGGCGGCGAACCTGCTTTCCCACCTCGCCGTGCAGGCGCTCAAGCGGGCGGTGGTCCGCCCCCGCCCCTCCCACGCGCGGCCCGAGGTGACCCCGCTCGCGCGCATCCCGGACCACTTCTCGTTTCCGTCCGGTCATGCCGCCGCGGCCATGGCGCTCGCGGTCGGGGTGTTCCTCTCCGAGCCGCTGGCCGGCCTGGCCCTTGTGCTGCTCGCGCTGCTGGTGGGATCGTCGCGGGTGTACCTGCGGGTCCACTACGCCACGGACGTGGTCGTGGGCCAGCTGCTGGGCGCCGGCGCCGCGGTGCTCGCCCACCTGAGCGCGGCATAGTCGGCCTCCAGCAGATCCAGTTCACGGCTCCAGTCGCGGCCCACCGCGAAGGCCCGGGCCGCCTCGTGCATCGCCCAGCGTTGCTCGCCATCCCGCACCAGCACCTGAATCTGCCTCGCGAAGCCCGACGCGTCGCCGGGGGAGACGAGGAAACCCGTCAGACCATGCCTCACATTGCCGGGAATTCCGCCGGCGTCCGCGCCGATGACCGGCACCCCCGAGGCGAGCGCCTCCAGGGCCACCAGCCCGCAGGTTTCCGTGGACGACGGAAAGACGAAGACGTCCGCGTCGGCGTAGAGGCTGGCCAGGGTCCCCCGGTCCAGGAACCCGAGGTGATGCGCGAACGGCAGCGCGCCCCGGACCCTCCCCGCCTCCGGGCCGTCCCCCGCCACGATGAACTCCGCCTCCGCCCCCAGCCCGGCGTGGGCCAGGCGGAAGGCCTCCACCAGCGTGCCGACGTCCTTCTCCACCGCGAGCCGGCCCACGTGCAGGACCCGCACCGGCTGGCCCGCGGGCGGGCGGAGCGGAAGCCGCCGGCGGGCAGGATGGAACCAGGCGGTGTCCACCCCGCGGCCCCAGACCACCGGGCGCGGAACGCCCAGGGCGATCAACTCATCACGCGTCGCCTCGCTCGGCGTCTGGGTGAAGGCGGCCGCGGAGTGGAAGCGGCGCAGCCAGGCCCGGGTGGGCCCCATCGCGTAGCGGCCGAGATAGCGCGCCGCGTAGCGGGGGAAGTCGGTGTGAAAGGAGGAAACGACGGGGAGGCCGGCCTGCCTCGCGTAGCGCCGGCCGAAGAGCCCGAGCGGACCCTCGGTCACCAGGTGGACCAGGTCCGGCTCGAACCCGTCGAACACCCGCTCCAGGCCGCGCCCCCAGGGCCACGACAGGCGGACCTGCGCGTACCCCGGGCAGGGAACGGCCGCGAGCCGGTGCACCTGCGATTCATCGGGGCCCGGGGTCGGGTACCGCGGTGCCGCAATGAACACCTCGTGCCCCCGGCGGCGAAGGCCTTCGCGCATGGTGGCCAGCACGGTGGTGACGCCGTTGATCTCGGGCAGAAAGGTGTCGGTGCAGTAGAGAATGCGCATGCCGCAAAGGGTCGCGGCGTCCCGTCGCGGAGCGGCGACGCCCGCGTCACGATCGCGCGACGCACCGCGGCACGTACCAGAGCCGGGACCTCGGGATCATTGGACAGTGACATTGTCCCGGCACCATTCTCCCATGAACCAGCCTCCAGGAAACGGCGTGACGGGTGACTTCCGGAAGGTCCTGCTGCTCGTCATCGACGGGCTCCGGCCCGACGCCGTCACACCGGCGGTGATGCCGGTGCTGAACGGATTGATCCGGGAAGGTTGGAGCGCGGCGCACGCGGTCACGGTCCGGCCCAGCGTCACGGTCGCCGCCCTCACCTCCCTGGCGACCGGCGTCTCGCCCGAGCGCCACGGGCTGGTCCACCCGCGGCTCACCAGCCTGGGACGGGTACCGGCGCTGGCACCACTCCCCGTCGCACTACGGCGGATGGGAGTAGCCACGACCGTCGTCGCTCCGGTGCTGGGAGGGACGGCGCGCTGGGTGACCGGTGCACTGCTTCGGCTGGGGGGCATCACCCGGCTGCTGCCGGCCCCGCCGGCCCCCGGCCATGTAATAGAAGGCGCCACCGACCAGCTGCGCGGGAACCCGCGGCCGGAGTTCGTGGTTGCCTATGTCAACGACACCGACATCGCCGGCCACGCCTGGGGGTGGATGTCGGCGCCCTACCTGCAGGCGGCGGCGATGGTGGACCGGGGGCTGACCCCGCTCCGCGCCAGCCTGGAGGACCCGGGGACGCTGGTCATCGTCTGCGCCGACCATGGTGGCGGCGGGGTGCTGCACACCGATCACGACCACCCGCACCCGGTCAACGACCGGATTCCGCTGTTCCTGCTGGGGAAGCGGGTCCAGTGCGGCGCCACCGGCATGGAGCCGGCGCGGCTGCTCGACATCCCCCCGACAGTCCTCTGGGCCCTGGGTGGCACGGCGCCCGCCCAGTACGAGGGGCGGGTGCTCAACGAAGCCTTTGTCAGGGAGCTGATCAGCGCATGATGCGTCACCCGACTCCACCGCCACGGCCCCGTCAGGCCGAATCCCGGACCCCGACACCGGGTGGGACGCCGATCCCGGCACTCTCGACCCTGCTCGCGGCCGTCCTGAGCTCGGAGGACGCGCTATTCCGGGATCCCTTCGCGGAATTCCATCCCTCCGGCCGCTAACCGGCGGCTGGCGGCTGTCGTTACCCCCGCGTTACAGGCAGTGTGATTCCCCGTGACACGTGCTGGCGTGTATTGGCTCGCTGATTCGGGCGGCAGGGCGCCGCTCGCACGTCACTCACCCGTCACGAGGACTTCACATGTTGCGCACGCGCCTGTCCGGCGTCGTCCTGCTGGCACTCATCGGGAGCGGCTCGCTCGCCGCCCAGACCACCTACCCGAGTGTCCGGGTGACGGGGAGACTGCAGAGCCAGTTTTACTACTTCGGGAACGAGGACTACGCCGGGACCACCGGGCCCAAGTCCAACTTCTTCATCCGCCGGGCGCGGATCGAGGCGCGGGTGGCGCTGAACGAGTACGTGTCCGCGTACATCCAGCCGTCGTTCGAAAACGGCCGCACCAACAGCGGCTCCTGCAGCCCCGTCGTGGTGCCCGGGCCCCTGCCGGACACGGTGAATGTGAGCTGCTCCTTCACCGGTGGGGTCCGCCTCCGGGACGCCTGGGTGGATGTCCGGCTCAACAAGCCGGAAGCGAAGACCGCCTTCATCGCGCGCGTGGGGCAGGAGAAGCGCCCCTATTCGCGCTACGAGCTGACCAGCTCCACCAACCTGCCGTCCATCGAGCGCGGTGGTGGCCGCGGGGTGCTCGCCGTGCAGAGCAATGACATCTTCGGCTCCGCCGGCTTCCTCTCCCATGACCTGGGGGCCAGCGCCCGGGTGGAGCACAAGCTGGATGCCGCCGGCCGGATGATCACGGTGCAGGCCGGCCTGTACAACGGTCGCGGCGAAAGCGTCAACGACAACAACAACGCCAAGTCGTTTGGCGTCCGCGCCACCGCCGACGTCGCCAGCAAGCTGAGCGTGGGCGGGTCCTTCTTCTCCCACGACCAGATCGTCGGCGCCGATAGCGCCTTCCGCAACAAGGCCTTCGGGGTGGACGCCCAGTGGAACAAGGTGGGAGAGCCGGGGCTGTTCGTGCTGGCCGAAGTGCTGAGCGGCGAGCGCCCGGTGGCGGGGAAGCCCAAGATGCTCGGCATCCAGGGCCTCGCGGCGTACAACATCCGCATGACCAGCCCGACCTCGTGGCTCTACGCCATCGAGCCCTCGCTCCGGTTCGACTACGCCGACGCCGACACCGACGTGGACGATAACGGCGCCACCCTGATCACCGGGTCAGTGGCGTTCTACATGTCGAGCCGGGCGCTGTTCCGGGTCGGCTACGAGAACCAGAGCTTCCAGGCCAGCGGCGCCAAGAGCATTTCCGGCGTACGCTCCTCGCTCCAGGTCAGCTTCTAGGCGGCGTGACCCATTCGTGACAGAGCCGGGGGTGGTCCGTGACCATCCCCCGGCTTCTTTGCTGCGGGTCGAATCACCGGCCCGGAGCGCTCAACCGAGTAAGGAGACAGTCCATGTTCGCTGGTAAGTTGCGCGGCCCCCTGGCCCTGCTGGGCCTGCTCGCCGCCGGCGTCGCCTCCCCGGCCCTCGGCCAGAAGCTGACCGGGGCCGGCGCCACCTTTCCAAACCCGATCTACAGCAAGTGGTTCGACGCCTACAACAAGAAGACCGGGATCCAGATCAACTACCAGTCCATCGGGTCGGGCGGCGGGATCCGCCAGTTCACCGAGGGCACCGTGGACTTCGGCGCCACCGACGGCCCGATGAACGAAGCCCAGATCCAGGCCGTGGCCGGCAACGTGGTGCACATCCCCACCGTGCTCGGCTCGGTCGTGGTGACCTATAACCTGCCGGCCCTCGGCGCCGGCCAGCTCAAGCTGGACGGCACCACGGTGGTGGACATCTTCATGGGCCGCATCACCAAGTGGAACGACAAGCGGATCCAGGCCCTCAACCCCGGCGTCACCCTGCCCAACATGGACCTGATCGTGGTCCACCGGTCGGATGGGTCGGGCACCACCTACGTCTTCACCGATTATCTGACCAAGCACTCGCGGGAGTGGAAGGACAAGGTCGGCTACGCCACGTCGGTCAACTGGCCGGTGGGCCTGGGCGGCAAGGGCAATGAGGGCGTGACCCAGCAGGTGAAGCAGGTGGAAGGCGCCATCGGCTACGTCGAGCTGATCTATGCCGTGGCGAACAAGCTGCCGTACGCCCAGATCAAGAATGCGGCGGGCTCCTTCGTGGCGCCGACCCTCGAGTCCTCCACTGCCGCCGCGGGCAGCGTCAAGCTCGCCAAGGACACCGATTTCCGGGTCTCGATCACGAACGCCCCGGGCAAGGATGCCTACCCGATCAGTTCCTACACCTGGCTGCTGGTCAAGGTGGACAACAAGGATGGCGCCAAGGCCAAGCTGATCCGGGACTTTCTGAGCTGGATGATCACCGACGAGGCCCAGAACATGGCCAGGGAGCTGCAGTACGCGCCGCTCCCGGCCGACGTCCGGGCCCTGATCGCGGAGCGGATCCGCACCCTCCGTGCGGCGGGCAAGCCGATCGCGATGAACTGACCGGAACCAGGGTCAGGCCGTCCACTCGCGGGACCGGGGTCACTCCCCCGGTCCCGCGCTGTTTCCCCTCGCGCAGTGACACTTCCGTTACAATTCCGTGACGGTCCCAGTAGGGGGCGCCGGTACACTCCCCGCCATGGCGACCACCATCCTGCCAGACGCTCCAGCCCCGACGCCAGCTGAGGGGACCAGTACCCTGGCCGGTTCCCGGCGGGGGGACCGGCTGTTCAAGACGGTCCTGACGGTCGCGGCGCTGGCGGTGCCGGTGCTGATGGCGTTCCTGGTGTACGAGCTCTATGTCGGGTCGCGACTGGCGATCGAGCGCTACGGCCTGGGCTTCGTTACCGGCACGACCTGGGATCCGGTGGCTGAGGAGTTCGGCGCCGCGCCACTCATCTTCGGGACGCTGCTCTCCTCGCTGCTGGCCCTGGTGATCGCGGTCCCGCTCTCGCTCGGCGTCGCGATCTACCTCACGGAGTTCGCCCCGCGCGCCGTGCGGCAGCCGATCGCCTTCATTATTGAGCTCCTGGCGGCGATCCCCAGCGTCGTGTACGGCTTGTGGGGGATCTTCGTCCTGATCCCGCTGCTCAAGGCCCACGTCTTCCCCTTCCTGCGGGACGCGCTCGGCTTCCTTCCGTTCTTCCAGGGCCCGATCTACGGTCCCTCGATGCTGGCGGCGAGCATCATCCTCGCCATCATGATCATGCCGTTCATCATGTCGGTGGCGCGGGAGGTCCTGCTGGCGGTGCCGGGTTCGCAGCGGGAGGCGGCGCTGGCGCTCGGGGCGACCCGCTGGGAAGCAGTGGTATCGGCCATCCTGCCCTACGCCCGGTCGGGGATCCTGGGCGCGATCATCCTGGGGCTGGGCCGCGCCCTCGGCGAGACCATGGCCGTCACCATGCTGATCGGGAACCGGCATGAGATCGCGGCCTCGTTGTTCGCGCCGGGCTACACCATGGCGGCGGTGATCGCCAACGAGTTCTCCGAGGCCGCGACCGACATCCACTTCGCGGCCCTCACCTACGTGGCACTGGTGCTCTTCCTGGTCACCGTCGCGGTCAATGCCGCGGCGCGGCTGCTCATCTGGCGCGTGGGCGCGGGCGGCGGGGGGAAGCGATCGTGAACCGGAAGCGCTTCCGCCGCTGGAAGAGCAACTTCATGGTGGGGCTGATGATCGCCGCCGTGGTCGTGGCGGTGGCCCCACTGCTGTTCATCCTGCTCAACCTGGTGGTGAAGGGGGCGGGCAGCCTCTCGTTCGGCTTCTTCACCCGGATGCCCGTCCCCGCGGGAGAGACCGGCGGCGGGGTGGCCCACGCGATCGTCGGTACCCTGATCATGGTCGGAATGGCGGCGCTGGTGGGCGTGCCGCTCGGGATCGGCGCCGGGCTCTTCTCGGCGGAGTTCCCCGGCACCCGGCTGGCCAAGGCCAGCCGCTTCCTGGCGGACGTGATGAACGGCACCCCGTCCATCGTCGTCGGGGTGTTCGCCTGGACCCTGATCGTGGCGCGGACCAAGCAGTTCTCCGCCCTGGCGGGGAGCGCGGCCCTCGCGATGCTCATGATCCCGATGGTCATGCGCACGACCGAGGAACTGATCAAGCTGGTGCCGCACTCGCTGCGCGAGGCGGCCCTGGCCCTGGGCTACCCCCGCTGGCGCACCACGGTGTCCATCGTGCTCCGCACCGCGCTCCCCGGGATCGTGACCGGGAGCCTGCTGGCGGTGGCCCGGGTGGCCGGGGAAACGGCGCCACTCCTCTTCACCGCCCTGGGAAGCCAGTTCTTCTCTCTCAGCGTGAACGAGCCGATGGCGGCGCTGCCGCTGACCGTGTTCCAGTACGCCACCGGGCCGTACGAGGAGTGGCACCAGTTCGCGTGGGCCGCGGCGCTGGTGCTGATCATCGTCGTGATGGTGCTGAGCCTGGCGGCCCGGCTGGCCACCCGGGGGAGGTTCTCCCGGAATGGCTGAGCCGGCGCGGCGCCTGGCCACGGAGCACCTGACGGCGGTGTACGGCAAGTTCACCGCCGTGAAGGATGTCTCGCTCGGCTTCCGGGCCAATACGGTGAACGCCCTGATCGGGCCGTCGGGCTGCGGCAAGTCCACCTTCCTGCGGACGCTCAACCGGATGCACGAGCTCTCCGAGGGTGGCTGGATCACCGGGAAGGTGCTGCTCGACGGCGAGGACATCTACGGCAGCCGGGTGAGCCCGATGCAGCTGCGGCGCCGCATCGGGATGGTGTTCCAGAAGCCGACCCCGTTCCCGACGATGTCGATCTACGACAACGTCGCGGCGGGCCTCCGGCTCAACGGCCGCCGCCCGCGGGGGGAACTGGACGAAATCGTGGAGCGGTCGCTGCGGGATGCGGCGCTGTGGGAGGAAGTGAAGGACCGGCTGCAGACCAGCGCGCTGGCGCTCTCGGGCGGGCAGCAGCAGCGGCTCTGCATCGCGCGGAGCATCGCGCCCCGGCCGCAGGTGGTGCTGCTCGACGAGCCCACCGCGTCCCTGGATCCGGGGGGGACCCAGCGGATCGAGGAGCTGGTGTTCGAGCTCAAGAAGGACTACACCATCGTGATCGTCACCCACAACATGCAGCAGGCCGCCCGGGTGAGCGACACGACCTCGTTCTTCTACATGGGCGCCATGATCGAGTCGGGACCGACCCGCCAGATCTTCACCGCCCCGAAGGAAGAGCGCACGGAAGCCTACATCACGGGACGATTCGGATGAGCCACATGACCCAGACCCCGCGTTCGAGTGTGCCCCCGGCGGGTGGGCCGCCGCCCGCCGCCGCCCCATCGGCGATGCCGCTGCTCCGCACCACCCTCACGCTGCGCACCCGGCCCGCGGCCGCGCTCCCGGGCGGGCAGCCGGCGGTGAGCGCCCGGGACTTCCGGTTCTCCTATGACGGGGTCACGCCGACGCTCAAGGGGATCACCCTCGACGTGGCGCCGCGCGCGGTCACCGCGATCATCGGCCCCTCGGGCTGCGGCAAGTCCACCTTCCTGCGCTCGATCAACCGGCTGCACGACCTCGTCCCGGCGCACCGGTACGAGGGAGAGATCCTGCTGCACGGCGCCTCGATCTTCGCGCCGGGGATCGACCTGGTCACCCTGCGGCAGCGGGTGGGGATGGT
>CAZPER010000102.1:0-13148 GCA_964585655.1 uncultured Gemmatimonadaceae bacterium | reverse complement strand
CGGTGCGCCGCGCCGACTCCAGCAGCTCGCCCGCGCGGGTGAGGACGGCACGGAGGCGCGGCGCCAGCACGGGCGCCAGCAGCAGCCGCGCGGAGTCCACCGCCGCGACATAGTCGGCGAGGGCGGCCGTGGTCTTCCGCCGCGCCTCGGGGCGGAGCGTCGCCAGGAAGGGCGCGCCGGCCAGCGTGGTGTCCACGCCGGCCATCAGGCCGGCGGCGCCGTTTCCGGTGCGGTCCACGAGGAGCGCCAGACGCACCGTCGAGGGGCCGAGTGTCTGCAGCTGGCCCATGTCCTGAGAGCGGTGCAGGCTCCGGGAGCGCATCGCGATCTGGTGATACGACTGCCCCACCGCCGCGTCGAGCCGCCCTCCATCGAGGGTGAGAGTCGTGGCGGCGGAATCGAAGCGGGTGCTGCGGTAGAGCTTGAGCGGGGCCCACGGGGCGAGCCCCTCCTGCTCCGCCAGCTCGGGAAAGCGGGTGGCGTCTCCCGCAATGCGGAACGCCTCCTGCGCCGCCCAGCCGGCGGCCTGGTGCTGTCCATGGCCATCCCGCGGCGTGCCGCTGAAGATCGAGACCACGACCTGGGGCCGGAAGCGGCGGACGATGCGCACCACGTCCTTGAGCACCGAGTCCCGGGGCCAGTGCGCCCAGGTGTCGTCCAGGTTCTTGGAGAAACCGAAATCGTAGGCGCGGGTGAAGAACTGGCGGGCGCCGTCGAGCCGCCGGGCGGCGAGCAGCTCCTCGGTGCGGAGCAGCCCCAGCTCCTCTCCCAGCTCCTGGCCGATCAGGTTCTGGCCGCCCTCGCCACGATTGAGGGAGAGGTACGCCGCCTCGGCCCCCATGCCGCGCGCCAGCAGGGTGAGCAGCTCGGTGTCCTCATCGTCGGGATGGGCCGCGATGAGCAGCACCCGCTGGTAGTGGCCCAGGCGGCGAAGCTGCTGGTCGAGCGCCGGAATCCCGCCGGTGGAGGGCGGCGCGAGCTGGCCGGCGAGTGGGGCGCCGGTGGAGAGCAGCAGGAGGAGCGGGAGCAGGCGGCGGGGTGACACGGGAAGCAAGGTAATCCCCGCCGTCCCGGTCAGAAAGGCGATCCGGGGGCGGCGGTCAGTGCTCGTCGTCCGGGTGCTGCCGCTTGCCGGCGATGAAGGCGGAGACGAAGCAGGCGAGGGCCAGGAAGGCGAGGAAGATGCCGCCGGGCTGGGAGACGCCCTTGAGGAAGAAGATCATCCCCAGCGACACGAAGACCGTGCCCAGGCCGCGGAGGATCTCGTCGAGGTTGCGCCACTTCGTCTCCCGGCCCCACTGGATGGCGCCGGCCAGGCCCAGCAGGCCGAGGATCAGCAGGCCGACCCAGATCCAGACCCAGACCCAGCGTCCCGGCAGGTGGAAGAGCACCCGGATCAGGAGCATGGGCCCCCCACGGCGGCGGCGGCGCGGGTGCAGTCGGGACAGGGACAGCGATCCTGCAGCCAGCGGAAGGTGAAGATCCCGGTGCCGTGCCCGTCGCTCCACTCCACCCGGAGGCCGTAGGCGCCGACCAGCGCCAGGCGGACCGGGCGGATGTCGGCGGGGACGGTGGCGGGATCGAGCAGCGGGCGGCTGGTCATCTCTTCCACGCAGCCGGCGCAGGGGCAGGCCAGGCGGAGGGCGCGGGCAGGAAAGAGCGCGGCGTGGCCCCCGGCCACCCACTCGATGTGGATGCCGTCGTCGCGACGGGTGATCGCGTGCGGAACGACCGGTGCCTGGCTCATGTGGCGTGACCCGTGGAGGGCGGCGGGATGGTGGCCAATGGGGAGCGCGGCGGCTTATACTTGGGCAGCATCGGTCCTCACCTTTCACCCACCCGAGCCATGCCCACCACCATCAACCCCTTCGGCGCCCGCGGCACCCTGTCGCTGGGCTCCCAGTCCGCCACGATTTTCCGCCTTCCGGAGCTTGAGCGCAAGGGTGTGGCTCACCTGGACCGGCTCCCCTTCTCGATTCGCATCCTGCTGGAGAACGCCCTGCGCTTCGCGGGACGGGGGGTCGTGACGGAGGAACATGTGGCGGCGCTCGGCGCCTGGGCAGGGGGCGGGAGCGGCGCGGGGGAGCTGCCGTGGATGCCGGCGCGGGTGGTGCTGCAGGACTTCACCGGCGTCCCGTGCGTGGTGGACCTGGCGGCGATGCGCGACGCCATGGCCCGGATGGGGGGCAATCCCGACCGGATCAACCCGATGGTGCCCTGCGACCTGGTGATCGACCACTCGGTCCAGGTGGACTACGCCGGCACCGCGGACGCGTACCAGCGGAACGTCGACCTCGAGTATAGCCGGAATCGGGAGCGGTACCAGTTGCTCAAGTTCGCCCAGCGGGCCTTCCGGAACTTCCGGGCGGTGCCGCCGGGGACCGGCATCGTGCACCAGGTGAATCTCGAGTACCTGGCGCCGGTGGTCCAGCTCCGGGAACAGCACGGCGAGCTGACCGCCTACCCCGACAGCTGCGTGGGCACCGACTCGCACACCACCATGATCAACGGCCTCGGCGTCATGGGCTGGGGGGTGGGCGGAATCGAGGCGGAGGCCGTCATGCTGGGGCAGCCGTACTTCATGCTGATCCCGGAAGTGATCGGGATGAAGCTGGTCGGCGAACTGCCCCTCGGCACCACCGCGACCGACCTGGTGCTCACCGCCACCCAGCAGCTCCGCAAGGCGGGGGTGGTGGACAAGTTCGTCGAGTTCTACGGCCCGGGGCTCTCGAGCCTGAGCCTCGCCGACCGCGCCACGATCGCCAACATGGCGCCGGAGTACGGCGCCACCATGGGCTTCTTCCCGGTGGACGCGGAGACCATCCGCTACCTGGAGCGCACCGGCCGCGACCGGGAGGTGGTGGAGCGGGTGGAACGGTACGCCAAGGAGCAGGGGCTCTTCCGCAGCGACACCACCCCCGACCCGACCTTCACCAGCACCCTGACGCTCGATCTCTCGCGCGTGGTCTCCAGCCTGGCCGGCCCCAAGCGGCCCCAGGACCTGGTGCCGCTCACCGGCCTCAAGAAAAACTTCCAGGTCTCGCTCCCGGAGCTGATGACCCCGGCGGTCCCCGCCGCGCGGCGCGACGTGGCGCAGGCCAACTACTCCCGCTGGGTGAACGAGGGGGGCTCGGCCGGCACCGCGGTGGCCGACCACCCGCCGGTGGCGATGCCGGTGGTGAATGGCGAGCCGTGCGAGCTGCGGGACGGCTCGGTGGTGATCGCGGCGATCACCAGTTGCACCAACACCTCCAACCCGTCGGTGATGATCGGCGCCGGGTTGCTGGCGAAGAAGGCGGTGGAGAAGGGCCTCACCACCCGGCCCTGGGTGAAGACCAGCCTGGCCCCCGGCTCGCGGGTGGTGACCGAGTACCTCAAGGGCGCCGGGCTCCTGCCCTACCTCGAGCAGCTGCGGTTCGACGTGGTGGGTTACGGTTGCACCACCTGCATCGGGAACAGCGGCCCGCTCCCCGACGCCATCCAGCAGGCCATTGACGAGCACGCCCTGGTGACGGCGGCGGTGCTCTCCGGCAACCGGAACTTCGAGGCGCGGGTGCATCCCTCGGTCCGGGCCAACTACCTGGCGAGCCCGGTGCTGGTCGTCGCGTTCGCGATCGCGGGACGGGTGGACCTGGACCTCTCCACCGAGCCGATCGGCACCGGGAAGGATGGGAAGCCGGTCTACCTCAGGGAGATCTGGCCCACCCCGAAGGAGATCGCCGACGCCATGGCGCTGTCACTCAAGCCGGCGCTCTTCCGGGAGCGCTACGCCTCGGTGTTCGACGGCGACGAAGTGTGGCAGGCGCTGCCGGTGCCGGAGGGGAGCCGCTACGCCTGGGACCCGGACAGCACCTACGTGGCGGAGCCCCCCTTCTTCCAGAATCTCCCCACCCACCCGGCGCCGCTCCAGGACATCCGCGGAGCGCGGGTGCTGGCGGTGCTGGGCGATTCGGTGACGACCGACCACATCTCCCCGGCGGGGTCCATCCCGAAGAACGGGCCCGCCGCACGCTACCTGCTGGAGCATGGGGTGAAGCAGGAGGACTGGAACACCTTCGGGGCCCGCCGCGGCCATCATGAGGTCATGATGCGGGGCACCTTCGGCAACGTGCGGATCAAGAACGCCCTCACGCCGGAGAAGGAAGGCAACTGGACGGTCCACCTCCCGACCGGCGACCTGCTCTCCATCTTCGACGCCGCCATGCGCTACCAGGCCGACGGCACCCCGCTGGTGATCCTCACGGGCAAGGAGTACGGTACCGGATCGAGCCGCGACTGGGCCGCGAAGGGCCCCGCGCTCCAGGGCGTGAAGGCGGTGATCGCCGAGAGCTACGAGCGGATCCACCGCAGCAACCTGGTGGGGATGGGGGTGCTGCCGCTGCAGTACGAGCAGGGCTCCACCCGCCAGTCGCTGGGCCTGACCGGCCGGGAGACGTTCAGCATCAGCGGCATCGCGCAGGGGCTGACCCCGGGGGGCCGGGTGTCGGTGA
This sequence comes from uncultured Gemmatimonadaceae bacterium, assembly GCA_964585655.1. Lineage (GTDB taxonomy): Bacteria > Gemmatimonadota > Gemmatimonadetes > Gemmatimonadales > GWC2-71-9 > JADJOM01. The sequence continues at coordinate 8,658 of CAZPER010000102.1, read as the reverse complement.
CGGCCAAGGCCGAGGACGGCAAGGTGACGACCTTCCCCGCGATCGTGCGGCTCAACTCGCTGGTGGAGCTGGACTACTACCGGAACGGCGGGATCCTGCAGCGGGTGCTGCGGATGTTCGCGGGGGGCGGAGCGCAGTAAAGGTTCCTTCACCGGCTGTTCACCCTCCTCTCTTGAGCCTCCGGCGAGCATTGCTCCCGGAGGCTTCTCATGTCCAGGTCGTTCGTGATGATGGATGGCAACGAGGCAGCCGCGCAGGTGGCGTACCTCGCCAGCGAAGTCATTGCCATCTACCCGATTACCCCCGCGTCACCGATGGGGGAGCTGTCGGACCAGTGGGCCGCCGAGGGAAGACCCAACGCCTGGGGCACGGTGCCCGGCGTGGTGGAGATGCAGAGCGAGGGTGGCGCGGCCGGCGCGGTGCATGGCGCGCTGATGGCGGGGGCCCTGACGACGACCTTCACGGCGTCACAGGGTCTGCTGCTGATGATCCCGAACCTCTACAAGATCGCCGGGGAGCTGACGCCGCTGGTGATCCACGTGGCCGCCCGCGCCATCGCCACCCAGGGATTGTCGATCTTCGGTGATCACAGCGACGTGATGGCCGCCCGCGGCACCGGCTTCGGGCAGCTCGCCAGCGGCTCGCCCCAGGAGGCGATGGACCTGGCGCTGGTGGCGCACGCCGCCACGCTGGAGAGCCGGATCCCGTTCCTGCACTTCTTCGACGGCTTCCGCACCTCCCACGAGATCGCCCGGGTCTACCCGCTGTCGGTGGAGGATGTCCGCGCCCTGCTGCCCGAGGGGCCCCGGCTGGAGCACCACCAGCGGGCCCTGTCGCCCGCACATCCCACCATCCGCGGCACCGCCCAGAACCCCGACGTCTTTTTTCAGGCCCGGGAGGCTTCCAACCCCTGGTACCGGGCCTGCCCGGAGATCGTCCAGCAGGCGATGGACCGGGTGGCCGCCCGCACCGGGCGCGCCTACCACCTGGTGGACTACGTCGGCGCGCCGGACGCGGAGCGGGTGGTGGTGCTGATGGGGTCGGGCGCCGAAGTGGCGCACGAGGCCGTGGCCGCCCTCATGGCGACCGGGGAGAAGGTGGGAGTGCTCAAGGTCCGCCTGTTCCGGCCCTTCCCCACCGAGGCGCTCCTGGCGGCACTGCCGCCGACGGTCCGCGGGATCGCCGTCCTGGACCGGACCAAGGAACCGGGGAGCGCCGGGGAGCCGCTCTACCAGGACGTGGTCACGGCCCTCGCCGAGATGCCCGATCGCCGGGCGGCGCAGCCCAGGGTGCTCGGCGGCCGCTACGGGCTGGCGTCCAAGGAGTTCACTCCGGCGATGGTGCGGGCGGTGCTCGACGAGTTGCGGCACCCGGCGCCCCGCAACCATTTCACCATCGGGATCACCGACGACGTCACCCACACCAGCCTCCCGTGGGACCCGGACTGGTCCACGGAGGAGCCGGCGACGGTGCGGGCGGTGTTCTTCGGCCTCGGCGCCGACGGCACGGTGGGCGGGAACAAGAACTCGATCAAGATCATCGGTGAGGAGGCGGGGCTCCACGCCCAGGGCTATTTCGTGTACGACTCGAAGAAATCCGGCTCGATCACGGTCTCCCACCTCCGCTTCGGGCCGCATCCAATCCGGTCCAGCTACCTGATCAGCCGGGCCAACTTCGTCGCCTGCCACCAGTTCCACCTGCTGGAGCGGATGGAGATGCTGGCCCTCGCCGAGCCGGGCGCCATGGTGCTGCTCAACAGCCCGCACGGCGCCATGGGGACCTGGGACCGGCTCCCCCGCCGGGTGCAGGAGGAGCTGATCGCGAAGCGGCTCCGGCTGTTCGTGATCGACGCCCTGGCCGTGTCCGGCGCGGCCGGCCTGAGCGGGCGCATCAACACGGTGATGCAGACCTGCTTCTTCGCGCTCAGCGGGCTGCTGCCGCTCGACCAGGCGATTCTCGCGATCAAGCACGGCATCCAGAAGGCGTACGGCAAGCGGGGCGAGATCGTGGTGGAGAAGAACTTCGCCGCCGTGGACCAGTCGGTGGCCGCGCTCGCCGAGGTGCCGGTGCCCGGAGCCGCCACCAGCGCCATCCCCATGCGCCCGCCGGTGCCGGCCGGGGCGCCCGAGTTCGTGCGGCTGGTCTCGTCGCGCCTGATCGCCGGCGAGGGCGACCAGCTCCCCGTCTCCACCCTCCCCGTCGACGGCACCTGGCCCAGCGGGTCCGCCCAGTGGGAGAAGCGTGACCTGGCCGAGGCCGTCCCGGTCTGGGACCCCGACATCTGCATCCAGTGCGGAAAATGTGTGCTGGTCTGTCCCCACGCGGTGATCCGCGCGGCGGTCTACGCCCCGGAGCTGCTGGCGGGCGCGCCGGCGGGGTGGAAATCGGCGGCGGCGCGGTGGCGCCAGTTCGGGGACCAGCGCTACACCCTGCAGGTCTCCACCGACGACTGCACCGGCTGCCGGCTCTGCGTCGAGGTCTGCCCGGTGAAGAACAAGCGGGAGGTGCGCCGCAAGGCGATCAACATGGAGCCGCACGAGCCGGTCCGTGAGGCGGAGCGGGCCAACTGGGCGTGGTTCCGGACGCTGCCGGCCGCCCCGCGGGACGCGCTGTCCCTGGACCACGTGAAGGACGTGCAGCTGCTGGAGCCGCTGTTCGAGTTCTCGGGCGCGTGCGCCGGCTGCGGCGAGACGCCCTACCTGAAGCTGGTCAGCCAGCTCTTCGGCGACCGCGCCATGGTGGCCAACGCCACCGGGTGCAGCTCGATCTATGGCGGGAACCTTCCCACCACCCCCTGGACCACCAACGCCCTCGGCCGCGGGCCGGCCTGGGCCAACTCGCTGTTCGAGGACAACGCGGAGTTCGGGCTGGGGATGCGGCTGGCGCTGGACCAGCAACGGCAGCGTGCGGCGGTGCTGCTCCGGCAACTGGCCCAGTTCGCCGGGCTGGACGTGGTGGAGGGGTTGCTCTCCCCGGAGGGCCGCGGGGAGCCCGAGATTGCGGCCCGCCGGGCATTCGTGGGCGAGTTGCGCCGCCGCATCGCGGTGGTCGACGACCCGCGGGCCCGGGAGCTCGACGCCCTCGCCGACGCCCTGGTGCGGCACAGCGTCTGGATCGTCGGCGGGGACGGCTGGGCCTACGACATCGGCTTCGGCGGCCTGGACCACGTCCTCGCCTCGGGCCACGACGTGAACCTGCTGGTCCTGGACACCGAGGTGTACTCCAACACCGGCGGTCAGATGTCCAAGTCCACGCCGCGGGGCGCCGTCGCGAAGTTCGCGGCGGGGGGCAAGCGCTCCGCGAAGAAGGACCTGGGCCTGTTCGCCATGAGCTACGGCCACGTCTACGTGGCGCAGGTGGCGCTGGGCGGGGACGACAGCCAGGCGGTGAAGGCGTTCCGTGAGGCGGAGGCGTTCGACGGGCCTTCGCTGATCATCGCGTACAGCCACTGCATCGCCCACGGGTACGACCTGGTGCACGGCCTGGAGCAGCAGAAGCTGGCGGTGCAGTCGGCCCACTGGCCGCTCTTCCGCTACAACCCGGGCCTCATCACCGAGGGCCGGAACCCCTTCCAGCTCGACTCGAAGGCGCCAAGCATCCCCCTCCGGAGCTACGCCTACAACGAGACCCGGTACACCATGCTGGCACACAGTCACCCGGAAGCGGCGGCGAGCCTGCTGTCGCAGGCGCAGCAGGACCTCCTGGAACGCTGGCACCGCTACGAATACCTGGCCAAGGCGCCGCCCGGCTTCGGGGCCGCCGCCACGCCGGAGGCTCCCCATGCCTGACCTCAGTACCCGTTACCTGGGACTGACCCTGCCGAATCCGGTCGTGGCTTCCTCCTCGCCGCTCACCGAGAAGATCGACGACCTTCGCCGCCTGGAGGACGCGGGGGTGAGCGCCGTGGTGCTCCCGTCGCTCTTCGAGGAGCAGATCAGCATCGAGAGCAACGACCTGGACCTGTATCTCTCCCATGGCGCCGAGAGCTACGCCGAGGCGACGTCCTACTTCCCGGACATGGGGAGCTACAACCTGGGCCCGACCGGGTACCTCACCCGGCTCTCGGCGGCCCGGAAGGCGCTCCGCATCCCCGTCATCGGCAGCCTGAACGGCGTCTCGACCGGCGGCTGGACCCGTTACGCCCGGAAGATGGAGGAGGCGGGAGCCGACGCGATCGAGCTCAACGTCTACCACGTTCCCACCGACCCGACCCAGAGCGGGCTGGACGTGGAGAAGATGTACTTCGACCTGGTGGCGGAAGTGGTCGGGACGGTGAAGATCCCGGTGAGCGTGAAGCTCACCCCGTTCCTCAGCGCCCCGGCCCACGTGGCGCAGCACCTCGGCGCACTCGGTGCCCGCGGCCTCGTGCTCTTCAACCGCTTCTACCAGCCGGACTTCGACCTGGAGAAGCTGGAGGTGGTCCCGTCGCTCAACCTGAGCAGCGCCTGGACCCTCCGGCTCCGGCTCCGCTGGGCGGCCATCCTCTGGGGCAACACCAGCGCCGACCTGGCGATCTCCGGCGGGGTGCACTCGGCCAGCGACGTCCTCAAGAGCATGATGGCCGGTGCCCGGGTGGCGATGGTGGCGAGCTCGGTGCTGCGCCACGGTCCCGAGCACGTCCGTACCCTGCTCGACGGTGTCCACGAGTGGATGGCGAGCCACGAGTACGAGTCCATCCAGCAGATGCAGGGGAGCATGAGTCACCAGCACTGCGCTGAACCGGCTGCCCTGGAGCGGGCGAACTACATGCGGGTCCTGCGCTCGTTCGCGCTGCGGGGACAATAGGCTGCTCGGCGAAGGGGCCGGCGGGGCGCCCACGGGCTGGGCCAAAACGAACCGGGCGGGATCCGCAGGGATCCCGCCCGGTCGCGTCATGACTGGGGCGTGGGGCTAGGCCACCAGGTCCTTGAGCTTCTGTCCCTGCTCCCCTTCGCGGAGGCGGGTAAGGGCGCGGTCCCGCAACTGGCGGATGCGCTCGCGGGTGACGCCCATCATCCGGCCGATCTCCTCGAGGGTGCGGCTGTTGCCGTCCTCCAGGCCGAAGTAGAGGCGGAGCACCTTCGCGTCCCGGGCCGGCAGCGTGGCGAGGGCCGCTTCGATATCCGACGTCTGGCTGTTGGCAATGGCCGGGGCGTCGGTGCCTTCCTGGTCGAGGGCGGTGAAGCGCTCGATCCGTTCGCTGTTGTCGCCGTCGCGGGTCGGGTGGTCGAGCCGCACCGCTTCGGTGTTGAGGGCGCCGAGACTGCGCACCGCCTCCACCGTGAGCCCGGTCGCGCGGGCGAGTTCCTCGGTCGTGGGCATCCGGCCGAGCTTGTCCTTGAGCAGCGTCGTGGTGCGCCCGAGGCGGGAGAGGTCCGCGGTCCGGTTGAGCGGTACCCGGACCGGCCGACCATGGCGGGCAATCGCCGCCTGGACCGCCTGACGAATCCACCACACCGCGTACGAAATGAACTTGACGCCGCGATCGGGATCGAACTTCCGGGCGGCGGTCATCAGGCCGAGGTTGCCTTCGCCGATCAGGTCGACTAGCGGCACGCCGCGGTTCTGGAACTTCTTGGCCACGGAGACGACGAACCGGACATTGTGGCGCGCCAGACGCTCCTGGGCGGCCACGTTGCCCCGGAACGCCTTCCGGGCCAGCTCCATCTCTTCGTCACGGGAGAGCAGCGGCACCTTGCTGATCTCATCGAGGTACAGATCGAGGCTTTCCCGACCCTCATCAACCGCCTTGGCAATCTGGGCGGGCCGCACTGCGCGCCGCTTCCGGCGAGGCTGCATGGTCACTCGGCGCCCCTCCTTACGCATGGAACGTCTGTCGTCAGGGTCCGACGGACGACCCGACAATATAGAATGATACGCGTGGAAAACCAAACACAGGCTTAAGTTGTTGCATCGCAACGACTTGAATTAGCTCAGCCCAAATGTTTCCCGTAGGGGGTTTTCCACGTTGTTTCCACCAGGCTTCGACAAACTCCGGTGCTGGGCCACTCTGCCCACCGGATAGATGCACGAGAAGGGTAACCCGTGCCGCAAGGGGGACGCGGTCTCGGCCCCCCATTGCACCATCCGGGTGTTACTCTTGGTGTCATGAAGACCGATGCAGCCTATGAACTGCTGCGGCAGTTCGCTTCCCCGACGGCGGCGATCACTTCCTCCTGGCAGGACAAGCGGAACGGCATGATCTCGGACAGCGTGGTCCGGGCATCGATCTCGCCAAGCGTCCCGCGCCTCTCCGTCTACATCCACAAGTGGCACCTGAGCCACGACCTGATCTGGCAGAGCGGGCTGTTCTGCATCCACCTGCTGCACCGGGAGCAGCTGGACCTGGTCTACAACCTCGGGTTCAGCAGTGGCCGGGAGCGGGACAAGCTGGCGGAGGTGCCGCACCGGCTGGGACAGCTGGGGCTGCCGGTGATCGAGGACCGGGTCGCGGCGTTCGAGCTCCGGGTGATCAACACCATGGACGCCGGCTACGCCACCCACTTCCTGGGGCACATCGAAGCGGTGCACCCCGGGGCGGACAAGGACATCCTGACGCCGGCCTGGCTCCGGGCCCACATGCCCAAGGCGTGGGAGCCGGAGTGGCTGGCCAACTACCGGAAGGCGCAGGACGTGATCGAGCAGCACGCGGCGATCGAAGACCGCCGCTGGACCGGGCCCGCCCGGTAAACCGACACCTTCACCGAGAGGTTGGCATGACGCGGTCGCTGACGCGCATTGTCCCCGGCACGCTGGTCCTTTCCCTCCTGGCGCAGGGCCTCGCCGCCCAGGCGTTCGAGGGCGTGGTGACCTGGCAGATGGGCTCGAAGCAGGAAACGATGACGCAGGCCTACAAGGGCAACATGGTCCGCACCGAGATGGGTCGGGCCGGCCGCGAGGGCGTGATGCTGATCGACGGCGGCGCCCGCACCATGACCATGGTGATGCCGAACGAGAAGATGTACATGGTGATGAGCCTTGACCGCCCGGGGATGCAGGGCGGCCAGCCCGACGCGCATGACGCGCCGCCCAAGATCACCGCGACGGGCAAGACCGAGACCATCGCCGGCTACACCTGCGAGGTGTACCGCTACGCCGAGGAGGCGGGGAAGCCGGAGACGATGGAGATGTGCGTGGCGAAGGGACTGGGATACTTCATGATGGGCGCGGGGGGCGGGGGGATGATGGGCCGCGGCCGCGACCCGATGGCAGGCGTGGCCGGCGCCGCCTCCAACCCCGAATACGTGAAGCTCTACAAGGACGGCTTCTTTCCGCTCCGCATGACCCGGATCGAGGGGGGCAAGTCGGAGCTGATGATGCTCGCGACCAGCATCGAGAAGAAGAGCCTCGACGCCAATGCCTTCAAGGTGCCGGCGGGCTACCAGGAGATGAAGATGCCGGCGGGGATGCCGGGGAGGCCGTAAGGCGGCAGGGCGGTAGCGCGGTAGGGCGGTAATGGACTCGGCCCTTCGGGATGGACTCCGAAGGGCCGTTCTTTGTACCGCCCTACCGCCCTACCGCCCTACCGCCTTTACCGCCTAGTGCATCCCGCTCTCCCCCGCCAGCTGCTTGACCAGCTCCCCGATGACGTTCTTGGCGTCGCCGAAGAGCATCCAGGTGCGGTCGGAGAAGTAGAGCTCGTTGTCGATGCCGGCGAAGCCGGGGTTCTTGCTGCGCTTGATGGCGAAGATGGTGCGGGCCTTGTCGGCATCGATGATGGGCATGCCGAAGATGGGGCTCGCCTTGTCGCTGCGGGCGGCGGGATTCACCACGTCGTTGGCGCCCACCACGAGGCAGACGTCGCACTGGGGCATGTCGCCGTTGATCTCGTCCATCTCCACCAGGTCGGTGTAGGGGATGTCCGCCTCGGCCAGCAGCACGTTCATGTGCCCCGGCATCCGTCCGGCCACCGGGTGGATGGCGAACTTGACGGTGATGCCCCGCTTCTTGAGCTGGTCGTAGAGCTCCCGGACCTTGTGCTGGGCCTGGGCCACGGCCATGCCGTAGCCCGGCACGATGACCACCAGGCTGGCCTGCTCCAGCACCTGGGCCGCCCCCTCCGCCGTCTCCGCCTTGTACTGCTTCTGCTCCCCGATGGCCTTGGTGGCCTGGACCTGGCCAAAGGCGCCGAAGAGGACGTTGGTGAAGGAGCGGTTCATCGCCTTGCACATGATGATGGCGAGGATGAGCCCGCTGCTGCCGTCGAGCGCGCCGGCGGTGATCAGCAGCTTGTTGTCCAGCACGAAGCCCATCGCGACGGCGGAAAGGCCGGCGTAGGCGTTGAGGATGGCAATCACGGTCGGCATGTCGGCGCCGCCGATGGGGATGATCAGGAGCACCCCGAAGGCCAGCGCCAGGACGATGATCACCGGAAAGAGCTGCGGCGCCCACGGGGCGGTGGGATGCAGGGTGAGCGCCACGCCGAGGCCTACCGCGACCAGGAGCAGCAGCAGGTTGGAGAGGTTCTGGAACGGGTAGGTGACGGGCCGCTGGGGGATCCACTTGATCTCCTGCAGCTTCCCGGCGGCCATGAGGCTGCCGGTGAAGGTGAGGAAGCCGAGGAGGATTTCCAGGATGATCGCCACCATGCGGAAGGCGGTGAGGTTCTCCGGGCCCTCGCTGTACCAGAGGTAGTACTTGGCCGTGCCCACCAGGCCGGCGGCGAGGCCGCCGAAGGCG
>CAZPER010000101.1:0-13172 GCA_964585655.1 uncultured Gemmatimonadaceae bacterium | reverse complement strand
GCCGCGAGGCCCTTGATCGGCTGGAGCGCGGCGGCGGCGACGACGGCTGGCGCGCCGCGACCCGCGCCCGCCTCGACACCCTCGCCGCGCCCCAGGGGTTGCTGCGGCTGGCGGGAGTGCAGGCGGTACGGATCCTGGTCGGGGAGTAGCCGCAACGGGAGCGCAAGGGCGTGCCTCGCCACTCCCGTCGCCCTTATTCCCCCACGATCGCCCACGGCGCCCAGCGCTGCCACCCCCCGCGCGTGAAGTCCGGGACCTCCTCGGGTCTTCCCTTTCGCGCCACCGAACGGACGCTCAACTCCACCATCGCGGACAGCGCCGCGGCGTCGTACACATTCATGTCGGTGGGCTCCCCGCGCCGCAGGCACTCGATCAGCCGGTAGTCCTCCAGGAAGTCCATGCCGCCGTGGCCCCGGTCCATCTTCTGGATCCGCTCCGAGCGCCAGAGCGGATGATCGAACTCGCGGTAGTAATCTTCCGCCGCCTCCCAATTGTGTCCCGGGCTCCGCCCCTCGATGTGCACCCGGTAGGGCCAGCCCGAGACGATCCCCTTCGTTCCCTGCAGCAGCTGCAGCCGGCTGTAAGGCCGCGGGTTGTTGGTGTTGTGCGCCAGGTAGATCGTGCGCCCCTTTGCCGTCTGGATCAGGCTCACGTTCTGGTCGCCCAGGGCGTAGCGTTCCCGCTGCCGCGGGTCGTCCGCGGCAAGGTGCTCCTCCCGCCAGCGCTGCAGCCCGCGGCTCGGGGAGCTCATCGAGGTGACCCGGAGGAAGCGGTCCCCACGGTTGATGTCCATGCAGTTCGCCACCGGCCCGAGGCCGTGGGTGGGATAGAGATTGCCGTTGTGGGTCACCGACCAGGCCCGGCGCCAGAGCCCCTCGCCATCCGCCGCGAACTTGATCGCGCGCAGGTCGTGGAGATACGCCGCCTCCCCATGCAGCACCTCCCCCAGCAGCCCCTGCCGGACCAGTTGCAGCGCCATGAGCTCAAACCGGTCGTAGTTGCAGTTCTCCATCATGACACAGTGCCGCCGGTACTTCTCCGCCGCCTCCACGATCGCCCAGCAGTCCTCCACCGTCATGGCCGCGGGGACCTCGGTGGCGGTGTGCTTGCCGTGGCGCAGCGCCGCCAGCATCACCGGCACGTGCCATTCCCACGGCGTCGCGGTATAGACCAGGTCCAGCTCCGCCTCGGCGCACATCCGCTCAAAGTCCCGGGGACCCCGGGTGAAGAGCGTGGGCGCCGGCTGCCCCGCCGCCACCACCTTGGCGCTGGCGCGCGCCGCGTGCTCCGGCCGGATATCGCCAATGGCCCGGAGCTCGACCCCTTCGAGGGCCAGCAGGTTTTCCAGGTGGACGGTGCCCATGCCCCCCACGCCGACAAACCCCACCCGCACCCGTTCCAGGGGTGGGGCCCGGAACGGCTCTCCCGGGCCCGCGAAGGGGGCCCCGGAGGGCCGTGGGATGGCTGGCAGGGTGGCGGCGCCGAGGGCGAGCGCGGCGCCGGCGCGGACGAAGTCGCGGCGGGCGGGGTCGTGCGTCATGGCTCCATCGGGGGTCAGGGGGAGGTCCTGGGCCGGGGTTTGGCCCAGCGTGTGCGGAATGCAACCTATCGCGTCTCCCGGTCCGTAGGTAACTCTAGGCGGGAGAGCGGCCTGGGAAATAGCCCCCGGGCCCCGGGGGTGCTAGAATCCCCGCCGTAGCCTGCGGCAATTGCCGCCTCCGTCCATTGCCCCTGCCCGGTTCCTGATGTCCGTGACCTCCGCCTGCATCCGCTGCCAGACACCACTCGATAACGGGGCCCGGTACTGCCAGGTCTGCGGATTGAGTGTGTCCGGGGAGCAGACGGCGCCCCTTCCGACCCTGGTCCAGGTCCTCCGCCAGGCCACCCTGGGGGAGTACGAGGTCCTGCGGGAGATCGGGCAGGGCGGGATGGCGACGGTGTTCCTGGCCCACGAAATCGCGCTGAACCGGAAGGTCGCCATCAAGGTCATGTCCCCGCAGCTGGTGCACGGGGCGGACATGATCGAGCGCTTCAAGCGCGAGGCGCGCACCGCCGCGAGCCTCAACCACCCGCACATCATCCCCATCTACGCCGTGCGCGAGTCGCAGCACCTGCTGTACTTCGTGATGAAGTACGTGCAGGGACGCCCCCTCGACGCCATCCTGCGGGACGTCGGCCCGCTGCCGTTCCCCATGGTCCGTTCCATCCTGTGCGACATCGGCGCGGCGCTGGACTACGCCCACCGCCAGGGTGTGATCCACCGGGACGTGAAGCCGGGCAACATCCTGATCGACGAGGAGGGCTTCGCGGTCATCACCGACTTCGGCATCGCCCGGGCGGCGGAAGGGGAGACCCTCACCCGGAGCGGCACGACGGTCGGGACGCCGAGCTACCTGTCGCCCGAGGCCTGTTCGGGCGAGCCGACCGGCCCCCCCTCGGACCAGTACGCCCTCGGCATCGTGGGCTACGAAATGATCACCGGGCAGCTGCCCTTCAGCGCGGAGTCGAGCCTGGGGATGATGTACGCCCAGGTGCATTCGCCGCCGCGGCCCAGTGACCAGCTGCGCCCCGACTGCCCCCGCGACCTGCGCGACGGCATCATGCGGATGCTGGAAAAGGCGCCGGCGGACCGCTTCCCCAACCTGCGGGAAGCCACCCAGGTCATCTCCGGCGCCCGGCACTCGGGCCGCACCAGCGATGGCGCGCCGGTGGCGGACGATCACGTCCGGAGCCACATCGGGCTGCTGGCGGTGGCGCGCCCCGGGCGTCCCGTCGGCGAGGCGCGGCTCACCCCTTCGAGCCCGACCCCCCTGGCGCGCGTGGCCCCCAGCACCCGCACTGCGGCCCGGCAGCGCCGGATCCGCGTCACCCGCATCCTCGGCGGGCTGCTGCTGGCCGGGCTGGGGGCGCTTGCCGCGATGCTGGTCGTTCGGGGCCAGCTGGAGCGGGTGGCGGTGGTGGATTCGGTCCCGCCCCCGGACACCCTTGCCGGGCGGCTCGACAGCCTGCTGCTCCGGGCCCGGGGCGCGGCCGAGTATGCCCGCGACCTGGCCGCCACCGCCGGGGCCACCCCGGCCTCGCTCGCCGCGGGCGACTCGATCCGCTCGGTGGCGGAGTCGCTGGCGCTGGCCGGCGACAAGCTCGAGGCCACCGTCCTCCTCTCCCGGGCCGCGAGCCTCTGGAGTACGGCGGCGCCTCCCGCGCCGGTTGCCGTCGTGCCGGTGGACACGTCCACGCGCCGTCCGGCACCCACCCTGCCCGGCCCGGTCGTCCCCGCCAACCGGCCCAACCCCACGGGCCGCACCGATCCGGGCAGCGCGGTGACCTCGCCCACGCCGATCCTGACCGACTCCGCCGCCGTGAGCCGGTTCTACGTCGAGCTGCAGCAGGCGATCCGCGCCCGCCAGCTCGGCGAGGTCCAGCGCCTGTTGCCGAACCTGACCGAGAACGAATCGCGGGAGTGGCGGGAGATCTTCCTGGACGACAACATCGGGAACATCGAGCCGGTGTACGAGGTCCTGCTGGTCAGCCGCCAGGGCGAAGTCGTCTATGCCCGGATCCGGGAGCAGCTCACCCTGGTGCGGGTAAACGGCAAGGTGGAGCGCAAACGGGATCGGGTCATCGCCACCCGCCTCACCCTGGGCCCGCAGGGGTGGCGCCAGATCCGCTGGGAGAAGCTGTGATGCCGACGCCTCCGTTCCACCTGGCCTTCCCGGTGCACGACCTCGCCGCCGCCCGCGCGTTCTATGGCGGTCTCCTCGGTTGCCCCGAGGGCCGCAGCTCCGACCACTGGGTGGACTTCGATTTTCACGGCCACCAGGTCGTGGCCCACCTGGCGCCGGAGGAGACCGGACCGGCCCGGGCCAACCAGGTGGACGGCAAGGAGGTCCCGGTGCGGCACTTCGGCGTGATCCTCGAGTGGGAGGCCTGGCAGGCGCTGGCGGAGCGCCTCCGCGCCGCCGGCGTGCGGTTCGTCATCGAGCCGGGTATCCGCTTTGCCGGACAGGTCGGTGAGCAGGCCACGATGTTCCTGCTGGATCCCTCCGGCAATGCGCTCGAGTTCAAGACCTTCCGCGACATGAGCCGGATCTTCGCCCGTTGACCCCGCCGCCGCAGGCCGGCGCCCCGCTGACCCAGGTCCCCTTTCCGCTCAGCGAGCTGCACGCCGCGCTGCTCCAGGCCACCATCACCCTCGGCCTGGTCTCGGTCTGCGTCCTCCTCTACGTCCGGTTCCAGAAGCCGCACTTCTTCTGGTGGGCCGTGGCGTGGACGCTGTACCTCGTCCGGCTCGGCGCCATCCTCATCTATGTCCAGACCACGCGCCCCTTCTGGCTCTATGCCCACCAGGTGGCCACCGGGTGGACCGCCCTCGCTCTGCTGTGGAGCGCGATGGTGTTCTCGCGCGGGGTGAAGTTCCGGCCGGTGTTCTGGCTGGCCGTGCTCTTCCCGCCGCTCTGGTCGTTCTTCGCCATCTTTCACCTGGGGGTCGAGGAACGGTTCCTCTACGCCGCGCTCCCCGCCGTGCTCTTCCTCAGTGCCGCCACCCTCTGGACCGCCTGGGTCTTCTTCCGCTTCCGCCGCAAGACGGGCTCGCCGGGGGCACTGCTGCTCGGCATCGCCTTCCTGCTCTGGGGCCTGCACCACCTCGACTATCCCGTGCTGCGCGCCCGCGGCGCCTGGAACCCCTGGGGCTACTATCTCGACATCGTGTTCGCCCTCCTGGTGGGCGGCGGGATCCTGATCCTCGTCATCGAGGACCTGGAACGCGGCCTCGGAGCCCTCTCCACCCTGTCCGGGGACCTCCAGCGCGGGGAACAGGGGGCGGACGGCACCGGCGCCCTGCTGGGCCGCGCCCTGGTGCTGCCCGGCGTCAGGGGCAGCGCGCTCTTTGACCGGGAGCGCGGCGTCGTGGTGCGGGCGTTGTCGGCCTGCGCCCCCTGGGAGGGCCAGGCGCCGGGCGGCGATGCCATGGAACGGATCACCGAGGTGCTGGCGACCGCGCGGCCCAGTTCCGGCAGCAGCGGGGACTTCGCCTACATCGCCGCCCTGCCGGTGATGCGCCGGAACGTCGTCGCGGGCGTGATGCTGATCGTGGGGGACGCGCGGGATCCCTTCGCCGCGCTCGACACCCCCTTCCTGGTGGCGCTGGGACAGCAGGTGGGGGCGGCGCTGGAGAACACCGACCTCGACCGGCGGCTGCGGCGCCGGACCGAGGAACTGGAGCGGCTCTCGGTCCGGATGGTGGAGCAGCACGAGGCCGAACGCCGGCGGCTCTCCCTCGAGCTCCACGACGAGACGGCGCAGGTCTTCTCCGCCGTGAAGCTGCAGCTCGGCATCGTGCGGGAAGAGGTGCCGCCCCCCCAGGCGGAACGGCTGGCGCGGGTCACCGCGCTGGTGGACGAAGGCATGGCCAGCATCCGGAGCGTCACCGACCAGCTGCGGCCGTCGCTGCTCGACGACCTGGGGCTGCTCCCCGCCCTGCGGGCCCTGGTGACCGACTTCGGGAGCCGCACCGGCATCCCCACCTCGTGCACCCTGCCCGAGTCGCTCCCCTCCCTGCCCCAGCTGGCGGAGCTTGCGGTGTTCCGCGCGGTGCAGGAGGGACTCTCCAACGTGGCCCGCCACGCCGACGCCGACCGCGCCACGGTGTCGCTGCACACGGACGGCCGGAGCCTGGTCATCCAGGTCGAGGATGACGGGCGCGGCATCGGCGAGGCGGAGGTCGAGGAACACACCGGCCTCGCCGGGATGCGGGAGCGCTTCTCCACCCTCGGCGGAGAGGTTATTCTCGAACCGCGTGCCGACCGCGGCACCCGTCTCGCGCTGACCCTTCCCCTTCCCGCCGGCCTGGGCTGATGACCGAACCGACCCTCCGCGTCATGCTGGTGGACGACCACGCGCTGGTGCGGGAGGGGATCCGCCACGTGCTGGCCGGCACCCCCGGCGTCGAGGTCGTGGCCGAAGCCAGCGACGGGGAGATGGCCCTGGAGCTGGCGCGGGATGCGCGCCCGGACGTGGTGGTGCTGGACCTCTCGCTGCCCGGCGCCGGTGGACTGGAAGTCACGACCAGGCTCCGGGAACTGCTCCCCGCGGTGCGGGTCCTGATCCTCTCGGTGCACGACCACCAGGAGTACGTGGTCGGGGCGGTGCGGGCCGGTGCCCAGGGCTACCTCCGGAAGGACACCAGCCCCTCGGAACTGCGCGCGGCGCTCCGCGCGGTGGCGCAGGGCGAGTCGTACTTCTCCCCCCCGGTCGCCCGGCACCTGAGCGCCGCGCTCCGCGGCGATCCGCCCGCCGACGACGCCGGCACCCGCCTGGCCCGGCTCACGCCGCGGGAACGCGAGGTCCTCGGCGGCATCGCGGCCGGCGAGACCAGCCGCGCAATCGCCGCGCGCCTCGGCCTCTCCCCCCGGACCGTCGAGACCTACCGCGAGAACCTCGCCCGGAAGCTCGACATCAAGACCGTCGCCGGCCTCACCCGCTTCGCCGTCGAGGCGGGATTGGTGGAGGAAGACTATGCCTCGCGTTACTCGCCTGATTTCGCCCGTACTAGTCCACCCCCCTCCCCGCATCCACGCCCCGCCCCCCAACGCCAACCCCGCCACGACTTAGGCCCACGCGCCCCCCGACGGCGCCGCGCGCTCGCACCGTAGTTGTACGGACGGTCCCCCCGCAGCTTCACGAATTTCCGCTCATCCTGCCGATCGCTACCGTTGCCCTGCATTCGAGTGGATGCGGACTCCCAAACCCTGCGGCCGGAACCTCCCATGCGCGCCACCCCTGTTGTCCTGGTCCTCGCGACGCTCACGACCTCCCTCACCGCGCAAGCCGCGCCGCCACGCGTGCAACGGGACTCGATCATCGAGCTCCCGGCGATGACCGTTACCGCCACCCGGGACCTGCGCGAAGTGTTCCGCACGCCGGCGCCGGTGAGCGTCGTGGACTCGACCGCGCTCGCCCGCCGCCTGCCGGGAAACGTGACTGACCTGTTCCTTGACCTGCCGGGACTCGACGTCAACGGCGTCGGCCCCAGCCAGTCGCGACCGGTGATCCGGGGCCAGCTGGGTCAGCGGATCCTGCTGCTCGAGGATGGCATCCGCATGAACAACTCCCGCCGCCAGCAGGACTTCGGGGAGATTCCCTCGATTGTCGCGCTCGAGGCGCTGGGCAAGGTCGAGGTGGTGCGCGGGCCCGCGTCGGTGCTCTACGGGACCGACGCCATCGGAGGCGCGGTGAACCTCATCACCCGCCAGCCGCCCCGCTCGCTGGTGGGCACCAGCGTGCATGGCAGCGCGGGCTACCGGTTCTCCGGCGTGGGGGACCAGCAGCGCCCCTACGGCGTGGTCGCGGGCAGCGCCGGCCGGTTCAACTTCCTCGCCTTCGGTTCGTACCGCGACGCCGGCTCCTACGTAGCGCCCCCCGGAACCTTCGGCGACCTGACGCTCAAGAGCGGGGTCCGGGTCCGCGGCACGAATGTCCAGGACCAGAACTCCGCCTTTCAGTTCGGGTACGGCCTGGCCGAGAACCAGAACCTGTCGGTGCGCTACGAGCGGTACAGCGCCGACACGACCGGCTTCGGCTACGTGGACAACGCCGCCCTCGGCACCCCGAACGCGCCGGTCATCGACATCACCTACCCCGACCAGGACGTGGACAAGGTGTCGCTGGGCTACACCGCCCGCGGCATCTCCTTGCCGGTCGCGGACCGGGTGGACGTCACCGGCTACTACCAGAGCAACCAGCGCCACCTCAACCTCGACATCTTCATTCCCTTCGTCGGCCCCGGCCTGCCGCCCGGCGCGGGCCTGGTCAGCACCACCCGCAACTACACCGACCTCAGCACCGTGGGCTTCCGGGTGGAGGCCGCCAAGGCGGTGGGCACCCGCCACCTGCTGACCTATGGCGTGGACGGTTTTCGGGACGGCTCCACCAACACCGACACCCTGACCAACATCGTGGTCGGCTTCGGCCCCCCCACGCCGGAGGTCAGCACCACGCCGCAGGTCCCGAACGCGAGCTTCCGGAGCCTCGGCGCCTTCGCCCAGATGGAATTCGGGCTGTTGCCGCGGCTTACCGTCATCGCCGGGGTCCGGGGCCAGAACATCCGCGCCGCTACCCGCGCCACGCCGGGGATCACCACCCCGAACGTCACCAGCAGCAGTTCCACGCTGGTCGGGAGCCTCAACACCAGCTACGCCCTGACCGAGCAGCTGTCGCTCATCGGCACGGTGGGGCGCGGCTTCCGCTCCCCCAACCTGGTGGAGCGGTTCTTCACCGGCCCCACCCCCGAAGGCAGCGGCTACCAGCGGCAGACGCCGGACCTCCGGCCCGAGACCAGCATCAACCTGGACCTGGGCTTCCGGCTGCGGGGACGCCGGCTGCAGCTCGAGGTGTTCGGCTTCCGCAACGAGATCACCGACGGGATCGCGATCGCGCCCACCGGCGACACCGTGCAGGGGCTGCCGGAGTACCAGAACGTGAACGTGAACAAGCTGCGCTACCTGGGCCTCGAGGTGGCGGGACAGGCGCGGCTGGTCGCGGGCTTCTCCGCCGCGGCAAACCTGACCGTCTTCGATGCCAAGGATGTGAAGGATCCGAGCAACCCGGTGGGACAGACCTACGGCAGCCGGGTGGGCGGCTCGCTGCGGTACGACCACCCCGACGGCCGGTTCTGGGCCAGCTATGACGCGCGGTACTACGGGCAGCAGAAGGACGTGTCGATCAGCTCGCCGGTGGGGGCCCCGACGCCGCGCTACGTGGTGCAGGACCTGCGCGCCGGGGCGAAGCTCTTCCGGGCCGGCATCACCAGCCACTCGGTGAGCCTCACCCTCTCCAACCTGGCCAACCGACTGTACAGCGAGACGTCGAACACCAGCTTCTTCCGGCCGGCCCCGGGCCGGACCCTCACCGCCGGGTACCGGGTGGACTTCTAGGCGCCGAGGCGGCGGCGCTCCTCGTCGGTGAGGGGCGTCGCGCTTTCGGCGGTGCGGAAGACCGGCACCTCGAACTTGGCGTAGAAGTCCACCCCCTCCCGCGCGGCGCGGGCCTCGAGCGACCACTGGATCGTGTCGCGCAGGTTGCGCTCGTCGGTTGGTTCCGCCTCGGGCGGGATGGCGAAGGCGACGGGGATCCGGATCACGCCCCGGTCGGCCACGGTGCCGGGGAGCTGCTGCGTGGCCTCCCACAGGCTGGTCTCGGTCGTCCGCCGCTGCTTCCCCGAACCCGTCACCACCTTGCGCACGCACTTGAGTGTCAGCACCACGTCGCTCTCCGCATCCAGGCCGCGCTCGACCAGAATCTGGCCCGCGATGGCCCGGCCGATCACCCCGGGCAGGGTCGCCAGCGCGAACGTCGCCGTGCCGTAGCGCCGGCGCCGGAGGATGGCGTACACCGCGGCCGCCGCGAGCCCCACCCCGATCAGCGGAAAGAGCAGCGCGATGAACCGGCCCCCGCCGGCGCTCGGCTCCAGCACGGTCGGCACTGCGACGGCCCAGGAGATCCCGTTCCAGAACAGCGCCACGGCGAGCAGCAGGCAGCCGGCGTGGCGATTGGTATCCTGCAGCTTCCCGGACGCCCACTTCTTGTGCAGCCATGGGGCGCTGCTCATGCGCCGCCCTCCGCGCGCACGATGGGGCGCCCGGCGCCGGCCCACTCGGTCCAGGACCCGTCGTAGACGGTGGCCTCCCCCTCTCCCAGCCGGGCCAGGGCCAGCACCAGGTTGCAGGCGCTGGTGCCCGAGCCGCAGGTGGCGATGATCGGCCGGTCGAGCGCGATGCCCGCCTGCCGGATCCGCGCCCGGAGCGCGTCGAGCGGGAGCCCCGTGCCGTCCGCGGCCACCAGATCGCTGAACGGCAGGTTGATGGCGCCGTCCATGTGGCCACTCGGCAGGCCGGGCCGCGGCTCCGGCTCGCGGCCCTCGAACCGGCCGGCGGAGCGGAGGTCCACGACCTGCGCCGTCTCCCGGGCGAGCGCCAGCTCCACCTGCGCCATCGTCCGCACCGGCAGGGCAGCGACACGGGCCGTGAACCGCCCTGGCTCGGCCCGGACCGCGCCGCGCTCGAGCGGGCGGCCCTCCGCCCGCCACTTGCCCAGGCCACCATCGAGCACGGCGACCTGCTCGTGTCCGAACAGGCGGAACATCCACCACACTCTCGCGGCGGTCAGGTTGTTGCCAGAGCCGTCGTAGACCACCACCGTGCTGTCATCGGAGATTCCCAGCCCGGCGGCATAGGCCGCGAACTCGGCTGGCGGGGGCAGCATGTGCGGCAGCGGGGAGGCGTGATCGCTCGCCGCGTCCAGGTCGAACCACCGGGCTCCGGGAAGGTGCGCCGCCAGGTATTCCGCCCCCGCGTCGCGGCCTGCCGTGGGGAGGTACCAGGAGGCGTCGAGGAGCACGAGTCCCGGCGCGCCGAGGCGCTCGCCGAGCCAGGCGGTGGATACCAGGGGCTTCAATGAGAGCTTGGACATGGTCGGGGCGTATCTTACCTGAAACCCCGACCCCGAGCGAGAGGCGTCCCGTCCATGCGCGCACCCACTGTTGGTCTGGCCCTGCTGGTCCTCGCCGGGGCGCCGCTCGCGGCGCAGGAGCGGAACGTGGTCGTCAACCGGGTCCGGCTCACTCCCCAGCAGGTGGCGGGCTTCGAGTCGCGCTGGTCGGTGCGGGTGCAGGATGGGCGCTACTGGTACGATCGCCGCTCCGGCGCCTGGGGGATGGACGGCGGACCCACCGCGGGGTGGATCCTCGCCGGCCTGGACCTCGGCGGGCCGCTCCCCGCGGACGCCTCACGGGGGAACAGCGGCGTCTTCATCAATGGCCGGGAGCTGCCGGAGGCGGATGTCTCCGCCCTGCTGCGCATCACCCCCGTCTACCAGGGACGGTGGTGGGTGGATGCGCAGGGCAGCTTCGGCGCTGAGGGGGGTCCGGTCCTGGGCAATCTCTGGGTCCTGGCCCGGCAGCGGGGGATGCGGCCGGGCCAGGCCTGGTCGGTCTACGCCAACCAGGGGAACGACTTCATAGCCGGCGACGAAAACGGCTGCACCTACTTCAACAGCCGGGACAACGGCACCGGCACCAGCACTTCCTGGGCCTCGCCGGGCTGCTAGTTGCTCGGCGGCGGCGACGGCGGGGGGGCGGGCGCCGCGGCGCCCGGCACCACCTTCACCGCCGCCACGGTGATGCTGATCGTCACTTCGTCGCCCAGCACCACGCCCCCTCCCTCCGCGGCACGGTTCCACGTCAGGCCGTAATCCAGCCGGTTGATCTTCGTGGCCACCTCGAACCCGATCCGGTCCCGGCCCTCCCGCCCCGGCGTGATGCCCAGGTAGCTGCCCGTCAGCACCACGGGCCGGGTCCGGCCGCGGATCGAGAGATTGCCGTTCAGGGTGACGCTGTCGCCAGTCAACGAGACCCCGGTGCTCACGAAGGTCATTTCCGGGAACGAGTCGGTGGCGAAGAAGTCATCCGACCGGAGGTGCGTGTCCCGCCGCTGGTGGTTGGTGGTGATGCTCTTGGTCCGGATCCGCACCGTCACGGCGCCCCGTGACCAGTCGGTGGGGTCTCCGGTGATGGTCCCGTCCCAGTCGGTGAAGGTGCCGGTGACCCGGCTCACGAGGTGCCGGACCCGGAACAGGAGTTCGGAATGGGTGACGTCGATCTGCCAGGTGGTGCCGGTCGTATCGGAAACCGCTGGCGCGGGGGGGGAGGACACCGCGGGCGGGGCAATGAGCAGGGCCAGGGTGGTGACCAGGGACAGCATGGGTGCTCCGGTGAGGGTGAGGGGCTGGTGGACGCCAGCATCATACGGCGCCCCGGTACGGTGAGTTACGCACCGCCCCCGGGCGCCGTTGGCCATACCCCGGCCCCAACCAGCCGGTTCCCCGCCTAGTGGTCCTGTCCCAGCCCCTCCGCGGCCAGCCGCCGCACCTCGCCATCCTCGTCCTTGAGCGCCCGCACCAGCAGCGGGGCGACCGCCGCGCTCTCGATCGAGCCGAGGGCGCTCACGACGCTGCGGCGCACCTCCACGTCCTTGTCCTCCAGCGCACCCCCGAGCGCCGGCACCGCCCGCGGATCGCCGATCGAGCCCAGGGTCTCCGCCGTGAGCTGGCGCAGCTCCGGATCGGCATCCTTCATCAGGCCGAAGAGCGCCTCAGGCGCGCGCTCAAGGTCGTCCAGGGAGCCCAGCGCGCTGATCGCCTCCCGCCGCACCTCCGCCACCGGGTCGGACAGCGCCTTCCCGAGGGCGGGAGCCGCCGCGTTGTCCTCGATGGAGCCGAGCGCGGACGCCGCCGCCGCGCGCACGGCCGGCGTCCGGTCCTCCAGCGCCCGAATCAGGCCCGGGACCGCGCCCGCATCCTCGATGGAGCCGAGGGCGTGGGCGGCGGCCTCGCGGATGTCCGGCGAGGGATCGCGCAGCAGGTCGGCCACGGGCGCCGTCGCGGCCGGGTCCTCGATGTCTCCCAGGGCGGAGACCGCCTCGAGCCGGACCCCGTCGTCCCGGTCCTTGAGCATCGGGATCAGGGGCCGGGTGGCGCGAGGGTCCTCGATGGTGCCGAGCGCGTACACCGCCGCGCGGCGGATCCCCGCCTCGCTCCGGTCGAGCAGCCGGATCAGCGGCGTCAGGGCCCGCGGGTCCTCGTACTCCCCGAGGGCCCACGCCGCCATCCGCACCACCTCCGGATCACGGTCGGAAACGGCCTGCAGCACGGCGGTAAATGACCCGGGATCCTCCGAGATGCCGAGCCCGAGCAGGGCGGCTTCCCGGACGATGCCGTCCCGGTGCGCGAGCGCCCGACGCAGGGCGCCCGACGCTTCCGGCAGGCTGCTCCCGCCGAGCATCCGCGCGGCGGCGCGCCGTACGCAGGGCTGCTCGCGGCCCAGCGCCGCCTCGAGCACCGGCAGTGCCCGCCGGTCGGTCACCGAGCCGCTGTAGCGGAGGCGCGCCTCACTGGCCGGCGTCCGGGCATCCCGGAGCGCGCTGAGCTCGCCCCACCGGGATCCCCAGTTCCAGCCGTTTCCCAGCATGTCCACCGCCAGTTCACACACCCCGGGATCGGCGGCGGCCAGGTGCGCCAGGAGTGCCACAACCTGCGCCGAATCGGGGCCGGGCCGCTCGGACCGGGCGCGGATCATGGCGAGGCGCCTCGTCGCAAGCGATGGCCACGACCGCTTCTCC